>JABWAK010000035.1 GCA_013361065.1 Bacteroidota bacterium
ACGCTCCGGAGACCGAGGTCAACGCATCCTGAGTGATCGAACCGGGTGTCACACTCACGCTGTCCGTATAGACACCGCTCGTCGTTCCATACAGGACCACCGCCGTTGCGTTGGAGCCGAAGGAGTAGACATTTCCGGACACTGTTGCACCGGCGTTCGAGACGGAAGAGACCTGGCTGATAGACACTGCCAGCGGTCCGAGCACTGCATCGCTCGCCACCCAGCCGCTATTCGAGTTGAAATCGAAGTTGGCCAGCGAACCGTTGCTGCCGGTGCCGTGATTCTGTGCTACCGAGCCGCTGGACGCGTTGAACTGCCAGTATCCCACCAGACCGGACTGCGCACTGGTGAACGGCATGTTCATATTGTCCTGGATCTGCTGTTGCGTGCGGGCAACATTCCACACACGCACCTCATCCATCACACCCTGGAAGTTATTCCCGTTATTGGTCACACCGATGCGGAGCGCGGTGTTGTTCGTCGGGATGTCGAAGGTGTAATGGACCGCTGCTTTCAGGACGCCGTTCACATAGATCTTCGCCGTATCCTTATCATACGTTCCTGCGATATGGGCCCATGTTCCAACGGTCAGGTTGGCATCATTGGTTTCCACAGGGTTCCAATCGATCCCACCACTGTAGAATCCGAAGGTGACCTCATCACCATCCAGCCGGATCTGATACGGATGTGCACCATCGCCGTCATCCTTTGCGATCAGACCCTGCTGCCCCGTCACCTTGCCTGGTTTCACCCACGCTTCCAACGTCACCGCCGTGGTGAAATCGAAGTCGCTTTCATTGCCCACTTCGACCCGGTCATTGTTGCCATCGAACCGGAGTGCATTCCCTGCCAGAGCAGAGAGCGTCACGAACGACTGCTCGCCGCTGCGCACATATAAGGTATCATTCAGTGCTGCGACGACAACGTAGTACGTGGCACCCGAACTCAGCGAGGAGAGGTTTGCCGTTACGACCATCAGACTATCCTGGTCGATCGTACCCGGGGTTACAGCAACGCTGTCGGTATAGACACCACTCGTGGTGCCGTAGAGGAATTTCGCCGTCGCCGTTCTGCCGATGGAGAGCACTTTACCGGCCAACGATGCAGCCGATGCGGTCACTCCGGTCGCACTCGTGAACGAAGCGCTCAACGGTGAAGCACCGCGGGTGTAGGAGAATCCGCCGCCGTTACTATTGTCGGTCCAGGAGTTGAACGTGATGTCGATATAAATATCCTCATCGATCAGATGAAGGACCATCGCCTGTCCCACCATGTTGGGTTTATCACCCCATGTATTCAGGGTCGTATTGTGCCACGTACCGAACGTCAGATTCTCAACGCCGTCGGCGATCGATCCTGCTGCCCATTCCGTACCGGACGGTGCAGTGTTGTTATAGCCCGACTGGGCACTGATGTTGAAGATACCCTGGGAGTTCTTACGGGTGATCCACACAGCGTCCGTGATGCGGTCCTGGTTCGCCTCCTGGGTCCAGTCGGCATAATCGGACTTTTCGAATGTGATGGTACCGTTGTCCGAACTCCAATACTGGATCGTATGAGGAATGACGCTTACCTCACCGGTCCTTCTATACTCAGAGGCATTGGTCGCCGAAATAACGTAGAACACCGTGTCGAGCGTGGTCAATCCGGTCAATGTCGCTGCGATGGAGTGCAGCGTATCGAGCGGGATCGTACCCGGCGAAACGAGCACCGAATCCGTATACACGCCGCTGGTCGTTCCGTACAGCACCCGTGCCACCGCCGTGGAGTTCTTGGAGTAGACGAGACCATTCACCGTGAAGGATGTTGCTGCGATATTCGAAGGATTCTTCGGCAACACTTCGAACGGCATCATCGAACGGGTGTACGAGAAGCCGCCCCCTTCACCGTTCTCCGTCCACGAGTGGAACTTGACGTCAAGATAGACATCCTCGGTGACAAGATGGATCACCATATCCTGATTGACTGTTGAAGGAGGATCCCCGGCATGGGTATTGTACCACGTGTCGAACGTCAATGAACCGACATTCGCCGTCGTGCCAAATGCCCATTCCGTGAGCGACGGACCGCCGGCATAGCTATCATAGCTTTCTTCCTGCGCAAGGTTGAAGAGACCCCGGTCATTCCGACGGGTGAGCCATACCGTCGGCGAGATACGGTCATGTCCAAGACCGGAGGTCCAGTCCGCGTAGTTCTTCTTGGTAAAGGTTATGGTCGGCGGTGCCTCATTGTCCGAACTCACCGCCAGGAACTGGCTGAACGAGGTGATGCCGGCCCAGGTCACCTGACCGGTGACGGAATCTGCCGCCGTGGCGGTCGCGACCAAGGTCCAGGCTCCGCTGGAGTTGGATTCGCGTTTATACAGAGACAACAGACCCGGATCATTATGCTGGGCGGTCGTGATCGCACCAGGACCGAACGTGAGCGTAAGACTGGTGGTGAATGTGCCGGGAGTACCGAACAGATTGATCACAAAGTATTTCCCGCCGACAGAGGAAGCATATCCCGTCGGATAATTGCTCGGTGCCGCTGCCAGCTCGGAGACCACAACATCGACAGGATTATCGAATCCATCGGTCATGGTAAGAGTGACATCACCGAAGGTGTGCGGACCATTGTTAGAGGCTGCCACGGACCCGGTCGAGATGTTGGCACTGCCGACAGGTGCACCGGAGGAGACCCACGATGCATCGCCCAGACCAAAGGGATTCTCGCCCACAATATCTTCAACCGTGGTACCGGACCCTTCGTTGAACTGCCAATAATGAATGAGATTTGCCGGGATCCCGGAAAGGGTCTTATACATATTCCCGCGAAGTTCGGATTCCGTTCTGATATCACTCCAAACACGCAGCTCATCGATATCGCCGGAGTAATAATAATTCTCCGCATTATCCGTTGCAGTATACAGCCATTGCGTCCCCGCAACGAGCTCTCCAATAGAACCGCCGGAAGTGGCCTCAAGCACACCATTAACGTAGAGCTTTAATGGACTTCCCGTCGCTCCGGTCAATGCCACATGATACCATTGACCTGCAACGGCGGTCGTGGTTCCGGTGATCTCCACATTGCTTGATGCATTCTCATCATACATGCGGCCAAAGAATTTCCCGGTCGCGTCAATGGCGATCCACATATACTCATCCCCATGATCCAAGATCACCATCTGCGAACCAATGGATGACGGTTTTGTCCATAACTCATACGTGAACCCATCCGGTATCGCAAAGGCATCATTGGAGCCAGAATAACCATTATTGCTATACCGGAATGCGGATCCCGATGTCGTATCGAACGGATAACCGGAGGCACTGTTCGTAAGATCGGAGCCGGACGCAGGATCGGCTGTTTTATATTTTTCCATCCCGGAGAGACCGTTGTATTCAAACACGGCAACATGATACGTGGTGCTGACCGTAAGATTGGTCACGTCCACACTGGTCCCGACGCCGTTGTAGATGACATAACTGCCGTCACCAAGATTCATTCCGGTCCCGAATGATGCATTGGCGGTATAGGTTGCATTGTCCGAGGGGGTCCAGGTCACTGCCGATCCCTGCTTCATCACGACGATACGCCCGTTGCCGCTGCCGTTGGTCCAGTTGACCCTGAATTGCGTTCCATAGTCATTGGAGACATTCACACTGCTGGCGCTGGTACCCGGTGTCGTGGGGGTCGTGTTTTGAAGGAGTTTCAAATCGACATTGCTGAGATAATCCTTCCCAACCAGGTCAAGATCGCCGTCGTTATCATAATCCATCACGGCAAGTCCGGGCAGCCGAGCACCGTATACCGCCTGCTGAGAGAACACACCGCTGCCATCGTTATAGGCAACGTTCGTGAGCGATTCATTCTGATAGACAAAGGCGATGTCGATATCACCGTCCGCATCCAGATCACCCACGCCGGAAATTGCAGGCTGAACGGCCAGTGTATAAGAGACCGCAGAGGCAAATGTTCCGTCACCATTGTTCAATCGGACATGGAATTGTTTGGGACCGCCTCCATAATACACAAGATCCAGGTCCCCGTCCCCATTGACATCGACCGGATTCAGACCGGATGCTTCCACCGAACCGGTGTACAGCACCGCCGAACCAAACGAGCCAGAACCATTATTCAACAGCACATTGGTGCCATCATACGAATAGGGCAGAAGGTCAATGTCGCCGTCACTATCGATATCCGCCGAGGTGATATATCCGCCGCCCGACGCGAATGAAGCGGACGAGGACCATCCAGCAGAATTGTATTTCACATAGATCGTACTATTGTAGGGATAAGCGATATCGATCTTACCGTCATTATTATAATCGTTGACATCGAAACCATAGAGCCAGGGTGTCGGCGTTGCGATACTGTCAAACCGCGTGAACTCACCGCTCCCATTATTCTTGAGGATGACGATGGATTGGAACGATGTACTATTGGATTGAAGGACGATAAGATCCCCGAAACCATCATTATCCATATCCGCGTAACGCACCGTTCCAACTGCGGTAGTATTGTCCGGCCGGGTATATTTCAGCACCGGTGCGGCGAATGTTCCGCTATTGTTCAAGGAAACCGTTACACCCTCGGAAGAATAATATCCGATCAGGTCTGCATCGCCGTCTTTATCGACATCCGCGGACAGGAACCGGGATTCCGACTTGCTGAAATGGTTCGACACCGTCTGCACGGCGAAGAACCCGGGGCCGGTACCGGACGCTGCAACAGTGAAGGAATAGGTCTTTGCCGTGGTGAAGCTGAAGCCAGAGCTGCTGGCAACCCGGTTGGTCACGATGAAGTTCACCACTTCCCCGGCGCGGAAGAATCCGGTCGGATTGAAGGTCATCGTCTTCGACGGACCGTCATAGGAAAAACTTCCTGCGATCGGGCCGGAGACAGAACCCCATACCTTCACATTGGATGCATTCAACGAATCCTGGTTCGCCGGGACGTTGAACGTCACGGTGATATTCGCCGCTGTATCCACATCCAGGTCATTCGCGGTCGGTGATATGGAACTGATCACGAGTGCATCTTCCGAAGTGGTGAAACTCAGGGCACTGCCTTCCGTGGTACCGGAGCTGTTCACACCGATCGCTTTGAAGTTATACATCGTGTTCTGCTGCAGACCGGTCAACGCAGCGGAGATGCTTGTCGCGGCACCGCCGGCAAAGCCGGTCGGTGTAGCCGTGACGGTATCCCCCGCAGCATACGCACCGGCAGAATTGAGTTTGTAGGCGAACCTCGTTACGGTGCCCAGATTCAATGCATTCACGGTGCCGTTCAATGTGGCGCCGGTCGATGTAACGCTTGTCGCAGCCGAGGTCGTGACGATCGGAGCGGAAAGGACGTTCATCTTCACCGAAACACTTCCGCCGCCGTTGTTCGCCGTAGCAATATCCATCAGCCCGTCCCCGTTCAGGTCGGCAGAGGCGATGGCATAGGGATTATCGCCGGTGGCATACTCACCGCCGTTGGAGAATACACCGCTGCCGTTGTTCAGGAACAGTTTGGCGTTGTCACCCGCACCGTTCGCAACGATGATATCGAGATCGCCGTCACCGTCCACATCGGCCGCTGTCAATCCCCGCGGCTGCGCACTCGTCGCCACACTGTAGTCGACCCTCGCCGCGAATGTCCCGTTTTGATTGTTCTGTAAATAGGAGATGGTGCCGTTGGTCGGCAGACCGGTGGTCACCACATCGACATATCCGTCATTATTGAAGTCACGTACAACGACGCCGGTCGGCGTGTAACCGAGGGTGTAACTGCCGGAACCCGTGAATAATGAGCTCCACACCCCTGTCCCGGAATTATTGTACACCGTGACGTTGCTGAAGATCGAGTTGTCATAGGTATAGATGACATCAAGATCACCGTCGTTGTTCACATCGGCGACAACGATACCGGCGTGTGCGGACGAGAAGCCGTACTCATCGCTGAATGCACCGGAACCATTGTTCGACTGTCTGCGTCCCTGACCGCTGGCAACGTACACCACATCAAGATCACCGTCGGTATCGATATCACCGAGGGATAACGCCGTCGGACTCGCAGAGGTGCTGAACGTTGCCGCCGAACCGAACGATCCGCTTCCATTATTGAGGAAACGGGCAAGCTGATCGGCGCCCGTGACGGTCACAACGAGATCGATATCCCCGTCACCATCGACATCTCCCGCAGCGACCGATGACGGGTTATCGCCGGTGCTGAGCAGTGATTCCGATCCGAACGTACCGTCGCCGTTATTCAGTCTGACCGAGACATTGTCGCTGCCGCTGTTCACTGCCACAAGGTCCGCATCACCGTCCGCATTCAGATCGGCCAGGATGATGCTGTTCGGCTGTGTGCCGGCGGCATAATCGGTGCTCGCAGCAAATGACGCACCATTACCGGCGGCAATGACGAACTGTGACGAATGTGCCCGCTCCAGTGCGACGCCGATGCTGTTCTGAACACCCTTTGTGACAATGACGGTCACGACTTCACCGGGAACGAAATCCACCGTCGGGTTCAATGTTGCGGTGTAGGTTCCAGCAACGTAGGACGACAGCGTCCATGCGTGATTCCCGCTGATCGATCCGGAGATTTTGACGGTGCTGGAGGTCAGTGTTCCGGAGTTGATATGCTCATCGAACACAATGACGATGTTGGAGGAAGCGGATTGGTCCAGTGAACCATTGACCGGCGTGATGCTGGCGACATGTCCGCCGTTATAATTCTGAAAGACCGAAAGCGTTGCATCATTGTGTATCGTCACCACATCCATATCGCCGTCCCCGTCCAGGTCGGCCGTGGCAAGATCATCAGGATAATTCGAGAGAGTATTGGTTTGCGTTACAGAATATGCATATGATCCGATGCTTCCGGCATTGGTCAGCACAGAGAATGTCGCGTCATTATAATTGGCCACGAGCAGATCGAGATCGTTGTCTGAATCAATATCCGCCGCCTTCACCGCGATGGGATATTCGCCGACGGAGATCTCTGCCGCCTCATCCAGTTCCGTAAAGTTATTCCTGAAATACGTCAGTTTCTCACCGATACCACTGAGAAAGACGAGATCGTTCTTATTACCGGTTGTTGAATTGATGTCCGCGACCAGAACGTCAGTGGGTCCGTCGGTATTCGACCAATAGAATCGCGTTTGCATGGTCAACGTTCCGGTACCATTATTGGTGAAGTATTCGACCGAATCGACCGTGGCGCCGGAAGCGACGATATCCATATCGCCGTCCTTATCAAGGTCGCCTGCCGCAAGCGGACCGAATTTGGTTGTAAATGCGAAATCGCCGCCAGCGGAAGAGAACGAACCGCCGGTATTCTTCATGAGATGCAAATAGTTACTCGTCAGATCATTCAACACAACGTCGATGTCGCCATCGCCGTCCATATCCGCCGTGACGAGATATTGAGCGTTCGACTGGAACGCAGAGAACTCATAATCATTACGGGTGCTGAATGAACCTGACCCGTTATTGATGAATACCGAGAACCCCTTGATATTATTATTGGCAACGACCAGATCCATGTCGCCATCACCATTAACATCCGCTGCACTGATATCGAATGCATTCAACGTCGCATAGTCCACCCTCGATGCAAAGGTACCATCGCCATTGTTCAACAGGACCGACATATTATCGTGCAGGGATGATGTTGTTGCAATATCGATATATCCATCGTTATTGAGATCCGCCAGTGTCGTATAGTGATTGCCCGAGCCGGTACCATACGCGACGTAGTTGCTCGGTGAGCGGAATTTAGCATATCCGGCCGGCGCATCGACCGTGAAACTGTACACTTTCGGGCTCGCCATCTGTTCGGTACCGGCATTCAGAACGCCGGTCGTGACGGTGACGGTGATGACCTCGCCCGGCTTGAAGGAGGAGTCCGGATTGATCGTCACCGTATTACCGCTCACCGAGTAGTCGGCAGAATAGAAGCCGCGGTAATTCCCATACACTTTGATGGTGTTGGCGTTCAGTGATCCATTGGTCATCGCCTGATTGAACGTGACCGTGATGTTGGCCGTTACGGAAACATTCAGCGCGTTCGTTGCCGGCGAGGTCGACGAGATCGTTGGTGGCGTTGCCTGCGCAACAGCGACCGACAAGATCATCAGCCCGATGATGGAAAGAGTGCGTAGAGAAGTACGCATGGAGCCCCCCGTAGATGGTGTTAGTGTGGTGTGTGTAATAATGTATCCAATTCTGACAAGTTCTCTTTCGACACGAATCCCCTCGCCCGCAACAGTTTCGCTTTGGTCCTGTATGCCGATGTGTTGTGACTGCTCACAAAGATCACCGATGCCAGGGGGTCCTGTTCCTGGATCCGTTCCGCCGCGGTGAATCCGTTCATCTCTCCCAGCTGCACATCCATCAGCACATGATCGGGATGTTCATCCGTATACCGCCGCACTGCTTCCTCGCCGTCCGAACATTCCACGATCTCCACCGGTACGCCCGCTCCGATCGCCACGATGCTTCCCAGCATCCGCCGCATATCCGCGTGGTCATCAACGATCATGATCTTCATTTCGTGGTCCCGTTCCATACCGGTAGGTTTCTCTTGGGTGCCATAATAGGCATGGAACAACAATGGTTACAATAGAGAATGATGCCTATTCCCATAGGTACTATTCCCTATACAGTCAAAAACGGAGAAATTCGTCGGATTTTGAGGGGTACCAATGGGCGGGGAGGCGAGGAAGCTAAAAAAAAAGTGCTCCAGAGCACACAAGGAGCGGTGGATGAGACGCGGTCCGAAGGATCAGATCATCGATGCATGCTCAACGGAGAATTTCAGTAACGCATGGGCGCCGGAGAGGTCGAGTTTGTCGCAGATATTGTTCCGGTGGTTCTGGACGGTCTTCACACTGATACCGAGCGCATCAGCGATCTGCTGGTTGGACTTCATAGCGGCCACGAGTTTCAGCACGTTCCGTTCCGCCGGGGTCAGCCGTGAGAGTCCGAGGGAGTCGGCAGCCGGTGCCGCAAGACGGGTATTCCGCCGCAACAGATAGTCCGAGATGGAAGGGCTGAGATAGTACTTGCCGGCAGCGACGGAGCGGACGCACAGCAGTACTTCCGAGATGGTGTTCTCCTTCAGCACATATCCTTTCACACCGAGGTCCATCGCTTTGTTGAAGACCGTCTCCTCCTTGAACATCGTCAGGAATACGAGCGCGACCGGCAGGCTTTCGGACTGCACCCGGCGCGCTACATCGAAACCGGTCATCAACGGCATCTCCACATCGAGCAGTGCAACGGCAGGCCGTTCCGCACGGATCGCTTTGATCGCTTCCTCCCCGTTCTCCGCCTCGATGATCTCCAGATCGGCCTGGGATTCAAGCACCTGACGGAGTCCTTTCCGTACAAGGATGTGGTCATCCGC
Organism: Bacteroidota bacterium; assembly: GCA_013361065.1. GTDB lineage: Bacteria > Bacteroidota > Ignavibacteria > UBA10030 > UBA8401 > UBA8401. Next base: position 9,388 of record JABWAK010000035.1, read on the forward strand.
AATGAGCAACTTCATGTGGTTCTCTCCTTTTCGGCCGGGGCTGTGACAGTGATGCTGGTCCCGTTGCCGGGCTGTGAACGGACCTCCACCGAACCGCCGAAGGTACGCGCACGTTCCACCATGCCCCGCAGACCCATGCCGGGACGCTCCTGCGGTCCCTCTGCATCGAATCCGCGGCCGTCATCCCACAGCGTGGCGACCGCAGCATTGTCCGTCCGGCGGACGATGAGCGAGGCATTCATCGCACCGGAATGCTGCAGGATGTTCTTGCTAGCCTCCTGCAGGATGCGGTAGAAATTGATCTCCTTCTCCTTCGGCAGGATGCCGTCGATCTCCTCCACATTGACGATCCATTGGATGGACGAACCGGCCTGCAGATGTTCCGCCAGGGTGCGGATGGTCTCGGTCAGTCCGAAGTCCTCCAGATGCACTGGACGGAGGTCGTGGGAGATACCGCGCAGGTCGTTGATGGACGAGAGCGCGCTCCCGGCGATCTCCTTCAGCTGGTCCTTCATCCGCGACGGATCGGACACGTATGCCATGGCAAGTTCCGCTCGGTTCTTGATGATGAGGATCTGCTGACCGATGCCGTCATGCAGGTCCGCGGCGATGCGCCGCCGCTCCCGCTCCTGCGATTCGATCAGCTGTTCCGCGAAGCGCAGCTGGTTCCGCTTCTCCTTCTCCAGCTGTGAGACGCGAAGATAGTACGCCGAGGGTCCGGCCACCAGGAAGAAGAGCACGATGAGCGTCCGGAACCACCAGGTCATCCAGAACGGCGGCAGTACCGTGACCGGGATCGAGGCACCGATCGTGTTCCATACACCGTCGTTATTGGATGCGATCACCCGGAAGGTCCACTCCCCCGGAGGGAGATTCGGATAGTAGGCGGTACGCCGGGTACCGGCATCGGTCCAATCGTGGTCCAGTCCTTCCAACTTGAACCGGTACCGCACTTTGGCAGGATCGGAGAAACTGAGGGCGGCATAATGTAACGTAAGATTGGTGCTGTCCGGCGGCAGAATGACCGGCAGACCGGCAGGCAGATGGCGCGTGTTCGCGACGATATTCTCCACCACCACCGGCGGTACGATGGTATTGATCCGCGCCGAGCGGGTATTCACGACAGCAACTCCGCTGACCGTCGGGAAGTAGAGACGGCCTTCCTCATCAACGGCTACCGAAGGCTGGAATCCGCCGTTCGTCTCGGCCGATGCCATCCCGTCCCGCGCCGTGAACACCTGGCATTTCAAGGTGCGAAGGCTGCTGTCGGCCACCATCCGCAACTCATCCCTGCTCACAGCGAAGATTCCGCGGTTGCTGCCCATCCAGAATGTCCCGTTCCCGTCATCGACCAGATGCGAGACGATATTGTCATAGAGTCCCTCTGCGGTGGTGATGACGGACCACCGACCCTGCTTCCAGCGGACGATCCCGCCGCCGTAGGTACCGAACCAGATGGTGCCGTCTGCATCATGATGGATGGCCCGCACATACCGGCTGCGGAGTCTCCCGTCCGGTCCTGATTCCGGCATGATCGGAAATTCCGTGATCCTTCCATTCTCCATCACACCCACACCATCCGTCGTACCGATCCACAGCCGTCCGTCCGGCGATTCAACGATCGTCCGCACATCGTCATTCGGCAGACCGTCCTTCCGGGAGAATCGTGTGAACGCGGTACCGTCGAACCGGAAGAGACCATTGAGGCAGCCGATCCACAGGATACCGTTGCGGTCCTCATGCAGCGCGAAGATGTCGAGACCGAAGAATCCGTTCGTGGAATCGAATACCTTTCCCGGGCGGTCCATCCGGTCGAAACGCGTCAATTGCCGCGAACCGGTCCAGACGCGTCCGCGGGAATCCTCCAGCACAGACCAAATGCACAGATTGATGAGCCAGCGGTTGATGGCGGAGTACCGCGCCGTGCCGTCCTTCCATTCGTAGACACCGCCGCAATTCGTACCGAACAGAATGGTACCGTCCCGCCGGCGTTCGATGGAGAGCATCTTCAACTCCTGCAGTCCCGACCGTTGATCGATCATGGTGATCACGGCCGGCCGGAGCCGGAACAATCCGTTCGACGGTGTTCCAAGCCAAAAATTCCCTTCCCTATCCTGTATGAACGAGGAGAAATCCCTGTCCGGTTTCCCTTCCGCCGTTCGGATCGGAATGAAGCGTCCGTCCTGCCAGCGGGATGTTCCGTTGTACGCCGTGACCCACAGATCACCCTTCCGGTCCACGTACAGGTTCCTCATATACACGGAGGGTAATCCGCGCTCGACGCTGTAGAGGGTCGTGTCACCCGGTGCGACGCGCAGGATCCCTTCACCCATCGTGGCGATCCAATAGACTCCCGAGCCGACCGGGTGTTCCGCGATATCGATGATATTCGTTCTCAGGCGATGGCGCAGGTCCAGGATCTGATACGCGGAATCGCCGAGTGTGCGGACCACCTCCCGGCGGTGCACCAGCCATACCCCGTTCGCATCATTCACCGCCTTCCGTGCGTTCACGGGGTCGCGGCGTACCGGTACACGGGTGAATGCATCGTTCTCGAAATGATAGACCACCGCATCCGAAGTCACCCACATCGTTCCTCTGGCATCCGACGCCATCATCGATGGGGAATATTTCGATGACCCCTCGGTGATGAAATAGGTCGTAATCTTGTCCCCCTGCTTTCGGACCACGCCATCCTCCGTGGAGCCCCAGACCGACCCGTCGGCGGTCTCCAGCAGGTTCAGCACACGGTCCGACCGCATGCCGGGACTATTGGACCGGTCATAGACATCGAAATCGGTCCCGTCGAACCGCACCAGCCCGCCGAATGTTGCCAGCCAGAGATAGCCATCGCTGGTCTGGATGATGTCGTTCACGGAACTTTGCGGCAGTCCTTCATCCATCGTCCATTGTGCCGATGTGAAACGGATGGGCTCGTCCGGTTGTGCGGAGGTACGCTGCGGGAACGCAGCGGAGAGGAGCAGCAGTACTGTCGATATGCGGCGGAGGATGATCACGTGACTCATGATACGGATGATGGCGCTAATATTCAATGCGCTGTGATACAGTACCGCCCGTGTCGGTGATGGGTCCGTCACTTCACCAGTTGTATGGAACGTACGGCAACAGCAGTTCCGGCCGTGAGCCGAAGGATGTATGTACCGCTCGCGAATCTTCCGGCATTCCACTGGACCGAATATGCTCCGGCGTCCTTCCATTCATCGGCAAGCGTCGCAACGGCTCTGCCGGCGACGTCATGGACGGTGATGCGGACGCGTCCCGCCGCCGCAATGCGGAACGGGATGGTAGTGGAAGGATTGAACGGATTGGGATAGTTCTGTTCCAGACCGAAGCCCGTCACCGACAATGGTTCCGGACGAACGGAGAGCGGCTTAACATAGAGAGGACGCTCGAACACACCGTTCCCGTGGGTCACGGCACGGATCGCCTTGTTCTGGTAGGAGACGCTCAGATCCATGATGAGTGCGGATTCCGCCAGTCCCTCCATGAACGGTTCCCACGTTCCCCCGCCGTTCGTGGAAAGGAACACACCGAGATCGTTCCCCACATACAGATGTTCCGTTGCGAACGGATCGATCGCCACGGCAGAGGTCGGGACGTCGGGCAGTCCGGCACCAATATCGGTCCAGCTGCCGCCGGCATTGGTGGAACGGAAGAGATGGGAGGTCCCGAAACCGGACGCGGTGACGTACAGAAGTGCGGAGTTCTTCGGATGGATCGCGATATCGATCAGATACCGGTCCGGCAGCGTACCGGTGATGTTGGTCCAGGTCGTCCCGCCGTCCGTTGTGCGGAACATCTTCGCCCGGCTCGAGACCGGTGCGGTGGTGACATAGACGGTGTCGGGACTCGTCGGTGCAATGGCCAGTGCCAATGCCGGATTCCCGTCCAGCACCTGTCCGCCGTTGGTCACGGACCAGCTTCCGCCGCCGACGGTCGATTTGTAGATCTTGTCCCGTCCTGCATACATCGTGCGGGGACGTGACTCCGCCAGTGCGTACGGTCCCACAAAACTGGTGATAGCACTGGTCGGCACGCCGATGTTGCTCCAGCTGATGCCGCGGTTGACGGAGCGGAGCAAGGAGAGGTTCTGATACGCACCGTACATCGTATCTTTGTTCGTCGGACTCATCGCCGTCATGCATCCGTCGCCGCCGATCACGCGGCGCCAGGCGAGTCCCCCTTCATAGATCGCCGTTGCATTGTCCTGCAGTCCTCCCATCGCCAGCAGCGAATCGATGCGCGAGGAGGAGAATCCATTATAGAACTGCGTGGTCTGATACCCGCCGTTCCTTCCTTCGAAGGTCTCACCGCCGTCGGTGGAACAGAAGACGCCACCGTCGTTGCCGAAATAGACCACAGAATTATCCTTCGGATCGTAGGTGATCGCATGATGGTCCGCATGCGCATAATCCGGCGGTCCTTCCGGTCCGCCTGCCGGCGGCACGCCGAAATACCACGCGGCCCAATCGGACTTCTTCGTCATCGCCGCACCGCCGTTCGTCGATTTCCAGATATCGATGCCGGCAGTGAGGATGATGGAAGAATCAGCCGGGTCCACCGCAACGCCGTGCGAGTACCATCCCTGATAGGAAGCGTAGTCCTGCGTCGAGACGATCGCCCAGTTCGCGCCGAAGTCGACCGAGCGGCAGAGCCAGGTGCCGGAGACGGCGCCGTTGCCGACGCTGGCATACAGGACGTTGGGTGCTGAGGCGTATTGGGAGAATTGGATCTTCCCGCCGAAGCTGACCGGGATGCCGTTCGCTTTTGTCCACGTTGTGCCGCCGTTCGTCGTCCGGTACACGCCGGCACCGGTGGTGGCGAGATTGCCGTGCGCGGCCACCACGCTGTTCGTATCATCCGGATCGAGTACCAGGTCGGTCCCCATCACCACCGGATGCACATTCGTCCAGCTCTTGCCGCTGTCGTCGGACCGGTAGATCCCTTCCGTTGTTGCCGCCCACACCTTGTGCGGATGGAGCGGATGGAGTTTGACTGCCTGCACGCCGCGCTGCTGTGCGTTGCTCCAATCGAGTGTCTTCTGCCAGCTCTTCCCTCCGTCCGATGTGCGGAGGATGCCGATGCCGTAACTGCCGCGCGTGGTACGGACGCTCAGTCCGCCGATCGACGCGGTCTTGTTGTACACCTCGCCGGTGCCGATGATCATCATGTTCGAATCGTTCGGTGCGATGGCGATGGAACTCACCGAGAGGACCGGGTGACCGATCACCATCCGCTCCCACGCCAACGCACCTTTCCCTGCCGTGAAGCTGCGCCACAACCCGCCGCTCGCCGAACCGGCATAGATCGTCCCGGTCCGCTGCGGGTTCACCGCTACCGCCAGCGTGCGCCCGCCGATATTGTGCGGACCGATCGCCCGCCAGGTGCCGGTTTCTGCAGAGAGCGGACGGTCCGTACGGAGCCCGGAACGGAGCCGGGTGAATTCTGCAGCATATTGGGCATCGTTCACCTGCGTTCCGGGATAGGCACGCTGAGCGGTCCATAACTGCAGTGCCTGCATGGCACCGGAGAACCGGAGCGGTTTCTGCTGCGGGATGATGAGAAGACAGAAGATGAGGAATGAAACAGTGACGGCGGAGGCAATGGAGAGATTGCGGATCATGGGATTCCTTAAGTGTATCCTTTAAAATACAGATGTCCGGCTCCGAACGCAACGCTGCGGGCCGGACATCTCAAGAAAATCATTGCGATCACTTCAACAGCAGCATCCGCCGAAACTGCTGTTTCCCGTTGCTGGTTACGACCGCAACATACACTCCGCTCGCATACTGTGACGCATCCCAGACAACGGAGTGCAATCCTGCTGATCGTTGTCCGTCCACGAGTGCTGCAACCTTCCTGCCGAGCATATCAAACACGTGGAGTGTGGTCAACCCGTCCGCAGGAAGGTGATACCGAATGGTGGTCGTCGGATTGAACGGATTCGGATAATTCTGCTCTACCCGCAGGTCTGCCGGCATCATCGCCGGTTCCGGTGTGACCGAAAGTAGTGTCCCGAAGGACTTCCCGTTGATCTTCGCACCGATCAATTCCCACGTCGGTCCGACCGGTATGGACCGGCCGATGATACCGAGACTGTCCATCACTATTATAGAGGATACCGAATCCAATTTCGGCACCGCTCCCTTGAATGCGAAGGACCAGCCGTTCACACCGAACAGCTGATGCTGCATCCGGAGTTCGATGATCCCTTTCTGATATGCTGCCGGACCATAGACGGCGACCGTATCACCCTGCCGTTTGGTGAAATCCATCCGGAGATACTCCGTGGAATCCTTCGGGGAATACTGATAGACGCGCAGTCCTTCCATGCGGTAGTAGGACGGCATCCATCGTTTGGAGGTGATGCGGAGGTACTGTTTTCCGTTCTTCATGGTCAGATGGGAATCGGCCCGTGCGATCTCGAATGTGGGCGGCGGCGGCGATCCGGGATCACTGAATTCCGTCACTTTATAGTGCCACTCGTTCCCGATACTGAGCGGGAACCGGAAGTCCTCGAACACCGCCATGCTGTCCAACGAGAATGTCAACACCAATGGCTGACCGGCCTTTGTTCCGGTGAGTTTCACTCCGTTATCCTTGTCAGTGTATGATGTCGTTCCAATGACGAATCCTTTCGCGATCAGTGTCGTCACCGCAGAATCTCCGTCCGCATTGCGAACAAGAAAGACCGCCTGGTCCGTCCCCGCCCCCTGCAACAGCAGATGCTCCTTTCCTTTCGCATCGACGATGATCACTTTCAGCGCGGTATTCGCCGGGACAGCGAACGATCCTGTTTTCTTCACCGGTACGTTCGGAACCGATTCAAACCGTTCGATCTCGTTCGCCGCTGCCGGATTCACCCGATAGATGCTCACAGTTCCGTGCTCCTGAAAACGGAAGAGCGGACTTGCGGCCGACAGAGAGTCCACCCACACCGCGCCTTCCGGCGACCTGTATGAACGATACAGTCTGCTTTGGGAGATTCGTGTAATATGCTGCACCGTGTGGACACCGCCGGCACTGTCCACATGCCATTGAAGCGGCATCGGCTCGAACCGGTCAGAGAATCCGAAGATACTCAACATCATCTCCTCGTTCAAAGGATAGAGTGCCTGCGGCGCAGTGAATGTACCGTTCGAGCCCTTCACGTACGCAACAGCACCTGTCTTCTGCAGATTGGAATCCACTGCGATATAGAGGACATGCTCAGTCCCCTTCACGGAGCGGATCTGTGCCAGTCTTCCCTTTCCGATCACACTGCTGTCCGACCATGCACCGGATGGATCTCGTTCACGATACACGATACTGCTCTTGTAACTATGGAACCAGTCGATCCAATTCGAAGGATTGGGAGTGACATGACCCCAGACCATATGGAGCGCCCCGTTGAGACCGGCATCCACATTCGGTTGCAAACCGTTCGGGATCACGATGAGCGTCCGGAAGGAATCTCCCTGTTGTACAGAGAGTCTGGTAACAGGATCCTTCTGGTAGAGGAACGGCCCGACATCGGTATATTCCTTGTCCATATTGCTCCAGACAAGGAAAAGAGAATCACCGGACGACCTTGTCAGCGATGCATGGATCTGATTCTCCGTCCCACCGAATGCGTGGAACCATCCGGATACATACTGCGGGAACAGCACTCGTTTCTGTGATGACTGTCCCGGAGAGAGAATGACACACCGTTGATAGTAGCTCGACCATGTGTCGAAGAACGGATTGGATGTAGAATGGCCGGTGACGCCCGTTACGTACGGACCGTACCGGTCTGCGGTGAACTCTAAGGATGTGCTGTATGGGAATGTCGGAACCGGAGATTCCCGAAAGACCTGAGCGTTGGCAGTCAAACAAAGGAGGGTGATAAGGGCAATGTTGGATCGGGATCTGACGAGAGTCATAGTATGTCCCTCTTGAGCAAGATTTACACAAAGTCATGGCATCACTTAAGTCATGCCATGACTCTAATGTACTGCTAACTCCCGGTAATCGCTATCACGTATACACGGTACTCTTTTCATGATGCAACGGTAAATCGGAGTGACTTGTCGGCAGGGAGCGACCTTATTTGACAAGATTCAGTTTGCGGACGACCGTTCTTCCGCTGCTTGTCAATTGCGCATAGTAAACGCCTGCAGCAAACTCGGAAGCGTCCCATACAATAGAGTGCTCACCGGGAGGTCTGAGACCGCTCTCAAGCACGGCCGCTTCCCTGCCGAGTCCATCCACGATACGCAGGGTAACCTGACTCTCCGTATCGAGGCGATACGTCAATGTTGCGGAGGGATTGAAGGGATTCGGAAAGACCGGCAGCAGTTCGAAGGATGGGACCGTGAACACTCCCTCCCGGACCGAAGTGATAGGAATGAGTTTGGTGATGGTGAAGTCGACCCAGAAAAGACCGGATACGGAAGGGATGTTGCTGCGCAGCGCGTCGCCGATCGTTTTCATCGGATCGGCGAAGTTGCGCCACCAGACCGAGTCCGCCTTGTACCCGTACTGGAATGCGGAGCGTGCCGGAGAGAATTTGGCTCCCCACGATTTGAACTCGTTCACCATGGCATTGAACGGATTCGCAGAGAAAGTGAAATCCTGACTGTCATCCACGAACAGGATATTGCCGCGGTAGGTCGGCGGCATCCAACTCTGACCATAGTGTTTCACGAACAGCGTGTAGGAACTGTCCACCGCACGCACCTTCGCCTCCCACCGGGCCGCCATGGAGTCGGTCATCTTCCGACCGCCGTTGTCCGTATTCGCAAAGAACCACTCAACGTCCACGCCGAACCCGATCACGCAGGGATGATGCTTGTAGCGCTGCAGCACGATCGCAATGAGCGTATCCATATCCGCTGCACCCGGCTCCACCTGCAGCCACACCTTCACCCCCGCCGTATCCAGAACGGAAAGATGCGCTTCGTTGTAGTCCACCGTAGTGAACCGCACATTCGGAATGGTCTTGCCGCCGGAGGGGAAACTGAACTGCGTGAGCCCGGCGCTCTGATAGAGACTGACGATCCAGATCCCCGCCGGCGTACTGCCGGGGAATTTCGCAGCAAAGGTCTTCGCAGCGGTGACCCAGTATTGCGATGACGGGAACTGATTGTTGGGATAACTGGAGAGGACACGCGAGGCGCGGAAGCCGGCGTAGAACGGTGCGGCGGACTGCTCCTGCTGTGCATCGGCAACACCGACGGAGAGAAGAAGAGCGGTCACAATGAAAATGAATGTTCTCGACATCATCGTGATTGGTCGGTGAGAGTCACCTGCGGGATAAATCTCATACGGTAGGTGACTGTCACCTCATACAACAGCTTTAGGATAGGTGACAGTCACCGTTGATCATTCATACTATTTCATCAGCACCATTTTGCGCGTCTGTGTCCGGCCGCCGCTCTGCAGTGTGGCGAAGTACGTACCGCTTGCAAGACCAGATGCATTCCATTGGACGGAATAGGTGCCGGGCGCTTTCACTTCATTCACCAGCGTTGCCGCTTCCCTGCCGGCTGCATCATGGATCACCAAGCGCGCAAGACCCTGCGTCGTCAGCTGGAACCGGATCGCCGTCGTCGGATTGAACGGATTCGGATAGTTCTGTTCCAGCAGGAACTGCTGCGGCACCGCAGCATCCGCAAGGGTGACACCGGCAATCTGTTTCGGACGGAGCCTGCGCTGATAGACGCCGTTGCCAAACGTGGCAGCACGCAGACGGCGGTCCTTCACCGAAACGGAGACATCCAGGATCATCGCATACGGCATGCCGTCGAACCACGGTTCCCAGCTCGAGCCGCCGTTGGTCGTGCGGTACACGCCCAGGTCCGTGCCGAGATAGATATCGGTGGGATTCTGCGGATCGACACAGACCGACTGCACCGGCAGATCGGGAAGATTGGACGAGATGTTCGTCCAGCTGGCACCGGCATTCGTGGATTTGAAGACATGCGGCGTTCCATATCCGGAGAAGGTGGCATACGCCACGCGGCTGTCGCTCGGATCGAACGAGATATCGGTCGGATAACGGTTCGGCGTACCGGCAGCGGACTTGGTCCAGCTCACGCCGCCGTTCGTCGTATAGAAAAGTTCGAACAGCATATGCGCCCGCTTGCCGGTCCCGGCGATCACCGTGTCCGGACTGGTGAAGCTGACCGCCAGACACGCTGCACTGACCGAATTGAGCGGCGTATTATTGTTGGTGGCGAACCAGGTGGCCCCGGCATCGGTCGATTTGTGGATCTTCTCCGCGCCGGCATACAGCACCTGGCTGTTGGAGGGGGAAAGGACGAATGGTGCGATGAAGTTCGCCGAATCGGTCGATGCCGGATTGAAGATGTTGGTCCAGTTGAGTCCGCCGTCCGTCGATTTGGAGATGGAGAGGTTCACATACTCTTCATAGAGGATGTTCGGATTGTTGGGATCGACGGCACACCATCCGCCGTCCCCGCCGTACACTTTGTTCCAGGACATCCCGCCCTGGAATTTCACCGTGCCGTTATCCTGCAGTCCGCCGAGCGCGATCATGGAATCGTTTACCGCATTGGCGAACCCGTTATAGAACTGCGTGGTGACGAATCCGCCATTCCGTCCGATGAACGATTCCCCGCCGTCGGTCGACTCGAAGATGCCGCCGTCATTCCCGAAGAAGACCCGGCTCGGGTTCGCCGGATCGTAGATGATAGCATGATGGTCCGCATGCGCATAGGTGTTGTCGCTCCCTTCGGTCCCGCCGGGCGGAACGACGCCGTCCACACCTTTGTACCAGAATGATTTCTGTACCAAATTGCTGCCGCCGCTGGACGATTTGTACGCATCGAGTCCGGCGCCGATCACAATGGCGGGATTCGTCGGATGGACCGCAACGATATTATTGTACCATCCTTGTCCGCTCAGATAGTTCACCGTGGACATCAGTTCCCAGCTCGTGCCGCTGTTCGTCGTCCGGTAGAGACCGAGCAGAGAATGATTGCTCGCATTGGCAATGCTGGCGTAGACAGTGTTCGGATCGGATGGTGCGACGGCGAGTGATGTGCGTCCGATATTCGACGCCGGAAGTCCGCCCGCCATTTTCACGAACGATGATCCGCCGTTGGTCGATTTGTACAGTCCGGGATTCGGTGCGGTGTTCCGCTGTCCGCACGCAATGTAGACGATGGTCGTGTCGATATGGTTGATGGCAACATCCATCGCCATCAGTGTCGGGTCGACCAGCGTGAATGTTGTTCCGCCGTTCAGGGAGCGGTACGTTCCTTCGGATGTCGCGGCGAAGACGGTCTTCGGATTCTTCGGATTGACGATCACCTTCTGCACCGAACGATTCTGCGAGAAGAGCCACGTGAGACCGGTGGCGCTCCAGGTTGCACCGCGGTCGGTGCTCTTCACGATGCCGAGTCCATATGTCGTGCGTGCTCCCGGTGTCCCGACCAGTCCGAGATCGTACCCGCTGATCTCACCGGTGCCGATGTACATCTCGTTCGGGTTCAGCGGATTGATGGCGATGGTACTCACCGACAGCACATTGAATCCGGTGTTCACATAGTCCCACGCATCGGCCCCTGCTCCGCCAGTCCGTGAACGCCAAAGTCCGCCGCTGGCACTTCCCGCCCAGAGCACATTCGCACTGTCCGGATCGAGCGCAAGCGCCAGCACCCGGCCGCCGATATTGTCCGGCCCGATCGATTCCCACGGTTCCTCCGCTGCACGTTTCTGCAGCGCCATAGTGCGGCGTGTCTTCTCATACGCCTTCCCGAGCCCGTCCGGTTGGATGATATTCCCCGGCATCGCCCGCTGGTCGTACCACCAATCGAACGCGAGGAGTCCTTTCCGGTTCTTTTTGACCGGGACATCCTCGTGTATGGTGAAGTACCAGGTGGTACCGAGGAGCAGGATGAGTGATGCCGTGGCGATGATCTTCTTCATGATGGACCCGGGGTGGGTGAATGGATGGGATACTGTCAGAATGTACGAAAAATGGGAGTGAAAGGTATGCGGGAAATCACTCCCCGGCCGGTTTCGGCGTCAACCGGGTGAAGACCGGCACCAGGATATGATAGAGCACGAATCCAAGCGGGGGAACGGAGATCGCCCAGGCGATCATACCGCGCACATTCGTCCACCAGAGCGACCCGATCGCTCCGAGCATATCCTGCTGGAGCATGGAGAAGATGATGGCAAGATCGAGCGGGATCGGTTCTACTCCGAAGAGGAACTCCCCGGCCCGGATGAACGGGATGAAGAGTCCCAGCTGCAGCGGGTACGCGAAGTAATTGATGAGCTGGATGGCCGGCATGTTGAGCCGCAGCAGCAGTGCCGCACCGGTACAGAGCAGCGTGGTGGAACCGAGCATCGGGAAGGTGCCGAGCACCAGTCCGAGCGCGACGCACAGCGCCAGCTTCTGCGGTGAGAGTCCCTGCTTCAGGAAGTTGATGAGCGGGGTGACGAGTGCGCGGTCGAAGAAAGCACTGACGGCGCTGAAAGAGGGTATCTTTTTATCGTTCGGCATCAGGATGGTGAACAGTGATACAACGGGAATGGTTCAGTGATGATGTTACCGGACGAGCAGCAGTGTTCCGGCAACGATGATGATGAATCCTGCGATATCCAGGACCAATCCATAGGCGATCATCCGCTTGAGCGGGACATATCCGGAACTGTAGACGATCGCATTGGTCGGTGTCGAGATCGGCAGCATGAATCCGAGCGAAGAAGCCATGGTCGCCGCGACCGCAGCCTGGATGCCGCTGTGCTGTGCCAGCACGATCACCAGCGGCACGATCATGTTCGCCGACGAGACGTTCGATGTGAGCTCACTCGTTATGGTGGCCATGAACGAGGTCGCCGCGATGAGCCCCCAGCCGTCCGCCGGGATGATGCCGATCAGCTGTCCCCCGAGTGTCTCCGCCAGCTTCGTCTCGAAGACGATGTGCCCCAGTGTGATCCCGCCGCCGTACAGCGCCAGCACGCCCCAGTCGATCTGCACCGCCTGCGCCATTGTGATGACGTACTCCTTCTTCTCCCCCGGTTCATTCCGGGACGGCAGGAAGAAGAGCAGCACGGCTCCCAGTAGCGCCGCAACACTCTCCGGCACCTGTTTTACATACGCCGCCGTCACGGGATGACGATCCCCCAGCGTCAGCGCCAGCACGCCGGGCAGGATCCAGAGCAGCACTGTGACGCCGAAGGCAACGAGTGTGTTCCGCTCCGCCAGCGTCATCGGGCCGAGCTTCTGCCGTTCCAGCGAGAGCAATTCGGAGAGACCGTCGATCTTCTTTTTGCCGATGCCGGTGAGAAGATCGAGATAGAAGAAGAGGAAGAGGAACATCACCACGACGATCGGCACCGCAAAGGTCATCCATTCGAAGAACTGGATATGCCGACCGAGCTGCCGCTCGATGAATCCGAGTCCGATCAGGTTCGTCGGCGTACCGACCGGAGTGGCGAGTCCGCCGATGGAGGAGGCGAAGGCGCACATCAGCATCATACCGGTGGCGTACCGTTCCCGTTCACGGTTCCCTTCCTTCGTGAAGAGCATCGTGACAATGGCGAGGCCGATCGGGAACATCATGGCGGTGGTGGCCGTGTTGGAGATCCACATGGAGATGATGCAGCAGACCGCCCCGTACGCGAACATGATCCTGCTGGGATTGCCGGCAACGACGCGCGAGCCGAGGACGGTGTACGCGAACCGCTTGTCCAGTCCGTGCATTTGGATTGCACGCGCCAGGACGAACGCACCGAGGAAGAGGAACATCACCGGGTCGGCGAACGGCGCGAATGCCTTCTGCGCGGTGGTGATGCCGAGAAGGATGAGCATCACCGGAACAAGGAGTCCTGTAATATAGAGAGGAAACGCCTCCGTCAGCCAGAGGACCACGATGAATCCCACCAATGCTGCCAGCGCCTGTGTCTGTTCGGTCAGCCCCTGCACCGGCATGGCATAGATCACGAGGAAGACGATCGGCGCTATGACCAGCCCGGACCGCCGCCGCAGGACCTCGAATCGTTCTTCGATGCGTGAGATCGTCTCTTTCATGCAAAAATGTAAGAAACAAACCGTTCCATTCCAAACGCCGACCGGTGGCTCCGCGGTCATGCCGGTCCCGATATTCATGCTTTCTTTGCACGGGTGAGTTCGGTATATTTTCCGATACTACTGTATCCACCGTTCCGGGACCGACCATGATGAACATCGACACTACCGATACTCCGCCCGCCGCTGCAGGATCAGGGTGGATGACCGCACTCCGTTCCTACGCATCGCTCAGTATCGCCTTCGCCGTTCTGACGCTCATCCTCAGGATCTATGAACAGGTCCTCGTCGCCACGAAGCATTCTGTACCGGTCTCGATTGCCGATGTGATCTTACCGGTCCTGATATACGACCTCCTCTTCTTCTTCTCGGCATCGGCCGTGCTTGCGCTGCTGTTCGTTCCGCTGCTGATGCGCGCCCCCGGTGCCGGACGCACGGCATATTATGCGGTACTTGCGGTGCTCGGACTCATCCAGTTCGCTCTCATCCAGTACTTCTCCGTGACGGTCATCCCGCTCGGCGGGGACCTGTTCGGGTACACACTCGAGGACATCCGGTTCACCGTCACCTCCTCTGCCGGCATCAAGGTCACCTCCTTCCTGCCATACATCATCCTTGCGGCGGTGATCTACGGACACATCCGTCTGCGCGACCGGATCATCCCGGGACCGACGACCTCTCTGGTCTTCGCCGGTCTCTCGTTCTGTTCCCTCGTCGCTGCACCGTTCACGGTGCCCTCCCCAAAGGAGTTCACGTCCGAAGCGGCATTCAACATCTCCGTGAACAAGACACAGTTCTTCGTCGTGGAAGCACTGCGCCACTTTACCGAGGCGGAGATCTCAACGGCGGACATCAGCGATGAGTATCCGCTCGTTCGGGAATTCCCGTACGATGATGTGCTCGGACCGTTCCTGCAGCGGGGCGAGACACCGCCGAACATCGTGGTGATCATCGCTGAGGGGCTCGGGAGGGACTTCGTCGGCCGCGGTGCCCGGTACGGCGGCTTCCTGCCGTTCCTGGATTCACTGACGGAACAGAGTCTGTACTGGGAGAACTTCCTGAGCAACTCCGGCCGGACCTTCGGCGTGATGCCCTCCCTGCTCGGTTCGCTGCCGTTTGGCGACAAAGGATTCAACGAACTCGATTACAAGATGCCCCGGCATCTCTCGCTGATCCGTCTGCTGAAACAGAACAATTACCGCATCAACTTCATGTACGGCGGGAACAAGAATTTCGACAAGAAGGATGTCTTCCTGGAACGGGAGCAGGTCGATCTGATCATGGATGAATCCAAATTCGGCGATACCTACCACAAGGCAGCCGGGGATGCGAGCGGGTTCACCTGGGGATATCCGGACGGCGATGTCTTCCGGAAAGCGATCAGCCTGCTCAGCGAACAGCGTCCCGGCCCGCGCATGGACATCTATCTGACCATGAGTACGCATGAACCGTTCATCCCTCCGAACCGCGCCTATTATCTGAAGCTGTTCAGTGAACGGGTCACCGCCATGGGGCTGCCGACGG
>JABWAK010000204.1 GCA_013361065.1 Bacteroidota bacterium
TGCTGCCGCGCGCCGAGCAGGAAGGCTGGCTCCTCTTCCTAGAGCACGATCCGGAGACGGTCGCTGTGCGGCTGCAGCGGACGGAGAAGGGGCTCGCCATCAAAGAGAAAGTAACCTTCTGATATGTCCTCCATTCCGGTATGCAGCGAACAGGATGTCCGTTCCGGCCGCGGAACACGGGTCCGGGTGAACGGTGAAGACCTGGTGCTGTTCCGGGTGGACGAGCACATCTGCGCCGTAGCGAATAATTGTCCCCATCAGCACTTTGCGAAACTGCATGACGGTCTGTATGAGAACGGCATCGTCACCTGTCCGATGCACGGATGGTCGTTCGATGTGCGGACTGGTGCACCCGTCAACGCCGGCGGAAGACTCAGAACATTCCCGGCAGAGGTGCGGAACGGAACCGTCTATGTGGATCCCGGAACGGCATCATCCGATGACGGCCGGTGATCACCACCGATCCTATGACCATTGAACAGCGCATACGGGAGAAGGCCGCCGAACTCGGCATCCACAAGATCGGCTTCGCACGTGCGGAGGAGCTGTCGCAGGAGCGAAGCAGACTGGCGGAGTGGCTGCATCGCGGCGCCCATGCCTCCATGCAGTGGATGGAGCGGAATGCGGACAAGAGGACCGATCCGCGCTTGGTCGTCCCCGGCGCCAAGACCGTGATCAGCTGCGCCGTCAACTATTATACTCCGGTGCAGCATTCTCAGGACGAAGGGACCGGGAAATTCTCCCGGTATGCGTGGGGGGATGATTATCATCTGCATGTGACCGAAAGGATCCAAACGCTGTTTCAGTGCATCAAACAATGGGAACCGGGATCGGACGGCCGGTACTACGTGGACACCGGTCCGGTCATGGAGAAGGTCTGGGCGGCACGGGCAGGGATCGGCTGGCAGGGGAAACACACGAACCTCATCACGAAGGAATACGGCTCGTGGGTCTTTCTGGGAGAGATCATCACTACCCTTGAGCTCACTCCTGATGCACCGATGGAGGATTTCTGCGGAACATGTACCGCATGCATCGATGCCTGTCCGACCGATGCGATCACCGAACCATATGACGTAGATAGTCAGCGCTGCATTTCGTATCTTACCATCGAACACCGCGGCGAGATCGCACGGGAACTCGGTGAGCGGTTCGATCGTTGGGTCTATGGCTGCGATATCTGTCAGGATGTTTGTCCGTGGAACAGGTTTCAGCAGCCGACGGAGCATGCGGAATTCGAACCCCGGCCTGCGAATATCGACCCTCCGCTGCAGGAACTTGCAGGTCTGTCGCAGGAGGAGTTCAGCGCCCGGTTCAGGAATTCGCCCGTCAAACGGACGAAACGCGATGGCCTGGTCCGGAACGCTTCGATCGTGTTGAAGGCGAAACAGAAACCCGAATAGTTCATTGAACATCATTCAATCATTTTACAGTCAAACAAGAACATGTCCGATACTCATCGTCACGTCATCATCATCGGTTCGGGACCAGCCGGTCTCACCGCTGCCATCTATGCCAGCAGAGCCAATCTCAATCCCCTGATCTTCGAAGGCATCCAGCCCGGCGGTCAGCTCACCATCACAACGGAAGTGGAGAACTTCCCCGGATTCGAACATGGCATCCAGGGACCGGAACTGATGGATGTGATGCGGAAACAGGCACAGCGCTTCGGCGCGGAATCACAATTCAAAGTGGTCACGAAGGTCGATTTCTCGCAGCGTCCATTCAAGGTGTGGGTCGATGAGACCCTCTACACGGCCGATGCCGTGATCGTCTCGACCGGTGCCTCGGCGAAGTGGCTGGGACTGGAATCGGAGAAGCAATTCTCCGGGTACGGCGTGTCGGCCTGTGCCACGTGCGACGGATTCTTCTTCCGCAACCAGGAGGTCTATGTCGTCGGCGGCGGTGATACCGCGATGGAGGAGGCGAGCTTCCTCACCAAGTTCGCATCGAAGCTGACGCTCATCCATCGCCGTGAAGAGTTCCGTGCATCGAAAGTGATGCAGGACCGTGTGCTGAACAATCCCAAAGTGTCGGTGGAGTGGAACACTGTCGTAGAGGAAGTACTCGGGACCGTCGAGAATGACAGGAAGAAGATGACCGGTCTGCGTCTGAAGAATATCAAGACCGGTGCGGTGAAGGATGTGAAAGCGGATGGTCTGTTCCTGGCGATCGGTCACAAACCGAATACCGAGATCTTCAAAGGCATCCTCGATATGCATGAGAACGGCTATCTGAAGGTCCAGCCGGGGAGCACCAGGACGAATATCGACGGTGTCTTCGCCGCCGGTGATGTTGCGGACCAGTATTACCGCCAGGCGATCACCGCCGCAGGCAGCGGCTGTATGGCAGCTATCGATGCTGAACGCTGGCTTGCCGAACACGACTGACCATTGCTGCACGTACTCTCCGACGCCTTTCATGATTCCATGAAAGGCGTTTTTATTTCCTCCCATTCTGTCGCACTTTCCTGTCACAGATTCCTTCCCGGTTGAAATTTTGTCCGTGTTTCCTGTCATCCCTTCAGAAAAAAACGACGGCGAAAATCGATCGCATTGAAAATACTACACTTACAAGTTTGGCACACTGCTTGAAATGTATGATGGCATAACGATCGAACAACCAACAACCATCATTCATCAACAGGAGAGACACCATGTTAGTACGATTCAGACACGTTCCGGATATCACCGATCATTTCGATGCGCTGCTGCGCAATACGATCCTTCCGGTGACGGTGGAGCGGACGCAGCGGAACAACGGATTCTCGCTCCGTGAGAGCAACGATCAGTTGACCGTCACGCTGGAACTGCCCGGTGTGGCAAAGAACGATATCACCGTGAATGTCCGCGAAGGACACCTCACCATCACCGCGGAACGCAAACGTCCCGAACTGAACGAACAGGAACAATGGATAAGGAATGAAATGAATTATGGAACCTATGAGCGGACTCTTCGCCTCCCGTATGCGGTCGATGTGGAGAAGGTTACGGCTGTCCATGAGAATGGACTCCTTACGGTCGTTCTTCCGAAACATGAGATCGCGAAACCGAAACAGATCACTGTCCGATAAGGGAGGGAAGTATTCCATGACACAGACACTGACACCGCAGGACACACTCGTCACGGTCACACCGGCCGTGAGCATCATCGAATCGAAGGATGCCTATCTGGTATCGCTCGACATCCCCGGCGCCGCGAAGGACCGTATTGCCGTGAACGTGGAACAACAGTCGCTGCATGTGACGGCCGAGGTGCCCGCCGCGGGCGAGGAGGCCGGCAAGCAGTACCGCCGCCAGTTCACGCTGGCGGACGATATCGATCCGCACTCGGCCGATGCCCGGTATGAACTCGGCGTCCTGACCGTGACACTGCGGAAGAAAGAACAGTACAGACCCAAACAGATCCACATCCAATAACCCGGCACGGTGCGGGACGATGCACCGGCCATAACGACAAGAAAGGAGAGACGCTATGTCACTGATCAAACGAACACCGACCTCGGACCTGACCCGCTGGAACAGCGAGTTCCCGGCGTTCCGCGGATTGCTGTCCCTGCAGCATGATATGAACCGCATCGTTGATGAATTCTTCCGCGGCGACCTGCTTGCCGACGGCGGGTTCTCACGGCGGGACTGGTATCCGGCCGTGGACATCACCGAGAATGCGGAGCGCTACGTGCTGAATGCCGAGCTTCCCGGTATGGCAAAAGAGGATGTGCAGGTCACGCTCGAGAACAACGTGCTGACCATCCGCGGTGAGAAGAAAGGGACAACGGAGGAGAAGCAGGGCGATGTCCATCGCATCGAACGGCGCTTCGGTTCCTTCGAACGCTCCTTCACACTGCCCTCCACTGTGGACGTCAACAAGATCGATGCGCAGTACAAGGATGGCGTCCTGTCGCTGACACTGCCGAAGGCGGAGGAAGCGAAACCGCGTGCCATCGATGTGAAGGTACGTTGATCGCAGACCATTCGGTCCTGGAGGCACTACACAGCGTCCCGCTCCGGCGGGACGCTATCATTTTATGCAGAGAGTGCATGCAGTGTGCAAACGGTGCGCGGTAGCCGGTCTCAGGGAACGATAAACGGACGGATTTAAGCGACAATTTGTGGCACAGTGATTGTAATGTCTATGGGTGAGACGACACTAATCCATCCATCTCTCACTAATCAAGGACCAAGCAATGAAGAACCTTCTGGCAGCAGCACTGTTCGCATTGATCCTCGTCGGCTGCGACAACAGCTCACCGGTCGAAGCGGACCAGAACAGCGATGCGTTGTACAGCGAAACATCGATGCTGAAGACCACCCAGGCGACGGATGATGAGATCCGGGCCAATCACGGGAGCGGTCCGATGCACGACTCTCTGCGCCATGCACGGATGCTCAATCACCTGAAGACCTACGTCGGACTCTCCGATGCACAATTCGACAGTGTGAAGATCTATGCACAGACGTTATTCGCCGCGCTGAACGATATCCGCACCCAGGTGAAGGACAGCACCATCACCCGGGATGAAGCGAAAGAACTGGTCGTGGCAGCACGGGCACAGTTCGTTGCTTCGGTCACTCTCATCATCACCGAGGAACAGACCGCATTGTTCACGGAATGGGTCGAGAAGTTCTGGAACAAGAAACCCGGACGCAAAGGTCCCGGCGGCCGCGGCGGTCATGGACACGGCGGACCCGGTTTCCGGCCGTAACAGAACAGGAACATGCTGGAGAAATGATCACGGCGGACTTCGGTCCGCCGTTGTCATTTTAAATGGAGTGTGAAGCGGAGGGCGCTCCCCTGGGGTGTAACGGCGGGAGCAAGGGACCAGCTGTTGTCCGTGCGGCGATGAAGCGCGGGAATGGTATAACCGATCGCGGTGCCGACAGCGGCGCCGACGGCGATATCGGATAGGAAGTGCGCCCCGGAGGTCACTCTGAGCAGGGAAACTGCCGATGCCAGACCGATGGCACCTCCCCAGATCAGTTCGGTATGCTCCGAATCAGGATGGTAATCGGTGTAGACAGTGGCGAAGAAGATGCTGGTGGCAAAGGCCCAGGTGGCATGGCCGGAATAGAAGGAGCGAAGGGATTCAAAATCTTCCTTCAGCGTCATCGGTGCCGGGGAACCGTATACGAACGGTCGGACCCGCCGCACGCTCCCTTTGCCGTACGACGGCATGAACGTAGCGAACGAAATCGTCTCCAGATACATCATGCCGATGATACCGAGATCGCCCCGCATCCGTTCATCCAGCACGAAGAGGAGCGGTGAAAGGATCGATCCGCCGACCAGAACATCGCTGAGCGTCGATTGTCCCTCCGAATACCATCCGGCGGTCAGCCGGTCGATCGGATTGATCGAACTCTTTTGTAATGCACG
>JABWAK010000036.1 GCA_013361065.1 Bacteroidota bacterium
CTTGTTCCTTGATTAACCGTTTAGTGTGAAACATCGAAACCAACAGCAATATACGAAGAATCACATCCTACTTTTCTTGACGGGGTCCCGAAGGGATGCCGACCTGTATTCCAAAGCGGGTCGGCACAAGAAAAGTTGCAAAAGTCCCGTCATTCATCGCTTTCCCATTCGCTCATCCTCCTAAATTTCCCGGCCAACGCACGCAATATGTAAATGATAAGAAAATATATTTATTAGCGAGAAACTAAATAATCCTTTGAACGCAAAAAAAGAAAGTTTGATGGGAATCGTAGCGGAGAACCGATTATTTGTGCGCAACAGGAGGAACGGGTGAAAATCAGCGCAGTGCATCCTCCAGTGCGGTGCGCGCATCGGTCCGTTCATCGCGGTACTTCACGATGACCGGTGTGTAGACGCTCAGTCCATGCTCAGCTCCGAATGGTGTGCGGACCGCCCGGCTGCCGGCGACCACAACGGCGTTCTCCGGAATGATGAGCGTCCCGTTGGCCGAACGCGGAACGATGCGCTGATGCACCAGGTCGTAGACCGGTGTGGAGGCGTTGAGGATCACACCGGTGCCGAGCACCGCGCGCCTGCGGATAATGGTCCCTTCGAAGATGCCGCACTGCCCGCCGATCATCACATCATCCTCCACGATCACCGGCAGCGCGCCGATCGGCTCCAGCACACCCCCGATCTGGACGGCGGCACTCAGATGGACACGCGCTCCGATCACCGCACACGAACCAACGAGTGCATGCGAATCGACCATGGTGTCAGGACCGATCCACGCACCGATGTTGATGAACGCAGGAGGCATCACGATCACCGAAGGGGAGACGAATGCTCCTTTGCGGATCGATGTACCGCCCGGCACGATACGCACATTGTCCTTCCGCGAGAGCCGTTTCAGAGGGAGGGTATGTTTGTCGAAGAACGCGGCGTTCCCGCTGGAAGGGAGATCCTTCAATGTGCCGAGACGGAAACCGAGCAGGATCCCCTGCTTCACCCACGCATTCGCTGTCCATTCACCGTTCACATGATCCGCCGTACGGACCGTTCCCTGGTCCAGTGCATCCAGGAACTGTCGGAACACCTTTTCGGCATTCCGTGTGGGGGCGGCGGATTCCTGTTCGACCGCGGAACGGAGGGTATCGATAGCGATGGTCATGCGGTATGCTCCACAAGTGATAACTCCTCCAATGTACGGCGTAATTTGATCTTATGCTCGAGCGGCATGGCCGTGAGCGGCAGACGGAACGATTCATGGATCATTCCCATCACCGACAGGGCGGTTTTCACCGGGATCGGATTAGAGTCGATGAAATTCAGGTTCATCAGTTCCAGCAGCTTCTCATGGATCTCCCGGGCGGCGGCGAAATCACCGGCAAGACAATGACGGACCATCCGGGAGAATTCGGCCGGGACCTCATTCGCAACCACCGAGATCACACCGTCCGCCCCAAGCGCCATCATCGGTAGTGTCAGCGCATCGTCGCCGGAGAGGACAAGGAAGTCCGCCGGTCGGTTCCTCAGGATCTCCATCACCTGCGGGATGTTCCCAGATGCCTCTTTGATACCGGCAATGCCGGGCAGTTCCGCCAGACGCAAAGCGGTTTCAGCATTGATGTTACTGCCGGTCCTGCCGGGCACATTATAGACGAAGACCGGGATATCGACCGCCTCTGTGATCGCACGGTAATGTTCGAAGAATCCCTGCTGCGTCGGCTTATTATAATAGGGGGCTACGGAGAGGACCGCATCCGCACCGATGGCACGGGCATGCTGGGTGAGGGAGATCGCCTCCCGCGTGGAGTTGCTTCCGGCTCCGACGATGATCGGCACGCGTCCGCCCGCCTGTTCCGCGACGATGTCCATCACATGATGATGCTCCGGATGGGAGAGTGTGGCGCTTTCGCCGGTGGTACCGCACGGGACAAGGGCATTGATGCCGTTGGAGATCTGGAACTCCACCAACCGCTTGAGTGCTGCAGTATCGATCTCCCCGTTCGGGAGCATCGGGGTGACAAGTGCAGTGGCGGTGCCGCGGAAACGGAATGGTGAGGACATGGGAACTCCTTTATGATGGTAGATGGAGGAATCGTTCACGGACAAGGTCGTCGAACCGGTGGATGCCGGTGATCTCTGCAGTCAGTTCCGCTGCACGGACCGCTCCGGCAGCGAATCCGCTCCGGTCGTGCGCACGGTGGACCAGTTCGATCTCATCCGCTGCCGAATGGAACAGGACCGAATGTGTCCCCGGGACGGTCCCGATACGAGAGGAGGAGATACTGAGTTCATGGGGACGAATCGGCCCGGTATCGGGATGATGGATAGCGGACTTCCGCGACATATGCGAGAGGATCTCCCGGGCGATCGTGAGCGCCGTACCGCTGGGTGAGTCCGTTTTGAGCCGGTGGTGGACCTCCGAAACCGATACATCGTACTCCGGCAGATGGTCCGCCATGGCTGCAGCGGCGCGGACGAGCGCGAAGAGGATGTGGGCGCCGACGGAGAAGTTGCTGCCATAGATGAGCGTCCCGTTCCTGTCCCGGACGGTCTCCAGCAATTCCGTATGGTATTGCTGCCAGCCGGTGGTGCCGAGTACCACCGGGATACCGGCATCAGCGCAGGTGCGGACATTGGAGAGGACCGCAGCGGGGACCGAGACATCGATGCAGCAGTCGATACGGCCGGTATGCTCCTGCAGATGGCGGACCACGGGATAGTGTGAGGTGAACAGCACGGGGACGGTGTGACCGAGGCGGACGGCCTGCCGTTCGATCTCCTTCCCGAACCGTCCATATCCGATGACGGCGATATTCATGGCACTCCTTTAAAATGCGGAACGCAGAGGGCCGCCAAGGACGCTCTGCGTTCAAAAAGGGAAGTGCCGCTCAGATGAAAAGGGCGGGAAACGACCGCTGCGGACCGTCATTAGCGCTTTGGTCCGGTATCCCGGAACAACAGTCTGCAGTTCGTGTCACTGCAGCCCAAGGAAGGGAGAGGAACAACTCCATTCCTTTCGGC
Organism: Bacteroidota bacterium; assembly: GCA_013361065.1. GTDB lineage: Bacteria > Bacteroidota > Ignavibacteria > UBA10030 > UBA8401 > UBA8401. The sequence continues at coordinate 3,031 of JABWAK010000036.1, forward strand.
GGTGCTACCTGCATACCTTTTCCCCGTGCGTCCCGGAGCTGTTCCGCTCTCGGCACGGGTACTCGTGTGCACCGCTCCTCTAACAACTATGGTAATAAGCAAAATTGTATTTCGGTTGTCAACAAAAATTTCGTATTTTTGTCCCGATATATCCATCGAACCTTCACACACCGCCGCGCACGCGGCCCATCGGAATCCATGATCGCAAAACTGGCACTTGAGAACGGAACGGTCTTCACCGGCGAGCACTTCGGCGCCGAAGGAGAAACGGCAGGGGAGGTCTGTTTCAATACCAGCATCACCGGATATCAGGAGATCCTCACCGATCCGTCGTATGCCGGACAGATCGTGACGATGACCTATCCGCTCATCGGCAACTATGGTGTGAACACGGACGATGTGGAATCGGTGAAGCCGCAGGTGAGCGGGTTCATCGTGAAGGAGTACTTCGACTTCCACAGTAACTGGCGCGCGAACTCGTCGCTGGGGGACTGGCTGAAGAAGCACAACATCCTCGCCATCCAGGGGATCGATACGCGGATGCTCACGAAGATCATCCGTAACCAGGGGGCGATGCGCGGCATCATCTCCACGACGGACCTGGACGATGCGTCCCTGATCGCGAAAGCAAAAGCATCGCCGGACATGAACGGACTCGACCTGGCGAAGAAGGTCACGACCAACGCTTCCTACCATTGGAACGAGATCGACAGGACCGCGTTCGCACTGAAGACGAAGAACGGTGAGAGCCAAGCAGCGAAATACAAGGTGGTGGTGTACGATTACGGCGTGAAACAGAACATTCTCCGCCGCCTTGCCACCTATGGATGCGACCTGACGGTGGTCCCGGCCAGCACACCGGCTGATGAGGTTCTGGCGATGGGTCCGGACGGTATCTTCCTCTCCAACGGTCCCGGCGATCCGGATGCCGTGAAGTACGCCATCATGAACATCAAGAAACTCATCGGGAAGAAGCCGATCTTCGGCATCTGTCTCGGCCACCAGCTACTGGGACTGGCGCTCGGCGGGAAGACCTATAAGCTGAAGTTCGGCCACCGCGGCGGCAATCACCCGGTGAAGAACCTGCAGACCAATATCATCGAGATCACGTCACAGAACCATGGATTCGCGGTGGACTGGAAGTCGATGGACCAGTCCCAGATCGAACTGACCCACGTGAACCTGAACGATCACACGGTGGAAGGATTCGAGCACAAGCACCATCCGGTCTTCTGCGTGCAGTACCATCCGGAAGCCTCTCCGGGACCGCATGACAGCGATTACCTCTTCGCAAAGTTCATTGCGATGATGGAGAAGCAGAAGAATTGACGATAAACAAAAAAGCCGCTGAACAGCGGCTTTTTTGTTGCTCATACTTCAGGAAAGAGTATCACTCCTGCTTTTTCGGGTCCTCGAAGAGTTCATCGCTCAGACCGGTATTCACTTGGTAGTCCGAATAGATCAATTCTGCAGATCCTTTCCGCGGTACACGCTGGGGCGAGTAGATCCGCTCCGCCAGCGAGTCCGGATTCTGCTCGAAATCGAACCGGGCGGTGATCTTCGCCGGCAGGATGTACTTCCCGTCGATACGCACGCTCTCGACGAGCACTTCGATCTTCCGTCCTTCGGACGGATACGACTCCAGCCGCGTAATGGTCCACTCCCCGTCCAGCACCCAGATGAAACTCTCCCGCACCTGTTTTCCCTTCACCGCTTTCGTTATTAGACGGATCTTGTAGTAGGTCTTTCCGTCCAGTTCCTCCTTGCCGAGCAGTGATGCATCGAACCTCTCCAGCAGGTCCGCCGGATTGATGTCCAGGATGTTCTTCGGCAGGAAGCTGGTCCCTTTGGACTCGGTCTTGAACTTGTTCGGCTGTTTGAAATAGATCTTCACACTCATCTTCGGCACCTTCAGCCGCTCCATGCTCACGGTGCCGGTGAGCTGTGCGGTGTAATCCTTCACCGCGTCGAAATTCGCCTTCACGTTCTGCAGGATCCTCTCCGCCGTCAGTTTCTGCGCGGCAGCCGGTGTGACGAGGACGATGCTGACCAGCGTCAGCAGTACGAACAATCTCTTCATGGTCATCCCTTCTTTGCGACGAAGATGTTATAGAGGATCATCAATGCGGTCGATCCGAATCCGATGCCGGCCAGGATGCTCCACATCATCATCGGATCCATCGTGTCCTGCAGATAGGTCTTCACCAGCCAGCCGGAGAGCGGACCGGCGACGAACGAACCGATGGAGACCGGCAGGAATGCGAAGCCCATGTAGGTGCCGACCTGCTCCTTCGGTGCGAGCGATGCGACATATTCATAGAAGCGCGGCGCCTGCGTCGCTTCGCCGATGGCGAAGAGCATCATGGCGATCACCGCGGCCGTGACGGTGGGGGAGAAAGCCATGAGGATCCACGAGAAGCTGGCGATGGCAAAGCCGAGCGACATAGCGGTGATAGGGCTCCACTTCTTCACCATGGCGGTGATCGGCACGCTCACCAAAATGATGGTCCACGCATCGACCGTCTCCAGGATCTCGAACTGGGGGAATTTCAGTACTTCCGTGATATAGAACGGGAACGAATAGAAGATCTGCCAGAACATGATCCAGAATCCGGAGAAGATCACCAGGAAGGAGATGAACTTCAGATTGCGGAAAACGGTCAGCATATCCTTGAACACCTTGCCGAGGGATGCCTGCGGTTTCGCATCGGCGGCTTTCGGCGGCTCCTTATAGAAGAAGAGCGTGCCGAGCAGCAGCAGGAACGAGGTGAGGGAGGACATGATGAGCACATACTCGATGCCGAGTCCTTCGCGCACCTGGAGTGCCAGGATCGGCCCGATGGCGCCGCCGATGTTCACCAGTGTATAATAGATGGAATATCCGAGGGATTGAACGTTGTCATTGGATGTCTTGGCGACGGTGCCGACGATGCACGGTTTGATAAGCGAGCCGCCGATGGCGGTCAGGATGAGCACAGCGACCACGTAGGTGGTTTTGCCGACCGATTCCACGATCGCCTGCCCGAACTCCAGTCCGGCAAGGCCGATCAGGAAATAGCCGACGGTGAAGAATGCGAAACAGGCAGCGAGCGTCCGCTTGAACCCGTACCGGTCCACGAACACTCCGGCGATGATCGGCAGCGAATAGAGCAGACCGGAGAAGAGTCCGGCCAGCGTGCCGGCGGCCTGGACCCCGAGTCCCACACGGTTGGCAAGGTAAACGGTCAGCACTGCTTTGGAACCGTAGAACGCGAAGCGTTCGAACAGTTCCAGCGTGTTGGCGACCCAGAACGTGGGGAGGAACCCCGTCTTCATTTCATTGATGGTCTTGGCGATACTCATACGACTCCTGGATTGGTGGCGGTACGATTACGAAAGGATGTCTTTTCTCCGGAACAGGAAGAGCGTAGCTGCCCAGAACGATGCGCTGTACGCGCCGAGGATCAGCACCGAATCACGGATGATGTCCCAGTCCATCGGGTCGCGCAGCGCCTGCTGCCAGACGTTCATATGCGTGGTGAAGAGCCACGGTTTGATGTCCTCCACCGATTCCACCGGCAGGAAGGTGATCACATAGAAGATGGCGAGCACGGTCATGGTGATGATGATCGGTCCGATGGCGTTCTCGACGAGCGCGGAGATGAAGAACGCGAGTGAGGCGACCACGAACATGGACCAGATGGCGAGCAGATAGGCGAAGAGGAAATGCATCAGCAGGTTCTCCTCCGCCAGGATGACGATCCCTTCGCGCGGATCGACGGCGATCAGATCCCCGGTGCCGAAGATCCATTGTCCGAGACCGAGCGACAGCGCCGCGATGAAGATGACGAGTGATGCGGTATAGATGAGCGTGGCGATGTACTTCGCATTCAGGATGCGCGTGCGGGAGACCGGACGGATGAGTGTCAGCCGGAACGTACCGGCAGTCGCCTCACCGGAGAGCTGGTCCCCGGCCACCAATGCGATCAATGAAGGGACGTGCACCCAGAGGCCGTTCATGATGATCTGCGCGATCACCCAGCCGTTGAAGAGATTTCCGGTGATGAGGAATTCTGATTGGAGCGTGCGGAGCTGGTACTGGATGAACTTGCCCCCTTCGATCCACATGATCCACATGATGACCGGCAGCAGCACGCCCACGGCGATGAACCCGATGTAGGTCCGCCACTTGGCGTAGGTCTTGAAGAGTTCCCAGGAGATGAGGTTGAACATAAAAAGTCAAAAGTGAAAAGTTAAAAGTGATAACGATGAACGGGAGCGGGTCACGGTTCGGAAGCGCCGGTCTTCTCCAGGAAGTACTCTTCCAGACTGTGTCTGGGCTGGACGGAGAAGACCTTGCATTTCGCTTCGACCAGTCCTTTCACCGCCGCCGGAGCGAATTTCGGTTCGATCCGGGCGATGATCCCTTCCTCCGTGACCGTCACGCCGGAGACATTCTTCATTGCCGTCAATGTGCTGACCGCTTTCTTCACTGGCTCCGCATGTACGAGCACCTTGTTCGCATTCGCTTTCAGCAGGTCCGCAACGCTGCCCTGGACGATCATCTTTCCTTTGTTGATGATCGCCATCCGCGTGGCGACCTGTTCCACTTCATTCAGCAGATGGGAGGAGAGGAAGACCGTGATGCCCCGTTCGGTGGAGAGCCGGAGGATGAGCTCGCGGACTTCCTTCATGCCCTGGGGGTCGAGTCCGTTCGTCGGCTCGTCCAGCATGATCAGCTGCGGATCACAGAGCAGCGCCTGCGCGATGCCGAGCCGTTGTTTCATGCCGTGGGAAAAGGTCTTCACCTTGTCCAGTGCCCGTTCGGCGAGTCCCACCACCTGGAGCGTCTCCATCACTTTCTTCTTGTCCGGCGTCCGGCCGAGCGTCAGCGACCCGGCGATCTGCATATTGCGGAAGGCGGAGAGATAGAGATAGAAATCGGGTTTTTCAACGATGCCGGCGACGTTCATCAGAGCCTTTTCCCGCTCCGCTGCCAGGTCGTGTCCGAACAGCTGAACGGAACCGGTGGTTGGCTTGATGAGCGAGAGGATCATGCGGATGGAGGTGCTTTTGCCGGCGCCGTTGGGTCCGAGGAACCCGAAGACATCCCCGCGGTGCACTTCCAGGTTGATGTCCTGTGCTGCCCAGCGGTTCTTATAATGTTTGCCGAGATTGGTGGTGCGGAGGATGATGTCGTTCATGCCGTTCTAAGGTGTGGAAAATGTCTGAGAAATATAGAGAGAATGCGTGCGAAAAACAAAGAAGCATTTTTGGCAACTTTCACGGGAGTTCTGCATCTTCCTGTTACAATCATCAACGGCGGGACATTGGACCGACAACAGGCAACAGACGCAGAATTGGTGCTTCAACTGAAGAACGGGATCATGTCCGCCGGTGCGGCGCTCTATGAGCGGCACAAACTGCCGGTCTATGCCTTCTGTCTCCGCATGACCGGTGATCCGGCATCCGCGCAGGATGCCGCGCAGGAAGCGTTCCTGAAGATGCTTTCCAGGATCCATACGGTGGAACATGGTATTACGTTGCGTTCCTGGCTCTTCTCGACGGCACGGAACGAGATCCTGATGGTCCTGAGAAGGAAGAGGACCGTTCCGATGGGTCCGCTGGAGGAGGCGGAAGAGGTGTACGATCCGGGAAATCCGTTCATCAGCATGGCGGAGAAGGAATTCTCCTCTCACCTGCACGATGCGGTCCAATGTCTGAAGCCGGCGTATCGGGAAGTGTACCTGCTGAGGGACGTTGAAGGACTTCCGTACAACGAGATCGCGGTAATTACCGGTACATCATTGAGCGCTGTAAAATCGAAGATCTTCAAATCCCGGGCGGCCATATGCGAAATGCTCGCCCCGTTCATGAAAGAGGATACGCCATGAAACACCGATCGACGAAAGAAGAGATCAGTTTACTGATCGACAATGAACTGACCTTGCCTCAGCAGCGAGAGCTCTTCCTGCACATGGCCGAATGTGATGACTGCCGAACGTTCTTTCTGCACCTCTCTTCCATCCGCAGTGCAGCAGGACGCATGGCGGCGGGAACTGTGCCGGAGGAACTGGACCGGGCATTCTCCGCGCTGGCGATGGGCTCGCAACGAGGTATCACCCGCTCCGCGACCGTGACGCTTTCGCTGCGATCGGTCGTGTATTCCATTGGAGCCGTTATCATGATGACACTGTTCATCTATGCTGCCGGCACCATCCAGGAAGAGAATCTTGCGCAGCAATACAAACAATCCATCCGCGTCATCGATCAGCAGTACCAACGCACCGTTGAGCGGAATTGATCATTTCCCCGGAAGGCCGTATGAAGTATTTCGTTTGGATCGGAACAGGAGCGATGTGTGTCGGGATACCGTTCATGGTGTTGTTCGATCCGCATGATATGTGGGGCTCGGTAACAGGGGGCATTATCGGGGCGGCAGGATATCTGATCGTGCTGGTCGTTCGTTCCCAAAGACATCTTCCATCCCGATTGGAAAAAAGTGCAGTTGTTTCGCTCACGCTTCTGTTCCTTACAGCCTATGGTGCCTATACGGCGACCTTCCATGAAATGTCGTCGTACCAGCGGAATTTACTTCCGCAGATCCGGACCTATCTCGGATCCGGGATCATCGTGTCCGACAAGATCTATGCATCGATGCTTCCGGTCCTGCGGACGTTCCATCATCAAACGGACAACGGACGGAAGAAATCGCTCGTGGCAGTCTTCCGCGAACGGTACGGACCATCGATCGCCGATGGTTCCTTCAATACATATCCTCATCATGACACCGTCACCCCGGAGACCGATGCATTGACGTTCGTCTCGTTCAGCGGAGATACTGCTGTGCACTATATCTGTATCGACACGGTGGCACGCGGATATAACAACGAGTTTGTGAATGCCTCCGGGCATACCGGAAAACTGCAATTCGCCGCGACCCTGAGCAGAAACGGAGTGCGTTATGAACGGATCAACTGATACAAAACAGCAATCGCTGCGGTCCACCTGGCAATTTAAATTCTTTCTCGCGTGTGTACTGGTGGCGTTGATCATCGTGATGCGGACATTCCACATCGTTCCGTACAACGTCGGACAACAATTCTATCTTACCGTGATGCGGCATTTACCTGTGGCGGCCGAAGCCGGGCGTGTCACGGTAGCCAACGGTATCAGCGAGTTTTCCGGGAGATCGCTCGATGCCGTCGGCTGGACCACTTATCTGAAGGTCTTTTTCGCCCTCTGGCTCACGTTCATCATTGTACCGACAGGATGGATCGCTCTCCGGATCAACAGTGAGAACCGGAAAGCAAAAGGCCTCCCTGTTCCACTTCTGATGAGGGTCGGCACCGTACTGTGCGCCGTGTGGTGCATTGCATTCACTCTTTCATTGACAGGTTCATGGTTCGCGGTTCGCTCGTTCTTCTCAACGATGCAGCAGGACAATACCCTCGCCCGTTACCGAAGCGATGTAACGGATCATCTTTCTATGATCTCCTTTACAGCGCAGCAATATTTTATCATTCCTTCGACGGAGGGGGGAGAGGGTGACAGCTTTACAAAAAAGAACAATCCGGTAACCCTCCCCGGTCTGGGATTCAACGAAATGACGGAATTGGGAAGAACTGTCCTGTATTCCGGCGGCAATGATACAACACTGCACCTGCTCTTTATCGGGAACAGACTCGCGGAATTTGACCGTGCCGATCCCTCCATTGGACGCGCAGTGACGTATGAGGTGATGATCACGCCCCACCGGCATCTGATCACTATGAAACAGTAATGGTCCGGCGCTGCTCCAGAGTTCCTGACATCCCTTCTTGTTTCCCCTCCATTTTTTTTCTACTTTGAAGCCGTTGTTCAAAAGCCCCGAAGTTCGTCCGAATTCGGGGCTTTTTGCCCTTTGTCACTTAGTCTGATATCTTATCATCTGTTGTCTGTTATCTGTTCTCTGTAATCCGTCATCTGTTCACTGAGTTCTTACAGTCCTGTCCATGTCCACCCCGCTCATGAAACAATACGCCTCGGTGAAGGCGAAGTATCCCGACACCATCCTGCTGTTCCGGATGGGGGATTTCTACGAGACGTTCGATGATGACGCCAAGACCACCTCGCGCGTTCTCGGCATCACGCTCACCCGCCGCGGGAAGGCAGGGGATGTGGGGGAGACGCCGCTTGCCGGGTTCCCGCACCATGCCCTTGAAACGTACCTGCCGAAACTGCTGAAGGCCGGACTCCGCGTTGCGGTGTGCGAACAGCTGGAGGACCCGAAGTTCGCCAAGGGGATCGTGAAGCGTGATGTGATCGAAGTGGTGACGCCCGGCGTCTCGTTCTCGGACAAGATCCTCGATCAGAAACAGAATAACTATCTCGCCGCTGTCGCACTGCCAAGCGCCATCGCCGCCGCCAACGATCCGGTCGGATTCTCCTTTGTGGATATCTCCACCGGCGAGTTCTTCACATCCGAATTCCCCTTCCGTCAGCTCCCGGAGATCCTCATGTCCATCGCACCTGCCGAACTGCTGGTGCAGAAGCGGGACAAGGAACCGATGCAGGAGCTGCTGCGGGGCCGCTACCACGGCATCTACACATCGCTCGATGACTGGCTCTTCCAGTTCGATTACGGCACCGACAAACTGCTGCAGCATTTCAAAACACAGTCGCTGAAGGGATTCGGCATCGATACCATGAGTATCGGCATCATCGCGGCCGGCGGCGTGATGCACTATCTGAACGAGACGCAGAAAGCGAACCTGGCCCACATTCAGAAGATCGTGCCGTACTCCGTGGAAGGGACCATCGTCCTGGACCCGGCCACGAAGCGGAATCTGGAGATCACCTCGTCCATGGGCGGTTCGCTGGACGGCACCCTCTTCTCCGTGCTGGATAAAACGAGCACACCGATGGGGGCGCGTCTGCTGAAGAAATGGGTGAACAATCCGCTCCGTTCCATCGAGCAGATCCTCTGGCGCTCCGCAGGGGTGCAGACGCTGGTCGAACGGACCGCGCTCCGGACCGACCTGCAGACGGAGCTCTCCGAGATCGGTGATATGGAACGGCTCATCGCCCGCATTGCCACCAGCCGCGCCAACCCCCGCGAGATGCTGGCGTTGAAGCGGATCCTTGAAGGCATTCCGAAGTTGAAGCAACTCCTTCCTTCCGTCATTCAGAGCGACCCTTCGACTCGTCCCGCAAAGAACGCGGGACTCGCTCAGGGTGACTCCACGTTGAGAATGATCAATGAGCAGCTACAGCCGCTGAAGGAACTAACAGAGGCCATTTCAGCCGCGATCGCGGACGAACCGCCGATGAAGTTCGAGGACGGCGGGGTCATCCGGCATGGCTTCAATGCGGAGCTGGACGAGCTGCGGACGCTGTCGTTCTCTGCCAAGGACTGGATTGCGAACCTGCAGGTGAGGGAACGGGAGCGGACCGGGATCCCCTCGCTGAAGATCGGGTTCAACAACGTCTTCGGGTACTTCATCGAGATCACCAACACGCACAAGGACAAGATACCGAAGGATTATATCCGCAAACAGACCATGACGAATGCGGAGCGGTACATCACGCCGGACCTGAAGGAGTACGAGGACAAAGTGCTGCATGCGGATGAGAAGATCCTGGCGATCGAGACCAGACTGTTCAACGAACTCCGTCTGTTCGCATCACAGTTCGCCGGCATCATCCAGTCCAACGCCCAACAGATCGCCACACTCGATTGTCTCGTCTCCCTCGCACAGGCAGCGCAGGAGAACCGCTATACCAAACCGGAGGTGAACAACGGCGAGGAGCTCATCATCGAAGAAGGACGGCATCCGGTGATCGAACAGCTGCTGCCGACCGGGGAACAGTACATACCGAACTCCGTCGCCCTGGACACGAAGAAACAGCAGATCCTCATCATCACCGGTCCGAATATGAGCGGTAAGTCGTCCTATCTGCGGCAGGCGGGACTCATCGTACTGCTGGCGCATATCGGCAGTTTCGTCCCGGCGAAGCGCGCGGTGGTGGGACTGGTGGACAACATCTTCACCCGCGTCGGCGCGAGCGATAACATCGCCAGCGGCGAAAGCACATTTCTGGTGGAGATGCACGAGGCGGCGAACATCGTCAACCGCGCCACGAAGAGGAGCCTCATCCTGCTGGATGAAGTGGGGCGCGGCACGAGCACGTTCGACGGTATCTCTATCGCCTGGGCGCTTACCGAATATCTGCACGAGCAGATCGGTGCGCGGACCATGTTCGCCACGCATTACCATGAACTGAACGAACTGGCTGCGCTCTATCCCCGCATCAAGAACTACAAGGTGGATGTGAAAGAGTATGGGGACAAGGTGGTCTTCCTGCACACCGTCACCCCCGGCACGGCGGACCATTCCTACGGCATCCAGGTGGCGATGATGGCTGGTCTGCCGGTCTCGCTGACCGACCGCGCGAAACGGATCCTGGAGAACCTTGAATCCTCCCAACTCACCCCGCACGGCGAGCAGCCGGCGGATCCGGCGGAGGTCCGGCGCACGAAACGCCGTGCGGTGAAGGCGGACAGCACGCCGCAGATCACCATGTTCGAACTGAAGGATGACGAACTTCGGGATGCCATCAGGAAGCTCGATGTGAACGCCATGACCCCGCTCGATGCACTGAAGTTCCTCGCCAAACTCAAAGAGAACCTGCAATGAACCGATCCCGCGCTCTATGACCGACGGAACTGCCCCGCCGCGCCGCCCCTGGCTTGTTATGTGTTCCGTTCCATTGCTGATCACGGTGATGGATCTGGTCATCCGGTACCCGTACCTGCGTCTGCTGGACTGGTCCACGTTCCAGCATTTTCCCGTCTCGTTCCTCTTCGAATGGCTCACGGTCTGTGTGATCGTCCAATTGCTGGCAAAGACCGGACGGTTCCAGAAGTATGCGATATTCGCCGTAGCGGCTCTCATCAGTGTCGTGCAGGTGGCGGCGTACGGTCATTTCTTCTATTTCGGCATCCTTCCCAATCCGTACGCCATCAACTATCTGATCGATCATTCCGCCGATTCCCTGAGTCTCATCCGTTCCAGTGCGGACTGGAAGCATGCCGTCTGGTTCCTGGCATTGACCGGCGTGCTCTTCGTCCTGCTGCACCGGTCGGTGCAGGCCATCCGGCCGGTCCCGGTCTTGCACCGCAGGATCATCCTGGGTCTGTTCATCGGCGCGGCGGTCGTCTTCAACAACAACGTCCGCTTCGCGCCGGCCAGTTATTCGTTCACGCCGGCGACGGTCTTCTCCCTGAAGTATGCGCTGCAGGAACGCTGGTTCGGACGCACGTTCGACCTGCGCGGCGGGTACATGCGCCGCCGGTTCACGCTGGAGGACACTACGCGCGGCACGGCATCGTACAACTGCATCCTGTTCATCAGCGAGAGCGTCCGGAAACGGAGCATGTCGGCGTACGGACACCGCCGTCCCACCACACCGTTCCTGGACAGTCTCGCCGGTTCCGGAGCGGCGCTCCTCTTCCGCCGGCATGTGACGAATGCGGTCTCCACCCAGTATTCGGTGCCGATGATGCTCTCCGGACTCTTCACGGTCCGGAAGGATGATGTTCCGTACATCTATGACCATGTCCGCAACAGGACCGATGCGCGCACCTATTTCTTCACCTCCCAGTCATTGCAGCGGAGCACGATCGATCTGGTGTATAATACTTCGCTCGATACGTTCGTCTGCCAGGACCGGCTGTCGTGGGAACAGTTCAACGATCTTGGTGTGGATGATGACACGCTGACCAATGCCGTGACCCGTCTGTTCGGTGATGCGATCCGTCCGCCGTTCCTGACGGTGATCCAGTTCAACAACACTCACTACCCGTACACGGTGAAGGGCCCGTCCCGCCACTTTACATTCACCGGCGATTCATCCGGGGTGGAATGCTACGAGAACACCATCCGTGAACAGGATGCGATGCTGCGGCGGTATTTCGCCGCTCTTCGGAGTTCCGGCCTGCTCGATTCCACGGTGGTCTTCTTCCTCTCTGATCACGGCGAAGCGTTCGGCGAACGCGGTCATCACGGACATCTGAACACGCTCTACGGTGAGGAGATCGATGTGCCGATGTGGATCTACCTGCCACCAGGGTTCCCGGAATCTGCACGCACGCAGCTGCTCGAGAACACCCTTCAGCCGACATCGCATCTCGACCTGTTCCCGACGCTGATGCAATTGTTCGGGCTCCGTTCCGTCCCTGCCGATGACCGCGCCTCCTATGGACACTCGCTCCTCGCGCCGCTCCCGGCCCTGCGTATCGTTCCGGTAGTGGGGAAGGATATGATCGACACGAAAGCGGCGATGATCGGGAACAAGAAGTATATCATGACATTGAAGGATGGTCTCATCCACTACGAAGCGTATGATCTTGGACAGGACCACGATGAACGGACGAACCTCTGGTCCTCACTGCCGGATCAGGAACGGAATGAGGCGCGTGAACGGCTGAACCGTCTGGATCGGATCGTCACGAACACACCCCGCAGGAACAATTGAAGGAGGAACCATGGATGTTCAGGATCACTGCACGCTGTTCACGTTCAACCGCTGGGCCAATGAACGGACGCGCCGGGCGGTGGAATCTCTGCCGGAAGAGGCGCTGTACACCGATCTGAAGAACAGTTTCGGCAGCATCCACGGCACACTCCTGCATCTCTGCGGTGCGGAGGATATCTGGCTGCAGCGGCTCACCGGGGCCGATCCCGGGATCTTCATGAAGAAGGAGGCCTATCCGACCTATGCCGCCGTCCGGGAGAAGTGGCTGGCCGTGGAGCAGGGGTGGGCGGAGTTCATCGGAACGCTCTCGGGGGAGATGCTGCAGAAGGAACTGGTGTTCCACAATCTGAAAGGGGAGAAGGTGTCGCAGCTGATCGGTCAGTCCCTGCAGCATCTGGTGAACCACTCCACCTACCACCGGGGACAGATCACCACCATGGTGCGGCAGAGCGGCGGGACGCCGGTCGGGACCGATCTGATCGTGTTCTATCGAGAACAGCACAAGGCATGAACGCGGAGGCGGAGAGACGCAGAGGAGTAAAACGGAAACGAGGAATGCGGAGAGTAAAAACGCAAAACAGAACGCGGAGACGGAGAGACGCGGAGGAGTAAAAACAGAAACGAGGAATGCGGAGAGTATAAAAAGCGAAACAGAACGCAGAGGCGCAGAGACGCGGAGGGTGATATGGGAAAGCAGAACGCTGAAGCATCTAAAACACAAAACCCCGATCGCATGATCGGGGTTTTGTGTTTTTAGCGCTGTGGACTATGCCACATCCTCCTGTTTCATCTCCTCCGGCGCCTCACCGCCGTCATCCGGGGCGCTGCCGCTGGTGAAGACCAGGTCGTCCTTCTTCTTATTGAGCTTCACTTTGATGATGCTCCCTTCCGTGAAGGTCCCTTTCAGGATCTCCTCCGCCACCGGGTCCTCCACATACTTCTGGAGTGCACGGCGCAGGGGACGCGCACCGTAGAGCTGGTCGTATCCTTTCTCGGCGAGGAATTCCTTCGCACTCTTCGTGAGCTCGATGGAGATGTTCATGGTGCTCATCCGCTTGAAGAGTTCCTTCACCTGGATGTCGATGATCTTCGTGATATCCTCCTTGTTCAGCTGATGGAAGACGATCGTGTCATCGATGCGGTTGAGGAACTCGGGATTGAAGACCCGTTTCACCGCTTCGTCCACCGTGTCCTTCATGTGCTTGTACTTGTCGCTCACCGTCTCCTCACCGAAGCCGAAGCCCTTGGACACCTTGATGTCCCGGGCGCCGATGTTCGAGGTCATGATGAGGATGGTGTTCTTGAAGTCCACCTTGCGTCCCAGCGAGTCGGTCAGCTGACCGTCATCCAGCACCTGCAGCAGGATGTTGAAGACATCCGGATGGGCTTTCTCGATCTCGTCCAGCAGGACGACGGAGTACGGTTTCCGGCGGACCTTCTCGGTGAGCTGCCCCCCTTCCTCATAGCCGACATAGCCCGGAGGCGCACCGACAAGACGGGAGACGGAGAACTTCTCCATATACTCGCTCATATCGACGCGAATGAGTGAATCGTCCGAATCGAAGAGATATTTCGCCAGTACCTTTGCCAGCTCGGTCTTGCCGACGCCGGTCGGTCCCAGGAAGATGAACGAACCGATGGGGCGCTTCGGATCCTTCAGACCGGACCGCGCACGGCGGATGGCCTTGGTCAGTTTCTCGATCGCCTCGTCCTGACCGATGATGATGTTCTTCAGGGCCGAGTCCATCTTGAGCAGCTTCTGCGTCTCGCCTTCGGCGATCTTGTTCACCGGGATGGAGGTCATCATCGCAACGACGTCGGACATATGGTCCTCGGTCACTTCGAAGACCATCGCCTGGCTCTTCAGTTCCCACTCGCGCTTGGCGATCTCCAGGTCGCTGAGCAGTTTCTTCTCCAGGTCGCGCAGCCGCGCCGCTTCCTCGAAGTTCTGGCTCTTGACGACGGAATTCTTGGACAATTTGATCTTCTCGATCTCCTCCTCCAGCTTCAGGATCTCCTGCGGCACGACGATGTTGGCCAGGTGGACGCGGGCGCCTGCCTCATCCAGCACGTCGATCGCTTTGTCCGGCAGATTGCGGTCGGTGATGTAGCGGTCGCTCAGCTTCACGGCGGCAACGATCGCCTTCTCGGAGTAGCGGACACCATGATGCTGTTCGTACTTGTCCTTGATGTTCGTCAGGATCTGGATCGTATCCTCCACGCTTGCCGGGTCGATCATGATCTTCTGGAAGCGGCGGTCGAGAGCGCCGTCCTTCTCGATGAACTGGCGGTACTCGTCCAGCGTGGTGGCGCCGATGCACTGCAGCTCACCGCGGGAGAGCGCCGGTTTGAACATATTCGACGCGTCGAGCGAACCGGATGCACCGCCGGCGCCGACGATGGTATGGAGCTCGTCGATGAAGAGGATCACATCGCGGGCCTTCTCCAGTTCGTTCATCACGGCCTTCATCCGCTCTTCGAACTGACCGCGGTACTTGGTGCCTGCCACGAGGGCGGCCAGGTCGAGGGTCACGACGCGCTTATCATGCAGCACGCGGGAGACCTTCTTGTTGATGATGCGCAGGGCGAGTCCTTCGGCGATGGCGGTCTTGCCGACGCCCGGTTCGCCGATGAGGACCGGATTGTTCTTCTTGCGGCGGGAGAGGACCTGCGCCACGCGCTCGATCTCCTTCTCGCGTCCTACCACCGGGTCCAGTTTCGCTTCGGCGGCCAGTTTCGTCAGGTCGCGGCCGAAATTGTCCAGCACCGGGGTCTTCGATTTGTCCTGTTTCTTCTCTGCGGGCTGTGCAGCCGTACCGCCGGCGGCCGGCGGGGTTGAGGGCTTGCCGCTGATGATATTGTCCAGTTCCGCGCGCACTTTATCGTAATGCACTTCGAACTGGTGCATGATCTGGGCGGCGATGTTGTCATCGTCCCGCAGCAGCGACAGCAGCAGATGCTCGGTGCCGATCACATCGGATTTATAGAGTTTCGCTTCCAGATAGGTGATCTTCAGGACCTTTTCGGCCTGCTTCGTCAGCGGGATATTGCCGATGGTCAGCGTGCCGCCGGAGGTGCGGACGGTGTCCTCCACGGCTTTCTTCAATTTGTAGAGGTCGCAGCCGAGGTTGCGGAGGATCTTCACCGCGATCCCTTCCCCTTCACGGATGATACCGAGCAGCAGATGTTCCGTGCCGATATAGTCATGGCCGAGGCGGAGCGCCTCTTCACGGCTGAGACGGATGACATCCTGAACGCGGTTCGAGAAATTACCTTCCATTGATCATTCCTTTGTAGTGATGGTCTCTATAACAGACGAATTCGACGGTGAGTTTCTTTTAAAGTATGACGGCGGGGGATGCGGAATTGTGATCCGCACCATGGACCGCAGGATGACGGTGTTTTATGAATATACCGAAATGGGGAGGGGCAGTCAACATGACGAAAAATTAGTCTTTTCACAAAAAGGGGGTGAAATGAGAGAGAAACGTTGACTTTTTTCCCTCTGTTGGCTATATTGAATGGCCAAACCTTAAACGATTCCACATCGTTTTGATTCCGCGGTAGCTCAATGGCAGAGCATGCGGCTGTTAACCGCAGGGTTGTAGGTTCGAGCCCTACCCGCGGAGCTCTTCGACTCGTCCCGTCCATATTTCATGGTCGGGACGCGTTGTTTTAAACAAGGGGACTCGCTCAGAGCTCCTAATCCATCCTTCGGTTCGAAGAGTCCCGAGCAACGAGCCTTGTCGGAGCCCTTCTGCGAGTTGTCGAGGGACTTCGACATCCAGTCCATTGTGACGGGATTTGTTATTTTTAAAAGTAATGGACGGGATTCGCTCGGGGCCCCGAGCAGCGAGTTTGACGCAGTTCTTGTGTGAGCCGGGGAGAGACCAATAGTGCCGGATAAAGTCCTGCACAGTCAGAGTCGGTGGCCAAAGAATGATTACGGAGAGCGTGCACGCCGATATGTCGAAACGCTCTATTGAATCTTACTGTTCACGATCTCGAGGATCTCTTTCTCGAGTGCCATTGCCTTGCGTTCCAGATCAGCTCCTGAGTGAAGCTTTTCTTTGACGAAATCAGGGTCCTTCATTCCGGCGGCATTGATCTTCACATTCAAAAAAGCCCCCATCACGGCGGACCGTGCGCACAGGGCGCCGACGCCGGCATCGCTGACCGAATTCGGATTCCCTTTCTCTGCCATCGCTTTGATCAGTTCCATCGAAGCATAGGATGCTTCCATCACCTGATACGGGATCTCGATCGCATATCTCGTCGCTGCCTGGATCGCCTCGGTCCGCACCTTCTTCTCCGCCTCGGTCGATTTCGGCAGCTTGAACGAATCCATAATACCATTGAAGGCGTTGGTATCCTCGTCCACCAAGTATAACAGCCTGTCCTTGATCACCTGACCTTTCTCGGCCCAGACGGAGAACTCCTCCCATCGTTCATCCCAACCTGGTTTATGGGACGACAGGTTCGCCACCATCGTTCCGAGGGACGCTCCGAGTGCACCGATGTATGCAGAGATCGAGCCGCCTCCCGGCGCGGGTGATTCCGATGCCGTTTCGTCGGCGAATGCTCTGCAGGTGCGGTCGACCAGTTTCTTCGTTGACCTGTCCTCGAGCAGATATTCGATGATCTTCTCCTTTGGATCGAACGGTTTGAGATCATCCAGTCCGAGCGATTTGACCGCGATCTTGATGAGTTCTTCCTGCGAGACGCCGACCGAACGCTGCTGTTTCCTCAAAAAGTACTTCCCTGCATCGAGCATCGCTTTGAGCGGTATCAATCCCACCAGTTCGGAACCGGTCACCCGGATCCCCCGATCCAATGCTTTTTTGGATGCCTCTTCGAATGCCACATGCACCGGGGTGACGTTGATGTTGGTGAGATTGATGGAGATCTGGGCGATGCCATACTCCTCAATGTACCAACCGATCGCCTTCACCGCTTTCAATGTGCCGGGGATGTAGATATCCTCGCCGTGTTCATCCTTCAACACTTTTCCGGTGATCTGGTTGCCTTCCCGCTTGGGTCGTCCCTTCTCCCGGATATCGAACGCGATCGCATTGGCACGCCGTACGGAAGTTGTATTCAAATTCACATTGTAGGCGATGAGGAAATCACGCGCTCCGACAGCGGTCGCTCCCGCTGTGGCATTGAATACTGCCGGTCCGAAATCGGGTCTCCATTTCGGGTCGGCCAGTTTCTTCTGAAGTCCTTCATACTCTCCCGCGCGGCAGTTGGCAAGATTCCTCCGCTCTTCTGCGAACGCTGCATACTCGTAGCAATAGACCGGGATGTTGAGTTCCTTCCCGATCCGTTCGGCCAGGCGGCGCGCATAGACAACGGTCTCCTCCATGGTGATCCCGGAGATCGGGATCAGAGGGCACACATCGGTCGCACCCATGCGGGGATGCTCACCGGTATGGGTCCTCATGTCGATGATCTCCGAAGCTTTCTTCACCGCCAGAAAGGCTGCTTCAATGACCGCCTCCGGTTCGCCGACGAACGTCACCACCGTTCTGTTGGTGGCCTTCCCGGGATCCACGTCCAGCAGCCGCACACCCTCCACCTGTTCGATCTGAGCGGTGATCTGTCTGATGACGGCCATGTTCCGTCCTTCACTGAAATTCGGGACGCATTCGATGAGCTTTTTCATATGGGACCACATTGGATGAGTGAATTCTTCCTGCTGTAACCATCATTACAGCGGAAATGTCGTCAAAGAATAGTGAAATAATTCCTCAGAAGGAATAGAGCCGGAGGACATTTGAAACAGCGGGAAGCGCAGGAACGTGATCGTTCGGCCGAAGAAGAATGTCCTGATGAACGAACAGGCATCCGCTCGCTTCGATCAACGCAAAGGATAACACATACAGTCCAGGTGTCGGGATGTGCCGATCTCCGGAACACCGATCAGAAAGGGTTGCTGTACACCGATATTGACATTGCATGGAAATTATCAGAACTTGCATCACACAATGAGCGGCCCGCATGCAGCAGCGGGGACTCCGCATCCCGGCAACACCCTTCTGAAGCCCCCGCGGTCAACACCGACGGGGGCTTTGTCATGTACGGCCGTTCCGGTGTTTCGGTGGGAAAGGAGTATCTCCATGAAGAAGATTCCGCTGTATCATATCCTCGCGATCATGCTGACGTGTTCCATGATATGCCGTGCTCAATGGGTGCGCACGAACGGGTTGACGGGGTATTCGGTGAGCAGTCTTGGCGTTTCCGGGGAGGCGGTATTCGCCGGAACACATCACGGTGTGTTCCGAACAACGAACAACGGCGGCGACTGGACCGCCATCAATGCGGGGCTGACGGATACCACAGTCCTCTCATTCGCATTCGCGCCGTCCGTGTCTGGTGCCCCATACTGTTTTGCCGGCACCGGGGGCGGTGTCTTCGGATCGATGCATCCAGGTGATCCATGGACTCCGATGAACATTGGGTTGCCCGCAGGGAATGTGAACGCCCTTGCGGCATTCCCATATGCCGCCGGTGATAGTATGGAGATCTTTGCAGGAGTGTATGATTTCCTGAACGGAGGAGGGATCTACCGCAGCACGGATAACGGAGCACATTGGCACCCCGCGATGACAGGTCTGACACACTTCGACGTGCGAAGCTTTACACGGATGCAGAGCATCGATGGTCCGGTCCTCTTCGCGGCGACCTACGGCGGCGGTGTCTTCCGTTCCTCCGACAGCGGGGAGCATTGGAGTGCTGCCGGTACGGGACTCACAACTCTCAACATTGCAGCGCTGGCGTCATGCGAAGGAGTGGGGCGGCTCTTCGCTGCCACCAACGGCGGCGGGATATTCCGTTCCGCGGACCTCGGTCTGCACTGGAATGCGGTGAATGACGGGCTCACGAATGTGATCATCAATGCATTGATCGTCTGCTCTGCAGGTGTGAACGGGGATAGTGTGCGGCTCGCAGCGGGAAGCGGATGGAGCGGGATCTTCGTTTCTTCGAACAGCGGTACCGTGTGGTCCCTTGCGAATGACGGTCTGACCACAACCCAGATCAATGCACTGATGCTGAGTACGGACCGACGCACACTCTTTGCCGGCACCGATGACGGCGTCTGGCGCCGACCCATGTCAGAACTCCTGACGGGGGTCCTGCGTGAGGCGGACAATGCTCCAACCCAGTATCGATTGGAACAGAACTATCCGAACCCGTTCAATCTCTCCACTATCATCAGATTTCAGCTCCCGGCCGGGGGAATGACGACGCTCAGCATCTTCGATGCGGTCGGCAGGGAAGCGGCAACACTGGTGAATGAAGTGAAGGAGGCGGGAACCTATTCGGCATCATTTGAAGGTTCCGATCTTTCGAGCGGGATCTACTTTGCCAGACTGTCTGCAAATGGAAGAGTACAGATAAGGAGACTGGTGCTGATGAAATAGCCGAATACCGAAGCCAAAACCGTGTTTATCCGTCCATCCTCGCAGTCGATCCATGATACTGCACGATGGTTACCTATATGTTTTTTCTGCATCCCATGAATAAATTTTGCATCTTGAATTAAGACCACGGTATCCGTTTTTCAGCATTACAAGGGTGCATGATAACGATAGCTGTGTTTTTTTGATCAACGATTCTTTGTTCCAACAGCAACATCCGCGATCAACTCCATTCCCGTTGGGCTCCCATTCCTTTGATGCCGCCATCCATGAACCATCGATGGCCAAAGACCGATACACCTTCATTCCCATCTTCACACAATCTTTCTCAGGAGTACCAATGAACATCAAAGGAACGATCCGGGTGATTTCTTTGAACAGTGCAGCGCTCTGTGTGTTGCTGTTGTCCGGAGCACTCACGGTCTGTGCACAGCCCAGCATGAAGATCAAAAAGAATGATAATTCGTACACCAATATCAAAATAAGCGAGATCGATACGATCACCTTCGGGTATGCGATCGGAGATACCGCGCTCGGCGGGGTCGTATTCTATGTCGATGGCACAGGATGGCACGGCCTTGTTGCCGCTCCCGCTGATCAGGGAACCATGGCCTGGACCCCGGGAGGGCAAACGGATTGCAATGCATCGTACGATGGTCTGTACTACGGCACATGGAATACGGATAATATCGTTTTCTATTATCAACAATCCGGAACCTATGCTGCGTACAGTTGTTATGCGAAATCCCTGGGAGGGTACACAGACTGGTACCTGCCTTCGAAATATGAATTGAACCTGCTCTTCGAACAGCGGAGTGTGGTCGGGGGATTTACCAATGATGTGTACTTTAGTTCCTCGGATAATCCCGAATGGCCAGAAGAACAAGTGTGGGCCCAGTTCTTCTATGACGGCGGCTACGGGAACGGGTACCAATTCCTGGGGAGCCAGGGGCAGTCGTTCCGTGTCCGTGCCATCCGTGCGTTCTGATCGTGTGACCCCATCCGCTGCAGCGGATGGTGACAATGCTCTTTCACAATCCAACCAGGGAAGAATGATGAGAACAACCTATACCCGGCACCTCCGGCACCCGTTGGCAGTGATCGTTGTGTGTGTGTGCATCCTCTGGCAACGGTCAGAGGCACAGTCGTACATGAATCTCAATTTCACAAACAGCACCAATAAGTACTCGCTGATCGCCGACGTGAAGTCCATCACGTTCGACGGGAGCGGAGGGGTCGTCGTCAGGAAAACGGACAACAGTTCCGCCACGGAGACACTGACGCTCCTGAAAAGCATCACGCTGGACGAAACAAGCGGGGGAGGATCACCGCTGCCGGTCGATCTTGTCTCCTTTACGGTCACAGCGCGGGGCATGGCGGCGACGCTGCGGTGGGCGACGGCAACGGAAATGAACACTGCTGGTTTTGAAATAGAGCGGACGGCGGCCGGTGGTCAGCTGTCAGCGGTCAGGTGGAGAAGGGAGGGATTTGTGGAAGGGAGCGGGACAACGAATGCGCCCAGGGAATATACCTTTTCGGATACACCCCCCGGCGCCGGAGCATACTCATACCGGCTGAAACAGATCGACCGGGACGGAAGATTCGAATATTCGAACACCGTCGACGTCATCATCGGCGGAACCCCGTCTGAATTCGGACTGGAACAGAACTATCCTAACCCGTTCAATCCCGCGACGCAGATCACGTATCAGTTATCCGCCGATGGTATGACGACGCTCGTTGTGTACGATGCGATCGGCAGGGTC
>JABWAK010000205.1 GCA_013361065.1 Bacteroidota bacterium
CATCCAGCGCATGCTGGACCCGAAGTTCCAGCTCAGCGCCGAGGACACCGCCAAGTTCATCGCCAAGTTCACCGACCTGCCCCTCGTCACCGCCCTCGAGGAAGGCGAGCTCGACGACAAGCTGGTCGAGATCACCGGCGACGCCGTCATCCGCCGCGAGGGCATCTTCCCCGTCAAGAAGGTCGGCAGCAACGGCGTCTCGGTGCTGATGACCAACCCGCTCGACTATGTCGCACTCTTCGGAGGCATCGTAGCAAACCTGGACAACGATAATAACCAGGAGGTCTACTTTCCGCTCTACGGCGGACTGAGCGATACCCTGGATGGAGCACTGTTCGTCGTGGACTATAATCAGGGCGATGATGTACAGAAAGCGAACGGGAACCATGCAGTGAAGATCGCAACGAAAGTATCGCAGTCCACCAGCGGAGCTGGTATCTCCAACTTCACAGGAGTTGAAGCGGATCTGGACAGGAACGGTAAGAAGGAGATCCTGATCGGTTCCGCCTATCCCAGCAACGTGGTCGCCATCGAGTACAATGGTTCCGGCTCCCTGCGGGATCCGAACAGCTACACGCGCAAGGTGCTATATACCGGTGAATCGGATGTGTTTGCGACAGTGACCTATCGCGATTCACTCGGGACGCGGGATACCGTCAAGACCATCGGTGAAGGCTTCGTCTCCAAAATGTCCAAGGCAATGGATATCGACGGCGATGGCCGCGTTGAAGTCGTTCTGCCGTACCAGTCCGTGGCAGATTCCATCACCTATACTTGGCAGCATTTCGACAATCTCACTCAGGCGTTCATCGATGATTCCAGCAAGAAGGTAACGAATCCCAAGAAATGGGCTTTCCGTCTTCTGGAGTCGAACATCGTTGGTTCGGTGGACGGCAAGGATGTCGCCGTGATCACCCCCGAGGATTACCAGTTGAACCAGAACTATCCGAATCCGTTCAACCCCTCCACCACGATCAACTTCGTCCTGCCGCTGAGCAAGAAGATCACGCTCCGCGTCTACGATATGGTCGGGAAAGAGGTGGCGACGCTGGTGAACGGCGAGGAATATGCCAAGGGTTCGCATGCCGTCGTCTGGAACGGCCGCGACAAGAGCGGGAAATCGGTCGCCTCCGGGGCCTATATCGCGACGATGACCACCGGGAACATCTCGAAATCGATCAAGATGATGCTCCTGAAATAGCAAACGAAGTCATGGCATGACTTAAGTCATGCCATCACGGACCGCAACAGACAATTAAAAAGGCACCCTTTCGGGGGTGCCTTTTTTTATTCCTGTTCCGATTGGAATCTGCTCTCATCATTGATCTACATACCACGGTACGAGGAGCACTAATTGAGTCATGGCATGACTTAAGTCATGCCATGACGGACCGTATCAGACAATAAAAAAGGCACCCGCTCCAGGGTGCCTTTTTTATTGCTATGCTTGGTGCCGGTCAATACGTGATACTGACCGTCACGTACTGCACATCATTCAGCCGTCCGTAATCAGCGAACGCATAATCGATCTTGATCCCGTTCACATTGTTCAGCTGGTACTGGATACCGGCCCCCCACGTGAGTCCCTGCTCGGCATTGTCCATCATCATGGCATTGTATCCGATACGACCGAAGAACATCTCGTCGAACGCTACTTCCACTCCCGAGTTCACATACTCCACATTGTCATTGGGATGCGTCGCATCGATGGATGCGGTGGCTCGGATCTCATCCATCCTGAACACATCCATCGCAAGACCGATGCGGAACTGCAGCGGGATATCGTAGGACTCTGTCTTATACAAGGACTGTACGTTCTGCGGACCGACCCCCTGCCCTCCGCTCGGGAAGTTGTTGAACGAGATATCCTGACCGTCCAACCGCATCTTCGTCCCGAAGTTGGAGATACTGGCACCGATCTTCAGATCATTGAACGTCGTGGTGTAGATCGTACCGATATCGAATGCGAACCCGGAAGAGGACATGTTCCAGATCCCCTCACGGATATACTTTGCGGTGAACCCGATGGAGAAGCGGTCGGTCAGTGACCGTGCGAACGAAAGCCCCATCGCGAAGGCATTATAACTCCACCGGCGGCCGTCCCCTTCCGGATTGATCTCCGTCCGTACGATCTCCTCCGGCATGCTCAGGGTCGTCACTGAAAGGCCGATCGTTCCAAGTCCATCCATGGTCAGACCCGCTGCAGCATAATTATAGTCGAAATCAGCGAGCCATTGTGTATGGTTAAATGTCGCCTCTCCCGGTGTCTTGAGCCGTGCCAGGGCTCCGGGATTCCAATAGATGGAATAGACATCACCTTCCATCGCAGCAGCGCTCCCTCCCATGGCAACGGAGCGCGCCCCGGCGCCGATCTTCAGGAACTGCGCGACCGTCGTACCGACCTTGGTCGTGGTTCTCGAGAGCTGGGCTTCAGCAAACTGTGCCAGGCCGACAAGGGCGATCACGGCACACACACGGACTGTTCGTTTCATTCTGTGATTCTCCAGGATGGAATTATTTTATGATCCCAAGACGGCCGATCTTCTTACCGCCGGTCGGTGTTTCGATATGGTAGATGTAGACCCCGTACCCGATACGGGCACTCTCCGACGACAGCAGGTCCCAGTTCATATAGGCGGTCTGGTCGTTCTTCCGCAGGGTCTGCACCAGTTCGCCGGTGATGGTGTAGATCCTGATGGTGCATTCCACCGGCAGGTTCCGGAACTGCAGCACACGGTCGCCGCGCAGGTCCGGACGGTTGGACGGAAGTTCGAAGGCGCTGCTGATCACATACGGATTGGGTACCACATAGACGTTGTTCAGATTCGCATCACCCGCCTGAGCATTGAAGGATGCTGCTTTGGTGGTGAATGTATACTTGTCGGTCGGACCGTACGGCTTCCTCGTCCGCGCATTGAAGACCGACCCGACGGGGATATCGAATGCCAGTGAATCGACCGATTTGTTCAACGCGATGTTCATAAAGATGGTATTGGCGGTTCCCGGAACGATGAACAGGATCTCCTCACCGATGTCCCACCGGCCGTTCTTCCTCGGGATCCTCGGTGTGCTCGTCTTCTCCACCACGCGGACGGTGTACTTCGTGGTATCCGTGGCATTCTCGATCTTGAACGGCAGCTTCACATACAGCGAGCCGCTCGTCGGCAGGACGGAATCGGTCGGTGCATTGTAGAAACCCGAAGCATTCGTATCACCGAGCGCTTTGGTGAATGTCAGCCGGATATCGTGCGGCATGAGCTTCCGCGGCAGACTCGAATAGAGATTGGAGACAGTGTGGGAGACATTCGTCAGACCGGTGATCGATTGGAATCCGGTATTGGGCTGATCGAGGATCAGCGTGTCATTCACCACATAGATCCGGAACCCGTCGAAGACCGGATTGGAATCGTTCTCTTTGTAGAACCCGCTGTTGGAGATCGGATAATACTGGTACGAGACCGTATAGGTCTTGGTTTTGAGCAGCGTGCCAACGGCCAAGGCCCGCAGGCGACCTCCGGCACTGTCCAGGAAGAGCACGGCATTCGATACCTGCGTGCCGTTGGTATCGGTCCCTTCATAGACCTTCACACTCGAGACAACGAAGTTCTTGTTCTGCAGGTTCACGAACAGATTCTCGTTACCGATGAACTGTTCGACGACCGGCGTCCTCCGCAGTACACTGTACGCGATGATGGAATCTGTTCCGACCTTCGCTTTCGCAAAGGAGATGGTATAGGCACCATTCTTCAGATCGAGTTCATTCAGCACTTTGAACTTGATCTCACCGGTGGCCGGACCGCTCGTATGCTGCAGTGTCAAGCCGCTCTGGAGTTCCTTCTTCGTGCTGTTGAAGCCGGCCGCTACGGCATTAGGCACCGCAGAGACGGTATTCACATCGAACTTGAACTCCTGCGTCACCGCATCGCGTTGGATAATGGACTGACTCTCGGACGGCGGCAACTGGAGACTGTCATCACCATGGTCATACGAGACCACGGCATAGTAGTATGTGATACCATTGGTGACCGTCGAATCGACATACTCATGCCGGAGGCCCGTAGTGTCACTCGGTTCGCCCATGAAGTATTTCACGGTACGGCCGCGGTACTCCACCGGCATGAAACCGCCGGGATATTTATCTTGCTCCGCTTTCGTCCAGGGACGATGCCATTGTGCGGATTTTCTTGCCTTCTCATCATACAGTGCCTTGCCGAGGAACGGATACCCGTTCCCGTCCGTCACCGTGAAGACATCCGCGAACGTGTAATCCTGGCTGCGGTAGATCTTGTATCCTTCGAAATCCTTCTTGCCGGAGAACGGATCGACCGTGCTCTCAGCAGCATTGTCCCAATAGAGGGTCACACGTCCATCACCGGGAACGACCCGCACCTTCGGTTTCGGCGGCGGTTGGGCGAACCGATAGTTCGCTGCAAGGACAAGCTGTGCTGTCTCTGAGTTCAGCAACAGGTCCTTCAGATCGCTTCCCATCAGCAGTGCGATCGAGAACCGTTCCCGGTGCCCCGGATGCATTTTGAACGGACCAGATCCGTACAGGAAGATGTAATCGCCGAGGTTCGCCGGATCGGTGGTATAGAGACCGGCCAACGCCGCAGTATCGAACTCGGAAACGATGCTGGAATACATCAGATTGTCGTTCTTCGGACGGTTATTGCCACCCCACGGCAGTGACCAGAAACTGCGGAGACCGATCTGATCCGATTCATTCACATCTCTGACCCCGAAATTCGGCTCCGAGCCGATCCATTCCCCATCCGGGCCGAATTGTTGGTCCGGAACGCCGTTCCCTTCACCAAAATCCCCCGTTCCAAAGATACCATCCACACCGAGATCGTCCGTTTCTTTCACCCAGTCGCCGTCCTCATCACCGGACCAACGGGGTTTGAACGCTCCGTACAGTGCGACATACTTCGCAGAATCCGCCACACCGGTCTTCAACGGGATGTTGATCCCGTCGATGAACGTTCCCTTGTCGTTCGTCGGCGATTCGTCCACAAGTCCGTCGTCATCATTATCGATCGCATCGGTGCTGTTATTCGGGCTCTCGAGGAACTTGTATCCGAAGTATCCGGGGACATAGATGGCGAGGTCGCTTTTGCCGTCCGGGTCCCAGCTGTAGACGATATTGCGGGACAACTGTGAGGTCACTTTCCCGTCGACCACCAGTAGATTGTCAAAGGCGGGTTTGCCGATAGGACGTGCAGGGATGAATGAGGCCGCATCATCGGAGAAGTTATTCGGACCGCCGATATGCGGATCACCGAACATACCAAAGAACACCGTCGGCAGTTCCTTCGAACGGACATCATTCTCTGCGGTATAGACCAGGAACACGATATCCTCCG
>JABWAK010000206.1 GCA_013361065.1 Bacteroidota bacterium
AACAGTCCGATGAGTTCGAACTGAAGCTGACCGATGACCTCTCCCTGGAGTACACTCCCATCCAGAAGGACCCGACGCTCAAACAGTTCGATGACAGCGATACGGAGAAGGAATACATCAAGAAGTTCAATGTCACCCCGTATGCGGTCAAGATCATCACGCTGACGGTCCAGAACGACCGGATCCACGAGTTCCAGGAGATCTTCGATTCGAAAGTGATCGCGCGCTTCCGGGAACAGAAGGGATTCATCCACATCATCCTGCTCCGCAAGGACAATGAGTTCAATATCATCTCCTTCTGGGACGAGACCGTCGATCTGGACGCCTCACCCGTCGGTCAGAATCTGACAACGCTTACCCGTAGTATCTTCACCCTCCTCCCCGCATCTGTGCAATGGCAAGTGTCCCATAAAGCATCCCGTACCAGCTTCGCAACCACCGAAGAGATCTCCGCTTCGGTCTACCGTTGTCTGACGGGGGAATGGTTCTCAAAGTAGGATAGACATATCCATTCGATTCACGGTGTCCATCGCTTCCCGGTCCTGCCGATCGTTGATGCGGTGGATCAAGTTCGCAGGTCTTGACCATGATGATCGGAACGACAATCTCGCACTATCATATCCTGGAGAAACTCGGCGAGGGAGGTATGGGCATTGTCTATAAGGCCCAGGACACCAAACTCGACCGCATGGTCGCTCTCAAGATCCTCCCGTCCCACCTCTCTGCACAGGAAGAGGGGAAAGCGCGGTTCATGCAGGAGGCCAAGGCCACTGCAGCCCTCAACCATCCGAACATCCTCAACTTGTTCGAGATCGATGAGACGAAGGACGGTATGTTCTTCGCCATGGAGTACCTGGACGGGAAGACACTCCGCGCCCATATCGACGGCATCCGCAACGGCACCGGCATCCCGTACCTGCAGGTGCTGGAATGGACCACCCAGATCGCCAACGGTCTCTCCGCCGCCCATCAGAAAGGGATCGTCCACCGGGACATCAAACCGGAGAATATCATGATCACCCGCAGCGGTCAGGTGAAGATCATGGACTTCGGGATCGCGAAACTGAAGAGCGGTTCCGGCCTGACCAGGACCCGTACCTCGGTCGGCACGGCATCGTACATGTCGCCGGAACAGATCCAGGGGGTCTCCATCGATCACCGGTCGGATATCTGGTCCCTCGGCGTACTCGTCTATGAGATGCTCACCTCCGACCTTCCCTTCAAAGCGGAGCACGAAGCGGCCCTTCTCTATCTTATCGTGAACGACGATCCGCCGCTCACGAGCTCCATGGACAAGAAGATCCCCCGCAACATCGATCCGCTCGTCATGCGGATGCTTGCCAAGGAACCGCGCAACCGGTATGAGACGATGGTGGCGGTCGCCGATGCGATCGAGGATGTGAAGCGCGAGATCGAATCCTCTTCCACGGCAACGCGGACGAAAGGGATCACCGTTTTACCGTTCGGGAATCTCAGTTCGGACAAGGATAGCGATTACTTTTGTGACGGTCTCACGGAGGAACTCATCGTGAACCTCTCCAAGCTGAAAGATATCCGCGTCATCCCCCGATCCAAAGTGATGCTCTATAAAGGGACCGCCAAGGAGGTGAAGGTGATCGGGCGCGAGCTCGGCACCCGCTATGTACTCTCCGGCAACGTCAGGAAATTCCAGGACAATCTCCGCATCAGCGTTGAGCTGATCGATACGGAAACGGATGAGCAGCTCTGGGCGGAGACGTACAAAGGGAAACTGGAGGATGTGTTCGACATCCAGGAGAAGGTCTCGAAACAGATCGTCGAGATGATCCTCGTGAAGATCTCGCCGACGGAGAAGGTGGTGCTGACCAAACGTCCCACGCTCAATACGGAAGCGTACGACTGTTACCTGCGCGCACGGAACTTCCTCTACAACCGGTCCAAGAACGGCATCCAGTTCGCCATCCAGCTCTTCCAGAAGGCCATCGATCTTGATATGCGGTACGCCCACGCCTATGCCGGACTGAGCGAATCGTACGCATTCTTCTATCAGCTCTACGACCGGCGGGATGAATGGCTGGACAAAGCCATCGAATCCAGTCTGAAGGCGCTCATGTACGACCCGACCCTCTCCGAAGCGTACTCGGCGATGGCGCTCTCGCATTTCCATAAGGACGCTCTGGATGAAGCATCGGTTGCCGGGCAGAAGGCCATCGATCTCGATCCGACCAATTATCTTGCCTGCTGGATCCTGGGCCGTATCTATCATACGACCGACCGCGAGCACGAAGCGCTCGAACTCTTCAATAAAGTGGTCGCTCTCAACCCGGACTTTTATTCCGTCTACAGCGACCTGCAGATCGTCTATGTCCGGCTTGGTCAGAAGGACAAGGCGGATGAGATCCTGCGCATGGCACTCGTCATGTACGAACGGTACCTCTCCCAATATCCGGATGACGCGCGGTGTCACATGTTCTTTGCCGTGGACCTGGCGCAGGTCGGACAGAAGGACCGGGCCAGGGCCGAAGCGGCTCGTGCCATCGAACTCAATCCCACCGATCCGCTGATGATGTACAATGCCGCCTGTTTCTACGCGCAGATGGGGGATCCCCCGAAGTCCGTGGAGATGCTCCGCAATGCCATCGCCGCCGGCTATTCGGACTACGAATGGTTCCGGCGCGACCCGGACCTGGATACCATCCGTCTGGACCCGGGATATATCGAATTGATGAAAGGGAAATAGGAACATACGGTGATCGCCCGTGCGGCGATCCACCGGACCGTACAATACTCGTATGCACACAAAGGAAGAAACAACGATGATCGGCACCACCGTGTTACGTTCCAGCATCCTCGAGCAATTGGATCTTTTATCCCGATGTCTGTCTGGGAGAAGCGAAGCCATCCAAGGCAGGAGGTGTGGTCTATGATCGGCACAATGATCACACACTATCATATCCTGGAAAAGCTTGGTGAAGGTGGAATGGGTGTTGTCTATAAAGCCCAGGATACCAAACTTGACCGATTCGTTGCGATCAAGTTCCTGCCGGCGAATTCCTCCGTGACCGCAGAGACGAAAGCACGGTTCATCCAGGAAGCGAAGGCAACGGCAGCGCTGAATCATCCGAACATCCTCTCCATCTATGAGATCAGTGAGTCGGATGCGAATACCTTCATCGTCCTGGAATTCATCGATGGGCAGACGTTGAAGGAGTATATCGCTGCACTCGACTCCGGTTCCGGCGTCCCGGTGAAGCAGGCGATCGAGTGGACCGAACGGATCGCCCAGGGACTCGCTTTTGCCCATGCAAAGGATATCATCCACCGGGACATCAAAGCGGAGAATGTGATGCTGACGCGGTCCGGTCAGTTGAAGATCATGGATTTCGGTCTGGCAAAGCTCCGCAGTCAAAGTTCATTAACCCGTGCCGGTTCTTCGCTCGGCACGCTGTCCTATATGTCCCCGGAACAGGCACAGGGCCTCGCAGCCGACAACCGCTCCGACCTCTGGTCGCTCGGTATCCTGTTCTTCGAACTCCTGACCGGTGACCTTCCGTTCAAATCGGAACATGAGGCAGGCCTGATGTATCTGGTAGTCAACCAGGACCCGCCGATGCCGAGTGAACTCGACCGCCGCCTTCCCGAGTCCATTGACAATATCGTGACACGGATGCTCCAAAAAGAGAGGGAGAAACGGTTTCAGACCGCAGACGAACTGCTGGCGGCGCTGACCGAACTGAAGAGCAATCTCGAATCGAAACAGGAGTCACCGAAGAAACTTGCCATCGCTGTGATGCCGTTCTCCACCATCGGAGGCGATAAGGAGAATGAGTATTTCGGGGATGGTTTGATGGATGAGCTCATCGTGAGTCTCTCGCAGCTGAAGGATTTCGACGTCATCTCGCGGACGAATTCGCTCCAGTATAAGAACACGACGAAGGATATCAGGACCATCGGGAAGGAACTGGGCATCCGGTATCTGCTGGAGGGGAGCGTGCGGAAATTCCAGGACAATCTGCGCATCGCCGTGCAGTTCATCGATGTGGACAACGGCCGGCAGCTCTGGGCGGAGTCGTTCAAAGGGAAGATGGAGGATGTGTTCGACATTCAGGAGAAGGTCTCCAAACAGGTGGTGGAAGCATTGATGGTGAAACTTTCTCCGAACGAGCGTATCATCCTGACCAAGCGCTCTACCGTGAATGCGGAAGCGTTCGACTGCTACCTGCGCGCGCGCGAATTCCTCTACCGGCGGACGAAGAGCAGTCTGCAGTTCGCGATCCATCTCTTTCAAAAAGCGATCGAGCTGGATACACGGTATGCAGCGGCCTATGCCGGACTCGGCGAATCGTATGCCACACTTCATTATGATTACGACACCAAAGAGATCTGGGTGGAGAAAGCGATCGAATCGAGCCTGAAAGCTCTCATGTATGATTCGACGGTCGCCGAAGCATATGCTGCATTAGCGATGGCGTACTTCAGCAAGAAGTCGATCCAGGAAGCGGAGACCGCTGCCCGCAAAGCGATCGAACTCGGTCCGAACATCTTTACAGGATACTGGGTGCTTGCGCGCATCTGCCATGTGATGAATCGGGATGAGGAAGCGGTGGGCCTGCTCAAGAGGACGGTCGAACTCAATCCCGATTTCCATACGGCATTCGGCGAACTCCGTATGTCGTACGAACGTCTTGGCCAGAAGGACAAGATGGATGAGATCATTCAAAGGATGCTGCAGATGTTCCCGCTCTATCTTGCCAAGCATCCCGATGATGCCCGTTCGCATATCCATTTCGCCATCCAGCTGGCCGCGGTAGGGAAGGACGATGAAGCGCTCACACAGGCAAAGAAAGCGATCGACCTGAGTCCGGACGATCCGCTGATGTTCTATAATGCTGCCTGCGTCTACTCACGGCTCGGTCGGAAGGAAGAAGCGGTCGAGACCTTGAAAAAATCCATCATGGCAGGACTCGAGGATTATGAGTGGATCAAGACCGATACCGATTTCGATAACATCCGGAATGAACCCGGGTTCATTGAGATCATGAAGGGAAAGTGACAAAGAACGATTAACTCATTATCCCATCGGTTCATTGTATCATTGTTTCAATGAAGCAAGCGTTGTTCTTCAATGGATCGATGAATACGTCAGCGAATAAAAGAATCTATGATTGGTAAGACAATATCGCATTATACGATCCTGGAAAAACTCGGTGAAGTCCCAATCCGACTGGACTTAGCAAGCGAAGCGCAGCTAAGTCCAATGTCGGATTGAGGATCCCGACAGTGGATCTTTTTCACCAAAGTCGGGAGCTATGAGGGAACAATGATCGGTCAAAGCATATCACATTATACTATCTTGGAAAATACTCGGTGAAGTCCCAATCCG
>JABWAK010000037.1 GCA_013361065.1 Bacteroidota bacterium
CCCGGAGGGATACTCACTGCAGCAGAACTACCCGAATCCGTTCAATCCCTCCACCACGATCACCTTCGGCATCCCGACGGCGGGACACAGCACGCTGCGGGTCTATAACAGCGTGGGACAGTGCGTTGCGGAGCTGCTGAACGAGACGGTCGAGGCGGGCAGCTACTCCATAAAATTCGACGCCGGACAGTTGTCATCGGGGCTTTATTTTTATAGATTTACATCAGGAACATACACGGACATCAAACGAATGACCTTGGTACAATGAAGAATTCCAACGCTCTTCCGGACTTCCGCACCAGTCCGGTGGTGGACCATGTCGGCATCGAGGAACGGGTCGCCCGGTTCACCACCCGGAGCATCAAGAAGGCCTCCAAAGTGCAGGCGCTGAAACTGGCGCTGAACATGATCGATCTGACCACGCTGGAGGGGAAGGATACACCGGGAAAAGTGGCACAGATGTGCTACAAAGCGCTCCATCTCTGCGATCAGCTGCCCGGCCTTCCGACCGTCGCCGCCGTCTGCGTCTATCCGACGCATGTGCGGCAGGCCAAAGCAGCCCTCAGCGGTTCCCCCATCAAGGTCGCCTCGGTCGCGACCGCCTTCCCCAGCGGCAACACCACACGCGAGATCAAACTGTCCGACACCCGGTTCGCCGTGAGCGAAGGGGCGGATGAGGTCGATATGGTCATCTCCCGCGGCGAGTTCCTGCAGGGGAACTATGCGTTCGTCCATGACGAGATCGCGGCGGTGAAGGAAGCATGCGGCAGCGCCCGTCTGAAGGTGATCCTCGAGACCGGCGAACTCTCCACCCTGGACAATGTCCGCCGTGCCAGCGACATCGCCATACACGCCGGCGCCGATTTCATCAAGACCTCCACCGGGAAGATCCAGCCTGCCGCCACCATGCCGGTCACGCTGGTGATGCTCCAGGCGATCAAGGACCACTATTATAAGACCGGGAAGATGGTCGGCATGAAACCGGCCGGAGGCATCTCCACCGCGAAACTGGCGGTGCAGTACCTGGTGATGCTGCACGAAACGCTCGGCGACGCCTGGATGACCAACCAATGGTTCCGGTTCGGCGCCAGCAGCCTCGCCAACGACCTGCTGATGCAGGTGGCGAAGGAAGCGCGGGGACCGTACCAGGGCAAGGATTATTTCTCCAACGATTGACCCATGGCCGCAGCGGTTGCGGCAACGACATCATCGGATATCAACAGTATGAGCACATCATCCACCAAACGTTCAGCGGTCCCCTCCCTCTCCTTCTTCAAGGACTGGACCTATGTACCGGCGCCGGAGAGCAGCGACCATATCCACCTGAAGGACCAGTATGGTCTCTTCATCAACGGTGAGTTCGTCCGCCCGCACAGCAAGCGATACTTCGACACCATCAATCCCGCCACGGAGAAGAAGATCGCCGAGATCGCCGATGCGGACGAGAAGGATGTCGATGCCGCCGTGACAGCCGCAGCGAACGCCTCCGCAAAGATCTGGAAGCGGATGCCTGGGAAGGAACGGTCCAAATACATCTACCGCATCGCCCGGATGATCCAGGAACGGGCGCGGGAGTTCGCAGTAATCGAGACGATGGACGGCGGGAAGCCGATCCGCGAATCGCGCGATGTGGATGTGCCGCTGGCAGCGAACCATTTCTTCTATTATGCGGGATGGGCGGACAAACTCGACTACGCCTTCCCCAACCGCCGTCCCCAACCGCTCGGCGTTGCCGGACAGATCATCCCGTGGAACTTCCCGCTGCTGATGGCAGCGTGGAAGATCGCACCGGCGCTCGCCTGCGGGAACACCGTCGTGCTCAAACCGGCCGAGACCACATCGCTCACCGCCCTGAAACTGGCGGAGATCATCCAGGAGAGCGGACTCCCCGCCGGCGTGGTGAACATCGTCACCGGATTCGGCAAGACCGGCGCCGCCATCGTGAACCATCCGGGCGTGAACAAGGTCGCCTTCACCGGCAGCACCGATGTCGGCAAGATCATCCAGAAAGCGATCGCCGGCACCGGCAAGAAAGCAACGCTGGAACTGGGCGGCAAAGCGGCGAACATCGTCTTCGATGATGCCCCGATCGATCAGGCGGTGGAAGGGATCGTGAACGGCATCTTCTTCAATCAGGGTCATGTCTGCTGCGCCGGTTCGCGTCTGCTGGTGCAGGAAGGGGTGGCGGAGATCGTCATCCGGAAACTGAAGGACCGTATGGAGACGCTCATCGTCGGCGATCCGATGGACAAGAACACCGATATCGGCGCCATCAATTCCAAGGAACAGCTGAAGAAGATCAACGAGTACATCTCCATCGGCGTGAACGAAGGGGCTGAGCTGTATCAAAGCTCCTGCACGCTCCCGTCCAAAGGATTCTTCTGCAAGCCGACCCTCTTCCTGAACACCTCCCAGTCCCACCGGCTGGTGCAGGAGGAGATCTTCGGTCCGGTCCTGGCGGTGCAGACGTTCCGCACCGTGGAAGAGGCGATCGAGAAGGCGAACAACATCCCGTACGGTCTCTCGGCCGGCATCTGGACCGACAAGGGTTCCAAGATCTTCAATATGACATCGAAGATGCGCGCCGGCGTCGTCTGGGCGAACACCTATAATAAGTTCGATCCCACATCGCCGTTCGGCGGGTACAAAGAGAGCGGATACGGACGCGAAGGGGGCCTGCACGGCCTGCTTCCGTACGTGCAGTGGTAATCACCGGACGCGCAACGTTCCGGTCCTGTCGTCACACACATTGAACGAATATTATGCCCAGAGTCGAAGTTCTGAAGACCTATAAGATCGCCATCGGCGGTCAGTTACCCCGCACGGAGAGCGGACGTTACTATCCCCTCACCGGGAAGAACGGTACGCCGCTCGCCAATGTGAGCCTCAGTTCCCGCAAGGACCTCCGGAATGCCGTGGTCGCTGCCCGCAGCGCGTGCGGCGGATGGTCCGGACGGGCCGCGTTCAACCGCGGTCAGATCCTCTACCGCATCGCGGAGATGATGGAAGGACGGAAAGCGCAGTTCATCGATGAACTGATGCTGCAGGGAAGCAGCCGTGCGGCGGCGGAGAAGGAAGTGACGATGTCGATCGACCGGCTCGTCTATTACAGCGGCTGGTGCGACAAGTACCAGCAGTCGTTCGGCACCGTGAATCCGGTCGCCTCCTCGCATTTCAATTTCTCCGTGCCGGAACCGACCGGGGTGGTCGCCATCGTTGCACCGGAGGAATCGGGCCTGCTCGGTCTCGTCTCGGTGGTCGCACCGTGCATCGCCGGCGGGAACACCTGCGTGGTGCTCGCCTCCGAGCAGCGTCCCCTGAGTTCCATCACCTTCGCCGAGGTGCTCGCCACCTCCGATGTCCCGGGCGGCGTGGTGAACATCCTCACCGGTACCACGAAGGAGCTCCTCTCCCATTTCGCCAGCCATATGGATGTGAATGCACTCGTCTACTGCCGTCATGATGCGGCGGAGAAGATGTCGATCGTGCAGTTGGGAGCAGGGAATGTGAAACGGACGATGGTGTGGGAGAAGGACTGGACGAAGGATGAGCAGGAAAATCCCTACCTGCTGCTGGAACTGCAGGAGATCAAGACCACCTGGCATCCCATCGAGAACATCGGCGCATCGGGAGCGAAGTATTAATCCGGTCCGGCTCCATATCACCGCGCTGTTCCTGCTGTTCCTGGCGCTGAACGGCTGTTCCTCCACCGGCACTGTCACCGAACCGGAAGAGGAGCAGATGACCGCCCAACCGGAGCAGCAGCGTCCGGCTCCGCGCCCGGTCACCGCCGCACCGGCCGTGAAGAAACAGACCCCGCCGGGCGTCACCATAAAGAAGCCGGCACCGCAGAACGGAACGCACCGGTTCTCCGTCCAGGCGGACACAGTGGATGTGACGCGAAAGAAGAAAGGGACCGGGACGCCTCCCTCCGCTTCCGTGAGCGTGAAGGCCTCCACCCCGATGCGGTTCTACACCGTGGAGGTCGGCGCATTCCGCCTGCAGAGCAATGTGGAACGGCACCGGCGTCAGCTGACGGAACGGTACAAACTGCCGGTCCGCGTGCTCTATGATGCGTCGATCAAACTCACCCGTGTCTGCGTCGGCACCTTCTCGTCCCGCGCACTAGCGGCCTCCTTCATGACCACCATGCAGCAGCAATATCCTGCCGATTATCCCGATTGCTGGGTTTCGTATTGGACCAAATGACCATGCGCCTTTCGTTCCTCACGCTGTTCCTCCTCTCCACCGCGCTGCTCACGGCACAGGTCGTGACCGACTCCGTGAATGCGCCGTACACCGCCCCGCTGGAGCATTTCGAGCGTGCCTTCACACCGTCCGCCTACGACACCGAGCTGCTGCTGTACCGCCGGAGCGACACGCTGCGGCAGAACGGAAGGCCGCTGGACCAGACCACGGCGGCGCTGCCGGAGACCCTGCAGGGATTCCGCATCCAATTGCTGGCAACGAATATCTTCGACGAGGCGAATGCAACACGGAATGAACTGATCGCGGGATTCCCGGAACTGTGGATCTATCTGGTCTTCGAGGCGCCGACCTATAAGGTCCGCGTGGGGGATTTTGTGAACCGCGCAGAGGCGAAACCGCTGCTGGACCGGTTCATGGCGCAGGGATATAGAAAAGCGTGGATCGTACCGGACCGGATCATCAGGAACCAGCCTCCCAAACCGCCGGTCCCCTTCTCCTTCGACAGTACCGGCGTCCGGTACTGAGTCCTACGGCGCAGCGAAGATGATGCCGTCCACCGGCCACCGCGCGCGCACTCTCACCGTATCCGAATAGAAGATGAACCGTTCACCCCGGGCATAGGGGTAGACCGTCCCGGCATCATGCCGCAGATTGCCGTTCGCGTCATGGAACGCTTTCACCGCATACTTCCCTTCCGGCAGCAGCGTGAAACTGAATTTCCCGCCGGCCGCGGTCCTCGTCCGGACGACCGGCTGCGACTTCACAGTGACATTCTCCGCTTCGATCACACCTTTGCCGTCATACCCGGTGAAGGTCCCTTCCATACTGCCGTAATTCTCCGGGTCCTCCGTCTGCCATCGCACCGTCACCACCGTATCAGCGGCCCGGTTGCCGGAGAGATCACGTACAAACTTCATCCGCAGTGACAAGGCATATTGTTCCGCTGCCCGCAGCGGCGAAACGGGACGGACCAACAAGGTCGAAGCGGTTCGGACCGTCACGGCGGTCGGGACCACTGCACTGTCCTTCACGCGAACGAGCCGCACCAGCGAATCGGCTGGCGTTCCCTGCAACGCGTCCGAGAAATAGAGGATCACCGGCTCACCCGGGAAATTCTTCACTTTGGGATCGGTGACAGAAGCAGCCAGGAATGCGGGAGGCAGCGTGTCCGGAAGCGAAACTCCGGTGAACTGGAGTGCATTGGCGACCGCATGCATCGGAAGTCCAGCGGCGTCCTTCGGGCCGGTGACGGAGACGACATAGCGTTCATCCACCTGCTGCGTATCGGTCACGAGTGTGTAG
This sequence comes from Bacteroidota bacterium, assembly GCA_013361065.1. Taxonomy (GTDB): domain Bacteria; phylum Bacteroidota; class Ignavibacteria; order UBA10030; family UBA8401; genus UBA8401. The sequence continues at coordinate 5,512 of JABWAK010000037.1, forward strand.
CTCTTGTAATCCTCCGCGCGGAGAAAGAACTGGCGGACCGGAAGCTGCCGGCGGAAGAGCGTATCGGTGATGCGAAACGACCCGAGCGCAACGGAAGCGGAATCGAGCGGTTCGGAGAACTGTACGGAGAGATGCTGCCGGTCCACTGCCTGCGCCAGGGAGATGCGCGGCGGCGTGGTATCCTCCTTCGCGATGATGAACCGCATGCCGGAGCGGACGGAATCAATGGCGGACACGATGACATCGGCGGTCGTGCCGGCGGCATCGGTCTCCGGATCGTACAGGAGATTGCGGTATTCATCCCGCACGGCGAAGAGTCTGTAGGTACCGGGAGCGATGTTCGTCAGTCCGAACTCACCGTTCGAGCCAGTCTGTGTGAGATAATCGGGCGGTGTCACCTGCGGACGGAGCGTATCGGCCGTGACCCCGTCCAGCCGGTACGAGAAGATCATCACCCCATCCGGTTTGGGATCGGTCACACTTCCCATGATGGCGCCTTTGTCGATGACCGGACCGGTGGAGAATGAGATGGTGAACGACCGCGCCATCCTGTTGGAGGCACGGATGTCCCGCACGTCGGTCCCGATGGTGACCACGTACGTGGTGTTCTGCCGGAGCGGTTCGTTGAAGGTGATCTCCATCTCCCGTCCGCTCCAGTCGGTCTCCCGTTCACGGATGCCGGGGGAGATGAAGACCGCTTCCTCGGCCGAACGGCGGTCCACATACTCGCTGAACTCGATCAGGATGCTGTTCCCGGTGAAATTGATGGTACCGGGGGACGGGAAGACCGACACGATCTCCGGCGGGACGGAATCGACCGGGCCGCCTTCGGGCACACGCTGTCCGGCACAGCCGGCCAGCAGAAGAAGGGTGAGGATGACGGAAAGTCTGCGCTTCATGGTCAAGTATAGCAATATTTCCTGCGAGATAAAAACGTTGAATTTCAGGGACGGGATAATTACATTGATGACATGAACGATTGATACGGACACACACCAACAGCAGTGCCATTATCGATCGCCCAAGGGAGAGACCATGAAGCGCCCGTTCGCACTTCACACCATCACGCTGATCCTTATCATCCTGTCGTTCCGTTCCACTGCCCTGGCCGGGGACCGTCCGACCTTCCTGTTCCTGCAGCATGACGTAAGCGCCCGCGCCGCCGCGATGGCCGGGAGCGTTGTTTCCATGGCTGCCGGTCCGGCCGGCGTCTTCACCAATCCCGCGACCATCGGTCTGGACAGCATCCCGCTCGCAGAGTTCGGCTACACCAGTCACCTGCTCGACATCAATGCAGGATTCGCCGCGTATTCGCAGCCGTTCTCATCGATCGGTGTGATGGGATTCGGCATCCAGTACGTCAATTACGGCACCTTCGATCAGACGGACGACCTGGCGAACAAGCTCGGCACGTTCACGGCGGGAGACCTCGCCGCGTCGGTCACCCTCTCGCAAGTCTATGAAGAGAACCTTTTCTACGGCGTCACCGGGAAGTTCATCTACTCCTCCATCGCCGATGCACGCTCCTCGGCAGTAGCGGCGGACCTCGGCCTGCTCTATCTGATCCCCGGCAACGATCCCATCGCCCTCGGCGTAACGATCGCCAATATCGGCGCCCAGTTCGATGCCTATGTCGATACGCGCGAACCGCTGCCGCTCGATATCCGCATCGGCGGGACGATCAAACCGCAGCATCTGCCGCTGCAGCTCAATCTGAACTTCCACAAACTGAACGAGGAGCGGACGAACTTCATGGACCGTTTCACCGTCTTCACGGTGGGCGGCGAGTTCACCCTGAGCAAAGCGCTCCGGTTCCGGTTCGGCTATAATAACGAACGGCGGAAGGAACTGAAGATCAGCTCCACCTCCCGGCTGACCGGATTCACGTTCGGCGGCGGGCTCGTCCTGAAGAAACTCCGCCTCGACTACAGCTACAATGCCTACGGCATCCTCGGCAATGTGAGCCGCATCGCTGTTGCGATGGATATCTGAAGCACAATGCCTTGCGAGTAGAAACACGAACGCCGGCATCTCAGCCGGCGTTCGGTTTTCATACACCATGGATCCGGAAGGTTACTGTAACGATTGCTCCAATTCGACCGCAGAGGGGAACAGGATATTATTCTCCAAGTGAACATGCCGGTGCAGGTCACGTTCGAACTCCTCCAACTCCTTAAAGGACACCTGATAAGTGGTGCAGGCGTCAGCCGGCGGCTGATAATTGCTGCTCAGGTCCCGGATTTGAAACAATCTGTCACCGGCATTCGCATGCTCCCTTTCCATCATTGCGATCGGATTCGTTATGGAACCGAACGGCGACGGCGCTATCGGCATCTTGGACCGTTTCGCAACAGCCAGCCGACGGATGTACGGGAAAAGGATCATTTCCTCCTTCTTCATATGCTGCATCAATTCTTCCGCAACAGCGGAAAAGTGCTCAGCGATCTTTACCACTTCCGGGTGCCGGAGACCATGCACACTGGCCACTTTGTGTGTGTGTGCATAGATCACCGGTATCATCCGGGAGACGTACGCATGGTGCACCGTAACAATATGATCGATAAGTGCATCAAGTTCCAGTGTCGCAGCAGCATCGGCGGAAGGATCCGCCGCCGAGACTAACACAACCAATTCTTCGATGACCAGGACCGGATCGATCCCTTTTTGATGACAAGCGGCTTCAATGGTCACCCCCCCGTTGCAACAAAAATCGAGCGAGTATTTTTCGAAGACCGCCGCCGTGCGGTAATCCTGCACGACGATATCGTTGATCATCTTTTGTGAGATTTCCGTTCTATCCATGCTGCGTTCCTTCTGATATGAGTAATGATTAGTGTTACACCCGAATCGGGATCTCTTCTGCCATTTCCTCCGGCAGCCTGCGGTCATCAATCTGACGTGAGAGCAGCGGGGCTTGCTCACGCATGATCCTCCGTACCGTCCAATGCAGCCAGAGATGACAAACGAGCGTGACGATAAAGAAGAACATCCATGCCGTGGTCCAGATCCCTGTCGCTTTCAGCAGATACCCGAAGATGATCGGACAGACGAATCCTCCCAGCCCGCCTATCACGCCGACGATGCCGCCGACAACGCCGACTTCATTCGGGAAATACTCCGGGATGTACTTGTACACGGCGGCTTTTCCGATCCCCATCGCAATGCCGACGATGAAGACGAGGATCGTAAAGATCCAGACGTTCGCCTGAAAGTAGATATGCGTGGTTCCCTTGGCCAGTAATTGCTTTTTCACGATCGTATCCCCAACCGCCACGACCGGCTGATGCCAGAATGTGAATGTCGGCCAGACAAGTGTCTCATCATCATGGGAAGTCATCGTGGGTTGCTGTATGAACGAATAATCCCGCTCACCGACAGTGATCAGACCTGTGCCGATGGTTCTCACGACGCCTGCACGGTCCGCAATCACCCCTTGTCCGGGAGATTCGATATCCATTCGCGGAACGCAGAGCAGAACGAAACAGACGAGGCACCATCCGAAGACCCAATACATCACAGCCCTCGCTCCGAATTTATCAGATAAATATCCGCCGAGTGCACGGATCACGCCAGAGGGAAAGCTGAAGATACTCGCCATGAGACCCGCCAGTGCAACAGACATGCCATACGCACTCACATAATACGGAATGAGCCACTGTGCCAGAGCAACGAATCCCCCAAAAACGATAAAATAGTAGAGACCGAACCTCCAGACCCGAATATATTTCAACGGCGCCAAGCGCTGTTTCAACGACTGTCCGGAGGAATGCACAGCTTTTTTATTCGTCGTTGTCAGCGTGAACACCACTGCCATGGTGAACAGGATTGCCGCATAGATCTGCGGTACCACTCGCCAAGCTTCTGGATCCTCCCCGCCGTTGGTGACCGATTTCAGCAGCCAGGGAGCCGCAAGACTTGTCAGTGCTGAACCGGCATTGCCGGCGCCGAAGATCCCGAGCGCCGTTCCCTGCTTCTCTTTGGTGAACCATACTGAAGTATAGGCGATACCCACAGCGAACGATGCGCCGGAGAGACCAAATCCCAGACTCCCCCACAGGAAATGTTCATATGTGGTCGCATAGCTCAGCAAGTAAGTCGGGATCGCTGCGATGAACATCAGCAGCGCGTAGACCGGTTTCCCGCCGTACTTGTCCGTGAGCACGCCGACCGGTAATCGCATAATGGACCCGGTCAGCACGGGAATGCCGATGAGCCATCCGATTTGGGATTTGTCCCAGCCGAAAATCCCCTGGTCCACCAGAAACGTGACGAGAACCCCGTTCATGGTCCAAACGGCGAAACAGACCGTGAATGCCAAGGTATTCATGGTCAATGCGATGTAGGATTGCCGTTGGTTCATTGTGAGGACCTCCTGTTCAGCACGGTTTCTCCGCGCCGCGGCGCAGATAGTAATTCCAATTGATGAGAATGTTCACAAGATAGAACAACGATGCGCCGTAGAAAAACAGGTTCGGTCCGCCATACGAAGTGATGACGAAACCGATCAGCATGGAAAAGATGAACGGACCGTACGCAGCAACAGCGGCCGTCCAGCCGATCACGCCGCCGGCCTGACGCGGAGGAAAGATCATCGGAATCTGCCGGAATGTGGAAGCATTACCGACACCCGAGAAGAAGAAGATGCCGAGCATCAGCCAAAGGAACGGTGTAAAATCAGAGGCGCTCGCCGGTTGAGTGTACAGTGTTACGCCGAGCGAGCAGATCAATAATCCGATGCCGGAAATGAAGGTCCAGACCGCACCGCCGAACCGGTCCGTCAGGGGACCCATCATGACGCGGATCGCGGAGCCGATGAGCGGTCCGAGGAATGCGTAGGTGAGTGGATCCGGCGCGTTCTCCAATCCGCCGAAGATCTCGCGGATCATCAGCGGGAAGGCTGCGGAAAAACCGGAAAAGGAGCCGAAGGTCATCAGATACAACGATGTCATCAGCCAGGTATGTTTATCGCTGAAGATATCCAGTTGTTCCTTGAATGATGCCCGGATCGGCACGCTCCGGATCATCATCCATGCAGCGATACCAAACAGCAGCAGAAGAGGAAGGTACCAGAGGAGGGCATTCTGCAGCCAGATCTCTTTCGTCATCGTGCCTTTGCTGAAGACTTGCGGAGCTCCGGCCAGCACTCCAAAGAGCGGCATAGTAATGATCCACGGCGTGACAAATTGCGTCAGACTGACACCGAAATTCCCGATCCCGGCCTGGATCGCCAGTGCGGTCCCCTGTTTCTTCTTTGGAAAGAACAGACTGGTGCTCGGCATATAGGATGAAAAGTCTCCGCCGCCGAACCCGAAGGCAAATGCGAGCAGCATGAACATCCAGAACGGGGTTGCTGGATCCATGACTGCGAATGCGAGACCGATCACCGGGATCAACTTCAAGAGGATCGTTACTGTGATCACTAACCGGCTGCCATACAAGGGAATGAGGAATGTGTGAATGATACGGAGGGACCCTCCAGCCAGACCGGGCATCGCCGCTAGCCAAAAGAGCTGCTGCGTGGAGAATTGGAATCCGATCCCGGGAAGCCGGACCACTACCGCACTCATCACGAACCAGGTCGCGAAGGACAGTACAAGTGACGCTGTGGTGATCCAGAGCGTCTTCCATGCGATCGCAGAGCCGGTCTCCTCCCAGAATTGTTCATCTTCCGGTTCCCAACACGATAAAAATGATGACATCGGATCTCCTTACGGTTTTTTTCCGCCGGCAGCGAACGCCATCAGCAGATTGGACAGACCGAACATTCCGGCGGCGGTCGCCAGAAGGATCATCACGATCTCGAACAGATGATGCTGCACATTCGTTAAAAAGAGCACCAAAGGATCGCCGTGATGCCGGTTATTGGGATTGGTCCCGTCCAGATATTCCTGCGCATCGGTCACACCGTCTCCATCCATATCACCGGCATCCTTCAGGTAAAAATGGAGCATAGCCGGGTCCTTCTTCGCATCCACCAGCAGGCGGACTCCCATCACCCGCACGAGTCTATTGCCGAATGTGTTCAAGACCGGATTGTTGACCTCCATACCCGGCCGCTGCGCACGGCGCGCTTCTTTCAGCAATTCCATCTGTACGGAATCAAGACTTCCCACCTGACCGAATGACAATCCGTCCGGCCCTTCCGGACTGGCGTGGCACATACCGCAGTTCACTGTCCGCCCGGAGTGCGTCTGAGAATATTTCTGGAATTCCGGATATGCATGAAGCGCGGTTGCCGCAACAACAAGGAGACAGATCATTCGCACCATCATCACATACCCCCTTTCACGAGATGATAGATCACATCGCCGAAGAGTGTGATGATGACAAAATAGAACGCAAAACCGATGGCAAGCGTCCGCAGTGTTTTGATGGATGTATGTTGAAAGATCCACGGAGCGAGCAGCAGGACGACGATGCCTCCGTTCACTGCGAGCATCACGAGCCAGTACGGCAGCATCTCCAGAGGAGAGTAGACCATGTAGAAATACCATTCGGGTTTGATGCCGTCCGGCGTGGAACCGCGCGCATTGTATGGATCCATCAACGGGAAGGAGAAGAACGCATCGAACGGCAGCGTGACCGCCAGGATGAACATGATGAAAAAGACCGCTCCCCAGGTGGAGAAATCCTTGATGATGAACGTGGGGAAGAATTTCTCGGTCTTTTTCACCTCACCCGGGACCCCTTTGCTCATGCCGTGCAGCTGCACGCTGAAAAGATGGATGCCGATCAGTCCGAACGAAAGCAGCGGCAGCACCACAACATGCAGCACAAAGAACCGGCTCAATGTTGCCTGACCGACACTTGCTTCACCCTGGATGATCTCCTTCAATTGCGTCGGCAGGTGCGCCATCGACGCCGGCAGGTACTGCCCCATCGCTTCGATGGATTGCAGTCCGATCTTCGTGGCGTTCACGGCGATCTGATTCCACGGAAGCAGGTATCCGGAGAAACCGAACCCAAACGTGATCAGCAGCAGTCCGATTCCCGCCAGCCAGGTCACTTCGCGCGGTTTGGCGAATGCTTTCATGGCGAACGTGGTCACCAGATGCGCCAGCACGAAAAAGATCATCGCCGAAGCGGACCACGCATGTAAGTTACGGATGATGTGTCCGCCGGGGACCTCTTCGGTGATATACTGCACCGATTCATAGGCATCGTTCACCGTCGGCTGATAATAGAAGAGCAGCATCAAACCGGTCACGACCTGGATCAGGAACAGGAAGAGAGTGATACCGCCGAGATAATACGCCCAGCTCATGCGGTGCACGGGCACCGTTTTCCCCTGGACCATATGCTGCAGGTCCATCTTTTCCACCGGGAACCGTTCCGCAAGGAATTCCCAGACCGATGTCATGGTTCTCCTGATCATGCGACTGTCACTCCCTTCGATTTGATGATGAACACCTTGTATGTTTCACTCTTCGCCGCATCATACGCCGCTGTCGTTGCCACCGTCCCGTCCGGCGTACCGTGCGCAACGATCGTACCATCCGTGGCCCTTAAATGCCACGCAATATGTTCGAGCGGGATCTCCGTCGGTGAACCGGCCTGCGGCACACCGGTACCGATATCGAAATAGGAGACGTGACAGGGACAAACGATCCTCCCCTGCCCGTCCACATCCTTTCCGACAGTGCACCCGAGATGGGTGCACTTTGCGGAGAGGAGATTGGGAAGACCTTTTGCATCACGAAATGCCAGCGCCGGCCGCATCTCGTAATCGATGAAATATTTTCCCGTGGCCGGCTGCAGTTCCTTCAGATCCGCAATGAAGATCGCATCGTTCTTCAATCGCTCCAGTTCGTAGCTTTTTTCCTCTGCTGTCAGTTTCATCCGTTTCAGTCGTTTTTCCAGCAGCGTTGCCTCCTTCGCATCATCGAGCGTCTGTCCCTGGAAGTAATGTCCGGACTTCTCGAGGACACCAAACGAGAGGAGCCCGGCCGCACCGGTCACGCCGGCCACACCGCGAAAGAAATAGCGCCGAGATTCCATGTACTGCGCCCGCTCGGAGCGGCGGTTCCAGCGCACTTCGTTCGTCCAGACCACCTTCTGCGGCAGACGGAACAGATACTCCAGCGGGATGCTGAACATATGAATGAGCCGTGTGAAGGGGATCAGCATGAGAATGACCCACGCAAGGGCGATGTGCGCCTGGATGACGAAAGGCATATCCTGTACATACGTCATGTCCGGACTCAAACGCAGTATACCGTAGAGATACGCATAGACCGTCCCCGGAGCCCAGACCGAACCGTATCGGTACGAATATGCAGTGACCAGACCGAGAAGGATCTGCGATAATAACAGAACGTAGACGACGAAGTCCAACGGCTTGGTCACCAGTTGAAGCGTGCTGGTGAAAATACGCCGGATGATGAGTACGACCAGTCCCAGCACACACATCACGCCGGCAACAAATCCGACCGCTTCCAGTGCGATCAAGATCGGACGATGCTTCACAAGATCGGCCCAGAGGTCCGGCAGGAGGAACGGTACGAGGTGGCCGATGAAGATCACCAGGATACCGAGATGCCACGGCACAGATCCCCACTTGAGAAATGTACTTTCCAGGAATTGAGAGGAAAGGGATGAGACGGTGTATTCCTTTCTGGTGAGACGGTAATACGTCCCGATCACCACTGCGGCGATGGCCGCATACGGAAGTCCGATGAAGAGGAATTGAATGATCATGCTCCCTCCGCTATAACGTGATCTTGAACGATCGACTTCTCCGGAACGGACAACGCAGACTGCAAAGCAGTCACCAGGTGAGCATAGGGATTCTGCGTTTTCGATAGGATGGCAACCATCGACTCCACAGGTCCTCGCAGAAGATACTCGCGCACTTCATCCGATTCCTCTGCCGGTGCTATGGCGCAGTACCGCAGGAGCACTGCAAGATGGTCGGGCAGTTCATTTCCGGCGTCGAATTTCTGAGCTGCGAATGCTTCTTTCAGCCGCGCCATGAGCCCACCCCGTTTGTAATTGTCCTCACCATACAGATGGATCCCGGCATACGGCGAGCAGACCGCCATCAGATCGAATGTGCGCGTATAGAGTTCACACAGTGTTGCGCGGGACATTCCGGCGGTGGCTTCGAGATACCGACGCAGCGGCTCAACCGCACCGGGCAGCTCTTCTTCTGTCCTGCCGAGCAATTCTGCCCGCAGTTGCGGTATCCGTTCATCCGGGTAGCTCAATGCTCCGGCAAAGAGTTCCATGATGGTCATTCGTTGTTCCTTTCTTATGAGATCTTCGGCGGCATCTCGTTGAATCCCAGTCCGCAGTTACCTTTGCAGAATTCGGGATCGACCATCTCCTCGATCGCCTGCTCACGCCGCGTTTCGGGGATGACGAACCGTTCGTTGAATGTGCTCAGTGCAGTGAGGTGGTAGATTTCCTGGATCTCCTCCGGCGTCAGTCCGGTCTCCTTCACCATCCGCTTGGTCGGCTCATTCAGCTCTTCGTGAAGCTGTTCGGACCGTTTCACCGCTCGGACGGCGAGCATCTTTTTCATGATCTCGCGGATCGTCTCTTCATTCCCGGCGCTGAACAGACTCGCCAGATATTTGAGCGGAATCCGCGCGTTGTCGAGCATGGCGGGGAATTCTGTCCCATCCAAGCTGTTGGCGTATACATCATTGGTGCTCTTTCCGAGGACCGGCAGCAGGGGCGGTACGTAGAAGAGCATCGGCATGGTGCGGTATTCCACATGGAGCGGCAGCGCCATCTTCCACTTCACCACGTACTTATACACCGGTGATTTCTGAGCGGCATCAATGATCTCCTGTGTGATGCCGTTGGCCTTCGCCTTCGCGATCACTTCGGGATCGAAAGGATCGAGGAAGATACGGCGCTGTGACTCCACCAGATGATGCTCGGACACGCTCATCGCCTCTTTCACCCGATCCGCATCATACAACAGTACGCCGAAATACCGTATCCGTCCCACACACGAATGGAAACAGGCAGGCGCCTGACCGGTCTCAAGGCGAGGATAACAGAGGATACATTTTTCAGATTTACCGGTCTTCCAATTGTAATAGACCTTCTTGTAGGGACACGCGGTGACGCACGCGCGCCACCCGCGGCACGTCTGCTGATTCACCAGCACGATGCCATCTTCACCACGCTTATAGATCGCCCCGGAAGGACATGCCGCCACACAGCTCGGATTCGCACAATGGTTGCAGATGCGCGGAAGATAGAACATCGCCAGCCGTTCGATCTCCAGCAGCTGCGATCGCTCCTGCGGAGTGAGCGAATCCAGATTCACATCGTTGGCGGCGTATTCCGGCGAACCGGAAAGATCGTCATCCCAGTTCGGTCCTTTCTTGATGTCGATATACTCGCCGGTGATCTGCGAGACCGGGATGGCTGTGGGCTGATCATCTCCCGCCGGCGCATCGAACAGGTCCTTGTATTGATAGGTCCACGGCTCATAATAATCCTCCAGTGTCGGTTGGTTGGGATTATAAAAGAGTTTGAAGAAATAATCGGATTTGTTCTGCGAATTCAGTTTGAGTCCATCACCGTCCTTTTTCCATCCTCCTTTGAATTTCTTCTGATCCTCCCATTTCCCGGGATAACCGGTACCCGGCTTGGTCTCCACATTGTTCCACCACATGTACTCCGCCCCCTGGCGGTCAGTCCAGATGTTCTTGCATGCTACGCTGCAAGTGTGGCACCCGATGCATTTGTCGAGGTGGAAAACCATGGAAACGTGCGAACGGACATCCATACGTGCTCCTGAGTAAGTGCGTCGGTTACCAGTTGAGTTTTTTCAGCTTGCGGACAGCAACGAACGTGTCACGGTTCACACCCTGCGGACCCCAGTAGTTGAATCCATAGGTGAACTGTGCATATCCGCCGATCATGAACAACGGTTTCAGCCGGACCCGGGTGAGCGAATTGTGCCCGCCGGCGCGCCGGTTGCCCCGCTCCTGTGATTTCGGGACGGACAGTGTCCGCTCGGGTGCGTGATAGATCATGCACATGCCGCCGGGTATGCGGTGACTGACAACGGCACGCGTGCAGACGACGCCGTGATCGTTGTACACTTCCACCCAATCATTATCCTTAATGCCGAGCCGTTCGGCATCCTTGTCCGAGATCCAGATCGGTTCCATGCCGCGGGACAATGTCTCCATCCGCAGCGTATCCCCCATGGTGGAGTGGATATGCCATTTCCCGTGCGGCGTAAGATAGTTCAATACCACTGCTTCGCCGTCGAGATTCGATTTCACCAGGTCCCGCAATGTGCCCCGGTCAGCGCGCGGTTTGTAGGTGGGTAGATGCTCGCCATACGCGATGTATGCATCGTGGTCCAGATAGAGATGCTGCCGTCCCGTCAATGTTCTCCACGGCACAAGTTCTTCCACGTTCTGACAATACGCGGAGTAGGCACGGCCGTTGTTCGTAATGCCGGTCCAGAACGGAGTGGTGAGCGTACGGCGCGGCTGCGTCGAGATATCCTCGAACGTGATACGGATGTTCCGCGACCCTTCGGCAAGATGGGTATGGTCGATACCGGTCTTCTTGGATTCGGATGCATATGCACGATAGGCGAGTTCGCCGTTCGTCTCCGCTGCAAACCACAGAATAAGATTGCAGGCATCCTTATCATCCTTCAGCGAAGGATAGGTCCCGCCGCCGAATGAATGCGTCGGCTTTGCTTTCAGATACTCGTCATAGACATCGTCCACCATGTACGTGGTGCCATGGATACCGAGTCCGTTGTTCCGGAAATTTGGCCCTGCGGTGATGAACTTATTATAGAGATTGACATAATCCCGCTTGACGATCTTCAGATTCGGCATCGTTGTTCCGGGGATCATGGCACACTCCCCTTTCTTCCAGTCCTTCACATGCGGCTGTGCGATCTCCGCAGGCGTATCATGCATCAGCGGAGAAGCCACGATATCCGTCAACGGCTCGGGGATGTACCGTTCTGCCAGTTCGGAGACTTTCTGGGCGATCCCTTTGAAGATCTCCCAGTCGGACCGCGACTCCCACGCCGGCGGAACGGCCGCCTGCAGCGGATGAATGAACGAATGCATATCGGTGGAGCTGAGATCGTTCTTCTCGTAATAGGTTGCAGTCGGCAGGACGATGTCCGAATAGAGTGCGGACGAATCCATCCGGAAATTGATATCCACGATCAGATCGAACTTCCCGTTCTGCGCCTGCTCTTTCCAGATCACATCCTCAACATCGTCCTTCGCATTCTCCTCAGCGATGGAGTTATGATGCGTTCCGAGATAATGCTTCAGGAAATATTCATGTCCTTTGGCTGACGAGAGCAGCGCGTTCCCTCTCCAGATGTACCACACGCGCGGGAAACTGGCGGGGTTATCAGGATCCTCCATGGAGGATCGTAATTTCCCGTTTTTCAATTGTTCCTTCACATACTCGATGATGCCGGCATCATCCTTCGCGCCGGCCGCGATCGCTTCCTTTACCACCGCAAAATTGCTCTTATTGAACTGCGGGAAACACGGGAGCCATCCGCTCCGCACCGCCAAGGCCTGTTTATCGGCCGTATGACCATGAGCCATGGGATGACCGGAGTCGTTCACCGGACACACTTCCGGAAATTTTCCGTCGTACCGCCATTGACTGGAATGCATATAATGGAACGAAGGCGTATTCATCAATCGCGGCGGCCCTCCCCAGTCCGTGCCGAATGCGATCGGACCCCAAGATGCCTGCGGCACTAACTTCTCCTGTCCCACATAATGGTTCAATCCCCCGCCGTTCACTCCCACTGCACCGGAGAAGATCAGCGCGGAGATGATGGAACGGTAAATGAGATTGTTATGATACCAGTGATTCACTCCCGCACCGATGATCACACTGACCTGTCCATTGGTTCGTTCTGCGGTGTGCCCCCACTCCTTCGCAAAGCGGATCACATCGGCAGCATTGATACCGGTGAATTGTTCCTGCCACTTCGGTGTGAACGGCAGCTCCATGCTCTCTTCATACCGGTCATCCCCGCTCCTGTTCACATTGAATTGCGCGAGCATCAGTTCAAACGCGGTCGTGACGTAACATTCGCCGTCATTGGTCTTCAACTGCCGGCACGGGACGGTGTTGGAGAATTGCTTCACCATGGAACCGTCACTGAAATCGTCCAGTTCAACCGTAAGATCGTGAGCGCCGTTCGAAAAGAAGAGGACCGGTTCGATGGAATCCCCTGTCTGCGAGTTCATCGCCTGGAGATTCCATTCGCCTTTTTTCGATTGCCACCGATGTCCCACCGTGCCGGGAGGCAGCACCGGAGCATCGGTCTTCGCATCCCATACAAAGGTCTTCCATTCGGCATTCTCCACATGCGCTGTGGAATGGAGCTGGCTAGCACGAAGCAATTTCCCGGGACGATATGTTCCGTTCTCCTGTCGATCCATCACTACCAGGAACGGCGCATCACTGTACCGCTGGAGATACTGCAGAAAATATGGGACCTGTTTCTTGATATAATATTCACGGAGCAGTACATGGTTCACCGCCATCCAGAACGCCCCATCCTGTCCCTGATGGATCGGGAACCATTCATCCGCCACTTTGGAAGTTTGCGAGAAATCGGGAGAGAAGACGGCGACTTTAGACCCGCGGTGACGCGCTTCCACAAGAAAATGGGAATCGGGTGTTCTCGTCATGAGCACGTTGGACCCGACGGTGGCGATATACTTGGAATTGTACCAGTCCGCGCTCTCTGCGACATCCGTCTGCTCACCCCACACTTCCGGCGATGCCGGAGGAAGATCGCAGTACCAATCATAGAATGACATACTGACTCCACCCATCAGCTGCATCAGCCGGGAGCCGCCCGCATAGCTCAGCATGGACATCGCGGGAATGGGAGAGAACCCGATAATACGGTCAGAACCATGCTCCAGCACCGTGTAAATGTTCGCGATCGCCATGATCTCATGCGCTTCATCCCACGACATACGCCGGAAGCCCCCCTTGCCGCGAGAACGGTGCAGCGCGGAGCGTTTCTCCGGATCGGTCACAATGGAACGCCACGCTTCGAGAATGTCGTCCGGATGCGCCGCTTTCGCCTCCTGCCACAGGTCCGCCAGCACACCGCGGATGTAGGGATACTTCACACGGATCGGGCTGTAGAGATACCAGGAATAGGAGATACCGCGCTGACAGCCGCGCGGTTCGTACGGCGGGAGCTCCTGATTCTGCAGCACCGGATAATCCAATGCCTGCATCTCCCAGGTGACGATCCCTCCTTTGACAAAAATATTCCAGCTGCAGGACCCCGTGCAGTTCACCCCGTGCGTGCTCCGCACGACTTTGTCGTACTGCCAGCGGTTGCGGTAGAATTCTTCCCAGCTGCGCTGATCCGGTGCGAAGAGGTCTTTGATCCATGCCATAACGTTAGTTCCCCGACGGTGATTGTTTTTTTCCGGCAGCGGCATACAGTGCGACGATCGCACCGCTCAGGCCGACAGCGGCAAGGACAGCGAGCATATGAAAAGAGAATTCAGCGTTGGCGCGGATGAGCGGCGCCTGAGCAAGATAGGCAGCAAGATGCAACGCTTCCTGAGCAGTGACCGGTCGTGTGCGGTAATGGGGTTCCATGACCTTGTACGCTGCCTTTTCCACGGCCGAGATGAGCGCAACCTCACCCATCTTCTTCGCCGCAGGAGTAAGATCGGGACCGAGCGTTCCTCCCAATCCATTCACCGCATGACAGGCGCTGCAGTTCATGCCGCCGTTCTGAAACCGGCGCGCCCCCCAGAACAGATCATGACCGATGGATGCATAGGGCGGTGCGAGCAGAGCGCGGCGGGATTGGATCAGACGCTGTTCTTCAGCGGCGAGACGCGCCTTGAGCGCAGGATCCCTCATCAGCGTCACGAGGTCGGTCACCACCTGATCGCTCATTGCACCGACTTCCTTCTCCATCTTCTTCACCGCTTTTGCAAGATCTTCCTGCTTCCAGGTGATCGCCGTGATCAGGTCCGGTCCTTTCAGTTTCCCGGCACCGATCGTATGGCAGGAAGTGCATTCCCGTACAAATTTTTTCGCCGCGGGATCTTCTTTCACAGCGGCACTTTGATTGGAGGTTGTATCCGGTGGCCGTTGTGCCTGCAGTACTGTCGCGACACATATTCCGAAGAGGAGAATCAGTACTGAACGCATCATCGTTCCTCAATGATTGTGGGTTATTAATTCAGATAGATTTATCTGTTTATCGACACTGATACAGGACAACTTTGTCTGTTTACCGATACAATCTACGTGCCATATGGATACTTAAAATTCACCAGGAATACGCGGAGTCAAATTCAATTCAGAGAAATTGGTATGGATTAAAAACTCCGATTTAACGAATTCGCTGAGAAAAACCATATACTTTCTCATTTTTTGTAATGTAAATCAGACTCTTTTTTACAATTGAAAGAACTGGAGATCGATCTGAACATTATTCGATAGATTTCAATTCTTCCTGTGCCTGAATAATATTGGCACTAAGATTGCAAATAATCAGACATTTGACTCCGAGTTGACCGGTCTACGTCGGGACACATCGACACGACCGGCAGCCGATAGGGTGCATCGGGAAACGGATGTGCCTGCCGATGTTTGCAAAGGAGAATGTTGAGGCATAAAAGATGCCCCGTTCATCCTTCGTGACGTGAATGGGGCATTCGACTTTTAAAGAGGAGTAGCGATGAGCGGAATTCCAAAACGGTACCAGGAACTGATGTCCCGTTTCCCGGAAGTCGGGAATGCCTATGAGGCTGTGGGAGATGCTGTGCACGCTGCAGGACCGCTTGATGACCGGACCCGCGCGCTGATCAAGATCGCCGTCTCTACCGGTGCACGTCTGGACGGAGCGGTCCGTTCGCACGTTCGAAAGGCACGGAAAACCGGCGTCACGTATGAAGAGATGGTCCACGTCGTTCTCCTCTCCCTTCCGACCATCGGATTCCCGGCAATGATGTCCGCTCTCAAAGCTGTGGATGAGATCATGCAACTCAAGGACGGAGCAGAGAAGAATCAATGACCGGGATAGATTGGATCCTCGGCTCCGCGACAACAGCCATCGCGTTCCTCTATTCTTCCGTCGGTCACGCCGGTGCGTCCGGATATATTGCGCTGTTAGCGCTGCATGGCACTGCTGCTGAAGAATTGCGGTCGAGTGCACTCTTGCTGAACATTCTTGTCTCGTTGATCACCTCCGTGCAGTTTCTTCGGAGCGGTCACTGGTCCGCCCGGCTCTTCTTCCCGAGCGCTCTTGTCTCGATGCCGCTCGCTGCTATCGGCGGGATGATCACGCTCCCCGCAACTCTTTTGCATACCCTCATCGGTGGAGTGCTTGTCTATTCAGCAGTGACGTTCATCATCCATCCTCGTGAAGCAGAACGGATATCGCAACCTCGGTTGCCGATCCTGATGGTCCTTGGCGGTGTGATCGGCCTCCTGTCCGGTGTGATCGGCGTTGGCGGGGGCATCTTTTTAACGCCATTGCTGATCTCACGGCGGTGGTCAACGACGAAAACCGCTGCGGGTGTCTCCTCCCTCTTTATCCTGGTGAATTCATTGGCCGGTCTTGCCGGGGCCGCATATGGCGGCGGGATCCATCGTTCTGCACAATTACCGGTGATGGCGGTTTCAGCGCTCGTCGGCGGGGGCATCGGTGCGACGATGGGAAGCGGGCATTTTTCGGTGACCACACTAAAACGGATCCTGGCAGCGGTACTGATGCTGGCCGGCGGAAAACTGATTCTCTTATGAATCCATTCATTGACAGCTTCGGGCGGCAGCACACGTATCTCCGCGTCTCCGTGACCGATGCCTGCAATATGCGCTGCACCTATTGCGATCCTTCCCGCACAGGTCGTTTTGCGAACGACCGGATATTGAGCATGGAAGAGATCCTGCGTATCGTCCGTTTGTTCGTTACGAGACACGGGATCACGAAGATGCGGGTGACCGGCGGTGAACCGATGGTGCGGAAGGATATCCTTGCGCTCTTTCAGGGTATTGCGGAACTGAAAGCATCGTATCCTCTCTCTGTCGGCATGACGACCAATGGAACACTTCTCTCTGACCATCTTCCTTCGCTTCGCTCGCTGGGTCTTGATGCGCTGAACATCAGTATCGATTCGCTGGACCGGGACCGATTCCGCTCCATCACCGGCATGGATGCGCTGCCTCAGGTCTTGGAGGCCTTTCGCCTTGCCAAAGGATTGGAGGTTCCTACCGTCAAAGCGAATGTCGTCATCATGCGGGGAGTGAACGATCATGAGATACCGGCATTCGTCCGCTATGCCGCCGAGCATTCGTTGGCCGTGCGGTTCATTGAATATATGCCGTTTGCGCAGAATACATGGGATACGGGCAGATTCCTTGACTATCGTTCGATGAAACGGATCGCTGAAGCAGAAGGAGCCTTGATCCCGATGGCGTATCAGCCGCACTCCGTCTCGAAGGATTACCGTATTGCCGGGACGAACGGCATGGTGAGCTTCATTTCTTCCGTTTCGGAACATTTCTGCGGCGGATGCAACCGGCTTCGGCTGACCGCGGACGGACGCCTCCGCACCTGTCTGTTCGCGCTGCCCTCCATGGAGACAGATCTGCGCACTCTCCTCCGCAGCGGTGATGGTTCGAATGAAGCCGTCGCGGATGCTGTACGGAATGCGTTGCGGAACAAATGGGAGAAGCATCCCGATCCGGAAATATTGGCCGTCACCCAATCGAATGTCATGCGGGCCATCGGAGGATAGTATGGAATTGACGCATCTTGACGCAAATGGATCCGCCGTGATGGTGGATGTCGGACATAAACCGGTGACGCGGCGGACTGCCGTTGCCACAGCCACTGTCCTTCTCGGACCGGCAGTGCTCACCCTCGTCCGCAACGGCGAACTCCCCAAAGGGGACGTACTGACCGTGGCAAGACTGGCGGGGATCCAGGCGGCGAAGCGCACCTTTGAACTCATCCCGTTGTGCCATCCTCTTTTCCTGTCATCTGCGGATGTGCGGATGACGATCGACGACGATCATCACGCAGTGGTGATCACGGCAACGGCTGCCACGGTCGGACAGACCGGCGTGGAGATGGAAGCGTTGACCGCCGCAAGTGTTGCTGCTTTGACCATCTATGATATGTGCAAAGCAGCAGACAAATCCATCACCATCACCGGAATCCGGTTAGTGCAGAAGACCGGAGGAAAGAGCGGAGACTATCATGCCAAGTGAACGGTCCACACAGGGACGCATCGTTGCGATCTCCACCAGCAAGCGGAAAGGCATCCCCAAATCGAACATCGATTCCGTCCGTCTGATCGAGAACTTCGGACTGGAAGGGGATGTGCACGGCGGCACCTGGCACCGTCAAGTGAGTTTTTTGGCGCTGGAGAGCATCGAATGTATGCGGGCGAAAGGTTTACCCAATCTTCGTCCGGGGGCATTCGCGGAGAACATAACGACAGAATTCATCGATATCCCGCATCTCACGGTCGGTTGCCGCGTTCGTATCGGTGCAGAGGCCGTGCTGGAGATCACCGGCGGCCTCGGCGTCAGGCATGCCTTCGTCTGCATCGATCCGCCGACGACCCTGCTGCCGGCATTCCGCGCCACTGCCAAGGCGGGGAACGTCGTCGTGACGGCCCTGACGCCCGACACCGTGAAGGAGATCGCGGTTCCGCCGCTCGAGCTTTTCGTGACGCAAAAGGCGATCATGGGCGCCGTCTACGGATTCCTCAGTCCGCGGCTGCAAATTCCCGAGTTGCTGTCGCTCCATCGGACCGGCGCCCTGAAGCTGCGCGAGTTGATCACCCGGACCTACCGGCTCGAGGACATCAACCGCGGCTACGCGGATCTGCAGGCGGGCCGGAATCTGCGCGGCGTGATCGTCTTCTGACGGCCATTCGAGGCACTGCTTCCGGTCCATAGGCTGGTCGAGGCAGCCGAGACTTCATCGGGATCGCAAACCCGGTTCGCTCGTCCGCTCGATCCCGGCATCTCGACCCGCGAAGGCGCCCGCGAAGGCTGCTCTTCCGCCGAGCGCACTATTTCCAATCGGGAAACAGCAAATTGCGCCGTCATTCGTCCATTCGAAGGAC
>JABWAK010000038.1 GCA_013361065.1 Bacteroidota bacterium
AATCCGCTGTGCTCTTCCGGAATGTGAGTGAGACATCCACAGCATACGCTCCGGACGGCAGCCGTGTTGCAACCGCGCTGTTCAGCGAAGCGTGAACGACCGCCGTCGAAACGAACCACTCTGTCAGCATCGGGCGGAGCGTATCCGGAGTGTTCCGCACAATATATTCAAACATATCACGAGATGTTGCATACGGTCCCCGGGATCGCTGCGCGCTGAGGAAGAACCCACGGACCGACGCAGCGAACGCGGAATCGCCCGCGAGGGTCTCTGCCGCGTGGAATGCGAGCACTCCTTTATGATAAGGGATGAATGCTTTTTCGTTGCCCGGATTGTCCAATAACGACGGCTCCGGACCGACCTGGTCATACCTGCCGCTGTAATAGCGGACGGAGGAGCGTTCCAGGAACCGGAGGGACGCTTCACGGCCGAATTCACGTTCATGCGCTTTCATCGAGACGAACTCCGCCATTCCTTCCGTGATCATCTTCGTACCGGGAAGATCGGCGGGAAGCGCCTGCATGCCCCACCATTGGTGCGCCGTTTCATGGGCGGCACCAAGGAAAGGGATGTTGAGCGCAGTACCGTGCCCGGCATCCACCATGAAACCCAATTCGGAGCCGGGAATGAATGCGGGGAAAGACTGTGCAAATTCTCCTGCGGCCCGGGAGAATTCGGCATATCGCAAGACGGAGTGAGGATACGGACCGTATTGTTCCGTGCAGTATTGCAGCGCCGCTTTCATGCCGCGCAGAAGATGCCGGACGCTCCGGTCATGGTCCGGATGGTGGTACACTTCGAGATCGATGCCGTTCAAACGGTCCCGGATGACGGTGTAGCGCGCAGAGACGAATCCTGCATCGTTCGTCACCGGAATACGCGGTCGGTACCGGAAATGGTTCCGTCCAACGCTCGTCCATGAGGCGATCAGTTCGCCGGGAGCGATAGCGGTCTGGTCCGACGAGGTGCTGATGTCGATCTCCATCTCGATCCGGTCCGAATCGAACGAGCGGTAGTGGTCCATCGCGGAACCGGAGTCGTTGCGGATGCCGATGGAAGGGAACAGCAGCGAGGTGAAGTACGTGCCGTTGGAGAGCACCGGAGACCGACGGGTGAACAATGTATTCTCACGGTTGCGGACATCGAAACGGACGGTGAGTGAATCGTTCGGCTCCAGCGGGGTCTGCAGAGCGAACATCATTACACCGCGTGCAGCATCCGTCCACACCACCGTAGAAGGGACAGAGACGGTGACAACATTCACGACATCGTCATGGAATGAGATGATGAGCGAATCGATCGATCCGGTATGCTGATTGATCGCGGTGTACCTTCCGCGTGCCGTGAATGCACGCCGATCGGGATCGATATCGACCGTCAGTTGTGTCCGGACCACACGCGGCTGATGCGCGCGCGTTGCCCCGGAGATGCTGTGCGATGCAGAGACGGATAATGACCGAATATCCGCACGTTCGCCGCCGATCCAGAGGCCGGATGTGATCATCACTACGGTCACCAGCAGAATGGCAGAAGGGGGAACAGCACGAGGATCGAACCGCAATGGGGCGCCATGCCCCCGCCGCCAGAACATGATGCCGGCCAGCAACAGCAGTACGGCGGAGGCGATCCAGAACAGCCGATAGAGCAGGAACGGAAGAAGCGAATGACCGTACCCGCTCATCTCAGAATAATAGAGCGTGAAGGTATCGTACGGTGTGCGGTTGAACCGGAGCAGAGGATGTTCCACTCCTGCCAGCGGCAGCTGGCTGATACCCGCCGCACCGACCAGAAGGATGATGAGTCCGATGCCGGTATGCGCTGTGAGGGTGTGCACGAACAGCGCGGCAGCACTCCATACAACGAAGCCGGAAAGGTGCAGCACGAACAGGTCGAACAGATAGTGGCCCGGTTCGATCTGTCCGGCATCCTGGAAGAGCTGAACGATGATGCCGATGACCATCAGCACGGCGAGCAGAACGGACTGCAGCAGTGTGAGCGTGATGAGTTTCGATGTGCCGAGTGTCCACGCCGGGACCGGTGATGCGTCGATCAGCGGCGCCATGCGCGTTGCGGCCGGCCGTTCCAGAACGATGCCGGCGTACAGGAACGTGATGAACTGCACGAGCAGTGATGTGAACAACAGCGGGAATGCGAGCATCACCCAGGTGGCCGGGATCAGTGCGACTCCGAACGGACGGTTGATCTGAGCGGTCATCACGGCGATCAGCACGGCTCCTGCGCCGGCAAGCACCCGGAATGTTCCGGAGCGGAGGATGCTCTTCCATTCCATGATGCCGATGCTCACGGCGCAATGCCACCAGGAGCGGATAGTGAATACTCTTCGGACCGACGGAATGTTCTGCATCGTCCACGCCGAGTTCACCTCATGCGCGTCGGACGGTCTTCCTCTGCTGCTGTATGTTCGGGCGAATGAGAACCAGCGGAAGAGAAAACCATACAGCGCGATGGTAACCGCGCCCCACACCATCCGGTTCACGAGGAACATCCTGTGATGAAGAAACGAAGCACCGTTCTCCGGAACGGGAAGTGTCCGCAGGTGTTGTACGATGCTCTCTCCGAACGGATCGAACATCCGCCACTCATGGGAATCCCCGGCCGCGGTGACGCGCAGCAGCGCCTCCCGCACCAGCAGGAATATCACCGGCACAGAGTATCCTGCTGCCGGTGTTCCGCTGAACACGGTCAGGAAAGCCGTTGTTGAGGAAACGAGCAAGATGTTCGGAAGCAGAGACAGTATCAACAGCGAAAGAAGTTCGGTCCAGAAGGTCGATGAAGAGAAAAGTTCTGCAGGACCACTGCCGATCACAACGGCAACGATCCCTGCACCGAACGAGAGCATGATGAGGAACAGCGCAGCATGGGAACCGAGAAGCTTCGCCAGCACATACCGCTGTTCGGGGATCGGATACGAGAACATCAAATGATGGAACCGATGCTTCCGTTCCCGCAGGAACGATGCCGATGCAATGGAAGGGATGACGAAGATGAACAGCTTCAGGAAGACGGACGATGAATCAAAAAGGTCCGCAAAAGTGACGGACAAAAGATGGTCCGGCATTCCATCCGCATTGAACAGACCTGCATTCCCGGCGGTCAATACAGCACCGGTAAGGAAGGAGAGGAGCGCGGCAAAACAGGTCGTCCGTTCCAAAAGCCAATACCGCACTTCATGTCTGAGCATCGGGTCCATGCTCATCAGTTCCGGACCTCATCCGGGTTCACCGCGGCAAAATATACATCCTCCAGTGTCGGTTCTGCGGGATGGAATCGTTCATCCGGCGGCGCGGCCGCTGTGACGCGCAGGACCGTTCGTCCGGCGAAGGAAGTAGACGATGAGGACAACACGCGGTGACCGGAACCCAAGAGCGGTACGTCTGCAGTTCCCACCTCTCCGCTCCAAAGGCGGCCGCGGAAGTGCGTCAGCGCCTCGTCCGGCGTTGTGTGCGAAAGGATGTTCCCATGGTCCAGAATGGCGAAGGTGGTACAGAGGCCGGCGATATCCTCCACGATATGCGTGGAGCAGATGACCGTCCTGTGCTGACCGAGTTCGCGGAGCAGTCCGAGGAACCGGTTCCGTTCGGACGGATCGAGACCGGCCGTCGGTTCATCCACGATGATCAATTGCGGATCGGCGAGCAGCATCTGAGCGATGCCGAACCGTTGTTTCATCCCGCCGGAGAATCCTTCCGCGCGCTCCTTTCGTACATCGCTCAGGTTCGTCAGTTCCAGCACTCGGCGCACCGCCATTGCGCGCTCCTTCTTCTCTGCGATCCCTTTCAGCTGTGCGCAGTACTCCAACAGCGCCTCCGCGGACATACCGGGATAGACGCCGAATTCCTGCGGAAGATATCCCAGAACCTTCCGCAGTTCCAGAGGCGACTGCAGCACGTCGATATCGCGGAACTGGATCCGCCCGTAGTCCGGCCGCTGCAGCGTGGCGATGGTCCGCATGAGCGACGATTTTCCTGCGCCGTTCGGTCCCAGCAGTCCGAAAACGCCCGGACCGATGGTGAACGATACATCGTCCAGCGCTTTCTTCCCCTTCCCGTACGACACGGTCAGTTCCTGTACCTGTAATGTGATCATCAATCCTCCATGTGGTGTAAGATACACTATGGCGGGAAAGCCGGAAACGAATGTGATGAATGGCCCGAAAAATGACGTACAGAAGCCCGCAACGGGTGCAGAATTCAGCCAAACTTCCTATCTTTCAACAGTGTACCGAATGATCCCATTGCGTCAACAATAGAGAAAGAATGGAGAAGTATGAGCGATTTCCCGAAGAGTGACCTGAATACCGTCAAACGGCTGCCGAAACGCGGCCACTATGACCGCGAGACCATCTATCCGATCGTGGATGAGGCGCTCATCTGCCATGTCGGCTTTGCCATTGAGGGGATGCCGTTCGTCATGCCGACCATCCATACGCGCATCGGCGACACGATCTATCTGCACGGCGCGGTGGCGAACCGGATGCTGAACCATATCAAGCAGGGATACAGCGTCTGCATCACTGTGACGCATATCGACGGCATCGTCTTCGCGCGGTCGGTGTTCCATCACAGCATGAACTACCGTTCCGCCGTGCTGTTCGGACGGGGACGGGTGGTGGAGACGTACGAGGAGAAGTGGAAGGTGTTCGAAGCGCTGACGGAACATATCGCGAAGGGACGGTGGAACGACGCGCGCAAACCGAACGAGGTGGAGGATAAGACGACGGCGATCGTAGCGATCGAGATCGAGTCCGCTTCGGCGAAGATCCGTTCCGGTCCCGCCGGGGATGAAGAGGAGGATTACGCGCTGCCGGTCTGGGCCGGAGTGCTGCCGGTGCGGATGGAGTTCGGTCCGCCGGAGAAGGATGCACCGCTGCCGGAGTCCGTGGAGACACCGCAGTATATCAAGAACTATACAAGAAAAGGTAAAAGTTAAAAATCAAAAGAAGAACAATTGACAATGAACAATGATCAGGAAGAGCTGAAAACTGAAAGCTGATAGCTGACAGCTGTTTTCTTTCTATGATTCCTATGTGCCTATGTGTTTTGCTCTTATGGTAAGAGCAAAAACACTCCCGCAGATTACGCAGAATATCGCAGAAACAATTAACAATAAACAATGGTCATGAAGAACTGACAACTGAAAGCTGATTGTTGACAGCTGATAGTAATTTATTTCTTCTCGACCGGGTACGATTCATCCCGCACATTCCAGTCCTCGAAGCTCCCGTCATACACTTTCGCATCATAGCCGAGCAGTCTGGCCGCGAAATACACAACTGTTGCCTGCTGACCCACGTGGCAGTATGATACGACCGTCGTTCCGCGCACGATGCCGGCCTCATCGAACAGCCGCTGCAGTTCCGCCGCTGGTTTCATCCGGCCGGTGGAATCGAGCAGCGTGTTGAACACGAGGTTCTTCGCACCGGCGATATGTCCCTCCCGTGCGATACCGCCGCCGTTCCCGTCGTAGAAGTTCTTCGTCCGGGCATCCACGATGGTCACCGTCGTGTCGCGGAGATGACGTTTCACCCACTCCGCATCGGTGATGACGGATGCGGTAGCTGCGGCCTTCGGTGCGGTCCGCTTCACCGGCACAACTCCTTTTGCGACCTCCCGCCCTTCGTTCTTCCAGGCTTCCAGTCCGCCGTCCAGCAGTGCCGTTCGTTCGCCGTATCCGAACTGGCTGAGCGCCAGGAACATCCTGGTGGTGGTCGCTACGTTCTGTCCGGTGAAGACCAGCACGATCCTGGACCGGTCCGTGATGCCGAGCTCGGCGAGTGCTTTCACGGCCTCTTTCGGCGCGGGCATCTCGGTGTTCAGGTCCGGTGTGACGGGAGCCAGCGCGTAGAACCAGAGGAACCGTGCGTTGGGGATATGCGCATACGCGAACTCATTCCGGCTGAATCCGGTCTGCAGGATGACGAGGTCCTTGTCGTTCATATGCTCCGACAGCCACTGTGTGGTGACGGTGAAGGGGATAGGACGCTCGGCGCGGAGATCAGGAGCGGCGCAGAGGAGGAGAAAAAGGAGGATAAGACGCATAGAAGAGAAGTTAAAAGTGAAAAGTCAAACGAGGTTTAGCAGAAGGTAGAAAGAACAGAGGCACAGAGTCAATCAACAATTAGCAATGATCAGTTAGCACTAAAAAACACTCCCGCAGATCACGCAGAAGAACGCAGAAAGAAAAACAGAAAAGGAAAATCCAAGGTCGATGCGCGGAGACAATCAACAATGAACAATTAACAATGATTATTTATGGTCTGAAAGCCGACAACTGACAGCTGAGCACTGATAGCAGCACTCTCTGCATCATGTTTTTTGTCCGAACGATCGAACGGTATGAAGCACTTCTTCGTTGGTGTGCTGGATCGCAGAAGCGAAGCAGGGCCGAAGTTCATCCGAGGCGAGGTGGGAGGCGTCCTGCAGGAGGGGAAGCGGATCGATGCCGTTCTGCGATGCGGCGTGACGGAGCAGGACGAGAGTGACGATACAGTCCCGGTGGTCATCACCGCGATAGTGGAGGTCGCACAATGCCAGCATCCGCCGGAAGGAGTGTTCGTCCTTCACCCGCGCCGGCGAGAGCGTGCCGTGACGCATCTGTTTTAGCAGCTCCTTTTCTGTGCGAAGAAGCTGCGCAAGCCGGTCCCGTGACGCGGCATCCTCTGCGCTCCACCATGCATCCGCCAGTTCATTCAGCGTGCCGATCATCGCTTTCGTTACTCCTCATTCCACGGACTCCAAGACTCCCCGACTTCACTACTCCACTACTTCACTAACTTTTTCTCAAGCTGTCTATCATGAAATTTCGACAACAACACGAGCGACACGATCGCTCCTACCGTCGCATAGAGCATATCGCTTTGCGTGTCCCACACATAGCCTTGCGTGCCGAGGAATGCATCCCCTGCTTCGCCGGTGCCGACAGCCACACCCCACTCGAAGAACTCGTACATGGCGCTGAAGGCAAGGCAGACGCAGACGATCAGGAAATTGCGCCAGCGGGGAGAGGGGACGACCTGTTTGCGGATGAAGAGTTCCCGGACGATCATTGCCGGGATGAATCCCTGGGCGAAATGACCCACTTTATCGTAATTGTTCCGCGCCTGTCCGAACGTGTCCCGGACCCAGTCGAAGAGCGGCACTTCGGCGTAGGTGTAATGACCGCCGACCGCGAGGATGGCGGTATGGATGACGATGAGTGTGTAGGCGAGATCGGTGAGCGGGAAGCGTTTGTAGGTGAAGGCGAGGACAACGAAACCGATCAGCGCAGGAAGGACCTCCAGGAACCAGGTGAACTGGTCTTTGGGCCCGATGCCGGACCAGAGCAGGACTATCGTAAAGAGTGTCAGAAGCAGTATATGGTAGCGGCCGGGCATTGGTCTCTCTCCACACTCATTGTATAGAATGGATCTGAACCCTTGAAGATGTTCTGCCGATCATCCATCGAATGACCGGATTGCCAGCTATGATATCCTATTTTTGCAATCTGATAATCTTGCAATCTTGAAATTAAACCGGATTCACTCTCGCTACAATAATACCGGTTTGTTTCCCGTTCTTCGCCAGATACTCATACAGCGGCTGTTCGGTGATCTGCACCTTCTTGCCGACGATCGGGGCGTGCATGAAGTGGAGTTTGCCGTTCTGACGGACGGCGACACCGGTGTGGGCGATGTCCATCCCCGCCAGGTTGGTGGTGATGCCGATCAGGTCGCCGTTCTGCACTTTGTCCGCGAACATATGCAGGTTCCCCTTCGGCAGGAAGTAGTCCTTCCGCGCGTTGATGGCATCCTCCTGCTGCTTCACCTTCTGCCAGTTGGCATCGTTCGTCTTGAGGTGCTTGTAGCTCTCGCGGTGCGTGCTCATGAAATTGATGGGACGCTGGATCTCCTTCACGTTGTTCTCTCCGAAGATCTCCTTCGTGACGACCTTCAGGATCCCTTTCTGTTCCGCATTGAACCAGTAATCGGTGGTGTAATGGAGCCGGCTGGTATAGCCGTCGATCTTGCCGTCCCGGTACCGCAGGAACTGCAGCTGGGACAGATACTCCTCGAACGTCGTCTTGCCGGACTTGATGCAGCGGGCGAGCACCACGCAGTTCTCGTAGAAGGTCACACAGTCCAGCGCGCGCATGTTCACCACGAGCCGTTCCTCCCCGTCCGATTCGAGCACATTCGCGCCGTAGTCGGTCCCGATGAAGGTCTTGCCGATCTCCACAATGATGTCATTCAGCGGTTTGGCCGCCAGGGACTGGCTGACAGCGAAGTCGAATTTCATCCGGCAGATCTGCTCATCCGAGAGGTCCTGCAGTAATGCGCCGAACAAGGACGAAGGAAGCGAGGCCGCAGCGGCGGCGAGAGAGGCGGAGGAGATGAAGGATCGTCTGTTCATAGGCGCAGGGGAAAATGAGTGTTAAATGGACAAGTGACAATTAACAATGAACAATGAACAGTGGTTGTTGAAAAACATTGCTCATTGATTCAATAAGTATTACTCCATGAGAAAATAAAGGTGATGCTATGGGACGAATGTAAAATTCAATATGGATTTCTCTTGCTGATTGATTCAATGAATCAATGGTTCACTGATTCAATTTTTCTCATCCTTCTAAAATGCAGGTTCATTTCCAACAGGGGGTGCATATTCATCAAAGGTTGGCATCGCCAGGTTCTCGAAGCGGGCGTACTGGTTGACGAATGCCAGTTCCACGTCGCCGATGGGACCGTTCCGCTGCTTGCCGATGATGATCTCGGCGATACCCTCGGCGGAGGAGCCGTCGTCGCGGGTGAGGCCGAACTTCTCCGGACGGTGGATGAAGAGCACCACGTCCGCATCCTGTTCGATGGCGCCCGATTCGCGCAGGTTGCTCAGCATGGGACGCTTATCCGACGAGGTCTCGACGGCGCGGTTCAGCTGGGACAGGGCGATGACCGGGATGTTGATCTCCTTCGCCAGGGCCTTCAGCGACCGGGAGATCTGCGAGATCTCCTGCTCGCGGCTCTGCGCGTTCTTCGGACCGGACATCAGCTGCAGGTAGTCGATGATGATCATGCTGATGTCGTGCTCCGCCTTCAGCCGGCGCGCTTTCGCGCGGAGCTCCAGGATGGAGAGGGCGGGGGTGTCATCGATGAAGATCTTCGCGTTGTAGAGCTTTCCGATGCGGGTGCTCAGATTGCGCCACTGTTCCTCCGGCAGGCGGCCGGTGCGGACGCTCTGCGCGTCCACGCGCGCTTCGGCGCAGATGAGACGCATCACCAGCTGCTGCGCGGACATTTCCAGCGAGAAGAAGCCGATCGGTTTGCCGTGGTCCACCGCCGCATTGCGCGCCAGCGAGAGCACGAACGCCGTCTTACCCATGGAGGGACGGGCGGCGACGATGATCATATCCGAGTTCTGGAATCCGCCGGTCATCGCATCCAGTGCGGTGAAGCCGGAGGGGACGCCGGTGACGCCGCTGTGCTTGCCGTGGATGCTCTCCAGCATCTCCATGGTGGAGAAGACCGCTTCCTTCATCGCCACGAAGGTCTTCTTCATCCGCTTCTCGGAGATCTGGAAGATCTTATTCTCCGCCTCGTCCAGCAGGTCCAGCGCATCATCCTGCTCGTTGAACGCGCGGCTGGTGATCTCGGTGCTGGTGGCGATCAGATTGCGGAGGAGCGATTTCTCCAGGACGATCTTCGCGTGATACTCCACATTCGCCGCGGAGGTGACGCGCATCGTCAGTTCCGAAACGTAGAGCGGTCCGCCGACCTGGTCCAGTTTCCCCATCCGCCGCAGTTCCTCCACCACGGTGATGGAATCGGCCGCCTCGTTCTTCTCGAAGAGATTGATGATGGCCTTGAAGATCTCCACATGCGCCGGTTTGTAGAAGGCATCCTCGTCCAGGATCTCGAGCGCGCGGGAGATCGCTTCCTTCTCCAGCAGCATCGCGCCGAGGACGGACATTTCCACATCCATCGCCTGGGGCGGCACGCGGCCGGAGGTCTGTTCTATTGAGCGTTCAGCCATAAAAGGAGCTCACAATACATCGTGTAAAATTCCAAATAACAATCTCCAAATATCAAACCCAACTCATCGTAACGATATTTGGGGTTTGGGAATTGTTGATTGGTGCTTCTGTAATTACGTGTTCAAAGCCGCATCATATGCTTTGCGCAGCCTCTGCACATCCTCCCATGTCGGGCGTTTCCAGTTGGGATTCCGCAGCAGGGCAGCGGGGTGGTACGTAACATAGGTCGGCACGCCGTGATAGTTGTGGACGGAGGCGCGGAGGCTCGTCAGCGATTCGTCGGTCTTCAGCAGCGTCTGCGCCGCGGTCAGACCGAGGCAGAGGATGAACTTCGGCTTCACCAGCTCGATCTGCTTCCACAGGTACGGTTCGCACTGCTCCACCTCGTCCGGATGCGGTTTGCGGTTCTCCGGCGGACGGCATTTCAGGATGTTGGCGATGTACACTTCTTCCCGCTTGAAGCGGACCGCTTCCAGGATCTTGTTCAGCAGCTGTCCGGCGCGTCCCACGAACGGTTCACCCTGCGCATCCTCGTCCGCTCCCGGCGCTTCGCCGATCACCATCAGGTCCGCATTCGGATTGCCGACGCCGAAGACGAACTTCGTGCGCATCTTGCCGAGCGAACATTTCAAGCAGTTGCAGATCTTCGCGTTGAGCTGTTTCAGGTCGGAGGCATCCTGCCACGGCTCTTTCGGTCCCGATGGACGTTCCGCAGCACGGCGCGGTGCAGGAGCAGCGGCAGCCGGAACGGGGGTGGGTGTTTTCACAGACGGGGCAGGTGCGGCGGTGCGCACCGGAGCGGCTGCGGGATGGGGATCATCACTCAGCGTCTGCTGCAGGTACATAGTGGAGCCGTACATCCGCTTCTGCTGTTCCAGAAAGCGGCGCGCCTGCGTCAATACTGCTTCAAGTTCGGATTCGGGCATGGGGTGATGGTCGGTTCGATAATCTGATCAAGCGAATGTACTGTTGTACTGTCGCACTTCTGCCGCCACGAAGTGGTCCCTTCGGGAAAGGCATCCCTTCGGGAGGCTCCGCTCAGTGCGACACATACTGTTGATCACGATGCTTT
Organism: Bacteroidota bacterium; assembly: GCA_013361065.1. Taxonomy (GTDB): domain Bacteria; phylum Bacteroidota; class Ignavibacteria; order UBA10030; family UBA8401; genus UBA8401. Next base: position 11,099 of record JABWAK010000038.1, read on the forward strand.
CAGATTCAGTTGGTGCTTTTGTGACTTCGTGGTTGCTGCAATTCTTGTATCGCGCTCAGGATCTCCGCCGCTGCATCGAACTTGTCCATGAGCGGCAGTTTCTTCACGGCGCCGCCGGCGGTGATGAGCGTGATGACGTTCGTGTCGTGTCCGAACGCTGCTCCTTTGTCCCGCGTGGAGTTCAGCACGATCATATCCAGTTTCTTCTTCGTCAGCTTCTCTTTGGCGTGCGTCAGTTCGTTGGTAGTCTCCAGCGCGAAACCGATGAGTCTCTGTTTCTTCGTCCTCTTCTCGCCGAGCGCACGGAGGATGTCCGGCGTGGAACGGAGTTCCAGCGACATCGCGGCATCCTTCTTCTTGATCTTCTCCGCTGCTGCGGTGACCGGTGCGTAATCCGCCACGGCCGCCGCCATGATGATGATGTCCGCCTTCTTCATCTGCGCCATCACGGCATCGTGCATCTGCTGTGCGGTCTCCACGTCGATGCGCTTCACATGCTGCGGTGTTCCGAGCGTGACCGGTCCGGCGATGAGGGTCACCTCCGCACCGCGCAGTGCGGCGGCGTTGGCGAGCGCGAAGCCCATCTTCCCGGAGGAGCGGTTGCCGATAAAGCGGACCGGATCGATCGGTTCGTGGGTGGGACCGGCGGTGATGAGCACTTTCTTCTTCTTCAGATCGAGCGGTGTTTTGGCGACGACATCGTTCACATACTCTACAATGGTCTCCGGTTCCGGCAGGCGTCCCGGTCCGACCAGACCGCTGGCAAGTTCCCCCTCTTCCGGCGGCAGGATGAAACAGCCGCGGGAGCGGAGCAGGGCGAGATTCTGCTGTGTGGCAGGATGTTCCCACATATCCAGGTCCATCGCCGGGGCGATGATGAGCGGGCAGCGGAGGGCCAGGATCGCCGCAGACAGGGCATCCTCGGCATATCCGTGCGCGATATGAGCGATGGTGTTGGCGGTGGCCGGGGCAACGAGCATCGCATCGGCCCAGAGGCCGATATCGATGTGTTTCACACTTTTATCGGTCGATGCGTGCTTGTCCTGCGGCCAGAGGGAGACCACGACCTCGTTCTGTGAGAGGGTGGAGAAAGTGAGCGGGGTGACGAACTCGGTGGCGGCGCGCGTCATCATCACGCGTACCTCGGCACCAGCCTTCTTCAGTAGCCGGACGACGGTGCACATCTTGTAGACGGAGATCCCGCCGGTGACACCAAGGGCGATATGTTTGCCGGCCAGCATGGGGTGTGCGTGGGAAAACATCGGGAGTCTTCTCAGACTCCCGATGTTTGTGCGCAAGGATTACTTCTTCACTTCCGGTTCTTTGTACCGGTATTCCAGTTTATCGGACATCAGCTCGTCGATCGCCTCTTCGGTCGGCTTCGGGCGCGCCTCGAACTCCAGGCTCACCTTCAGCTGGTCCGGATTGGACACTTCCTCGTCCATATCGTCCCCGGCGGTCGGCAGCGTGACGAGATTCTCGATGCGCTGCGTGAACTCCATCTTCGTCTCTTCGTTGATCTGGCGGGCACGTTTGGACATGACCACGATCGCTTCGTAGACGTTCGCCGCTTTCGCTTCGAGTTGTTTGATCTCGAGTGTTTTGATTGCCATTGCTGTTGCCTCTGTGTTGTTATGAATGGATATGTTTCACAATGATCGCGTCGACCTCGTCGATCGCCTTCTGCAGCTCGTCGTTCACCACGACGGCATCGAACTGTTTCCCGGTCTCCATCTCCATCGCCGCGCGCTGCAGCCGGGTGCGCACCTTCTGTTCATCCTCCGTACCGCGGTTCCGGAGCCGCTGTTCCAGCACCTCCAGGCTCGGCGGGACGATGAAGATCAGCACGCTCTCCTGCGGGTACATCCGGCGGATGGAGAGGGCCCCCTTCACATCCACATCGAAGACCATCGAGTGACCGGCCTTCAATGCGCGGTCCACCTCGCGTTTCAGCGTGCCGTAGTGATTGTCAAAGAAGAACTCGTGCTCCACGAATCCCCCTTCGGCGATGAGGGATTCGAACTCCTGTTTTCCCAGGAAGAAGTAATCCTTCCCGTGCACCTCGCCGGGACGCATGCCGCGGGTGGTGGCGGAGACGGAGAACTCGATCTCCGGATATTTCTTCAGCAGCGGTTTGATGATGGAGGTCTTCCCTCCGCCGCTGGGTGATGCGAATGCAAAGAGTTTCGGTCGTGTCATGGTCCCGCGGTGCCGCCGGCGGGAAGAGCAACGCCCGCCGTAAAAATTATGTCATTCATGCATTGTGCCCGATGATGCCCGGCACAACACCGATCCCCGGTTGCGGGGACGGATACTAGTCGATGTTCTGCAGCTGCTCGCGGATCTTCTCCAGTTCCTCTTTGATGCCGACCACGATATGCGCGATCTCCACATCGTTGCATTTGGAGCCGATGGTGTTCGCTTCGCGGTTCATCTCCTGGATGAGGAAGTTCAGCTTGCGTCCTTCGGATTCCTTCGACTGGAGCGCCTCCAGGAAGAACTTGTTGTGGCTGCGGAAGCGGACACATTCCTCGGTCACATCCAGTTTCTCGGAGAGGATGGCGATCTCCAGTTCCAGCCGCTGATTGTTGATGACCCCTTTGTCCTCCACGAGCGCTTCCACCTTCTCGCGGAGACGTTTCCGTTCCTCCGGGATGCGCTGCTTGGAGAGCCGTTCCACGGTGTCGATGCTCTTGTTGATCTTCTGGATGCGTTCCTTCGAATCCCGCGCCAGTTCCGCTCCTTCCTTCTCCCGCATCTTCTTCAGTCCGTCCGCCGCCTTCGTCAGCGCCTGGCGGAAGAGGTTCCATTCCGTTTCATCCTGCACTGCTTCTTTGGCGGAGAAGATCTCGGAGAAGTGAAGCAGATGCTCCAGTTTCACCGGCTCTTTGATCTTGGCGGTCTTGCGCAGCTGCTGCAGCACGGCCATGATCTCCTTGGTTCGCTGCTTGTCCAGAGAGAGCGGTGCCTCACCGTCCGCCTCCTCGTTCTTGGTGGCGGTCAGAGAGATCTTTCCGCGGGCGATCTTCGCTTTGATCAGTTCCTTGATCTCATTCTCGCGCTGGGCGATAGCCTTCGGAACACGGGAGGAGATCTCCAGATAGCGGTTGTTCACGCTGCGCAGTTCGACGGTAACGGTGACCCCCTTGGCGGTGGCCTCACCCTTGCCGAACCCGGTCATGCTTTCGATCATAAAGGTCGTATCAGTGCCGATAAAAAAACCTTTGGAAGAAATATCCCAAAGGTTGCGATTTTCCATACAAAAATACGAAAAAGCGCGGGGGCAGACAAGGAAAACCTTTCCACCCTCATCCACAGGTTATCCACACGCCGGATGTGGAAAACATTTGTATTATGGGGTGATTTTAAGGATATTTACTCCCGGTTGATAACTTCAGCGAGACAGAGAGTATGTTTCAACGGGTTATTATCACTGCGATAAAGGAAGATATCGCTTGCCGACCCACCGAAGCAGGAGCATGGCTGGAAGTGCGCAGCTGAAATCCCTACCATCGCACAGTCTGCGGACGAAACCTGTGAAAGAATTCTCATCATCACACAGCTCCGACTTTCAGCAATCAGAGCGTATATTAGTTCCATGATCCTTAAACGGACAAAGCAGACCGTTATAGTCTTGGCCCTAATACTATTTACTGCCGGCGCTCAGCCGCCGGTCCAGCAGTGGCATCAGAAACAAGGGAATAACCTTGGCGCGGTAATGAGTATCGCTGTCGGAGCGCATGGCCGGCTCTTTGCCTCGGTCTATCACAGAGGGATCTACCGCTCCCTCGATACCGGTACGACATGGCATCAGGTGGCGCCGTACACAGATGGGATATGGTCGATTGCCATACGTAGCAACGGGGAGATCATCGCATCGCTTTGGTCTCGTGGCATCTTCCGTTCCACCGACCACGGCGGAACATGGCTACCGTTCGCGGCGCCGAAGCGTCATGCAGATGTGCGGGCCGTGAACTCTGCCGGCGCGATCTTCATTGAATCCGCCGGAAGGATGTACCGATCCACGCCGGCCGAAACATCTTGGACAGAACTGCCGATACACGGTGGTGCCTTGGGGGTGTACGGCAGTTCCATGGTGGCCGTGAAAGGGACCGTGTGCTATCGTTCCATTGACGATGGGAACGAGTGGAACAGTGTTTCTCCTCTTCCCGCCCCAGCCTATGCTGTGGCCGCTGGTCCATCCGGAGCTGTTTTTGCCGGTATGTACGTGGATCCGTTCCATCCATTACCGGCCATCACTTCCTTCGATTCCGCATCTGCCGCCTGGACCGGGAGCGGACCATCGACCACCATCAATGCCATCGTGCGGCGAAATGACGGAGTGCTTCTCGCCGCGTCACATGATAGCGGATTCTATTTCTCAACGACGAATGGCGCAACATGGCTTCAAAACAATATCGGTCTCACCACACCGAAGATCTATTCCCTTGCTCTGCTGAACGACACACTAATCGTTGCCGGTACGGCGAACGGTATTTTCTTCAGCAGCCATCGGCTGTCAGCGTTGAATGTATCATCGACGCAACCGCCGGCAGGATTTCGACTCGAACAGAACTTTCCCAACCCGTTCAATCCGACAACGGTCATCCGGTTCTCGCTTTCGGTCAGCGGCAGGGTGGAAGTGTCGGTCCGTGATCTTCTCGGCAGGACTCATGCGGTTCTTGTAGATGCGTGGAGGGATGCGGGAGAACATGAAATTCAATTTGATGGCGCGTCCCTGTCTTCTGGTTATTATCTGTACACCCTCCGTTCGGGATCCGTTTCCGTGACCCGCTCAATGCTATTGCTTCGATGAACATACGGTCTGGTTTTTCCCACTGCCAACCCATTGCTCTCCAAGCATTCATTTTGTACGTTCAACAAGGACCCCCGATATTCTATCATCAGCAGCAGAACCGACCATCATTATGGAACTTCAATTCATCGGCGCCGCCCGGACCGTCACCGGCTCCATGCATCTGCTCCGCGCGAACGGCAAACAGATCCTGCTCGACTGCGGCATGTTCCAGGGCCGCCGGGCCGATACCTACGAACGGAACAAGAATTTCCCCTTCGATGCCTCCTCGATCGATGCCGTGGTGCTCTCCCATGCACACATCGACCATGCCGGGAACCTGCCGAACCTGGTGAAGAGCGGCTTCCGCGGGAACATCTACTGTACGCCGGCCACGGCGGACCTCTGCCGCATCATGCTGATGGACAGCGGGCACATCCAGGAGAAGGATGTGGAGTTCGTGAACAAACGGCGGAAGAAGAAGCATCTTCCTCCCATCGAGCCGCTCTATACCACGGAGGATGTGGCGCCGATGCTGGAGATGCTGGTGGAAGTGCCGTACCGTACGGAGTTCGAGGTGCTGCAGGGGGTCACGGGGATCTATCATGATGCCGGCCATATCCTCGGTTCCGCATCGGTCCACCTGACGATCCGCGAGAGCGGGAAGCAGCCGTTCCGGCTGGGATTCACCGGCGATGTGGGGAGGCCGAACCTGCCGATCCTGCGCGATCCGGAGTTCATGGGACATGTGGATGCGCTGATCTGCGAGAGCACGTACGGCGGCAAACTGCACGCGCCGGCGGAGGAGTCATCGGCGAAACTGCTGGATGTGGTGAAGCGGACGATGGAACGGGGCGGGAAGATCATCGTGCCGGCGTTCAGCGTCGGCAGGACGCAGGACCTGGTCTATCAGCTGAACGACATGAAGAACCGCGGACTGCTGCCGGACATCCCGGTGTTCGTGGACAGTCCGCTCTCCATGAAAGCAACAGCGATCTTCCGGAAGCATCCTGAATGTTTCGATGACGAGACGAACCGGATCCTCAAGACGGACGATGATGTGTTCGGGTTCGAACGGCTCCATTTCATCCGCGATGCGGAGGAATCGAAAACACTCAACGACCGGAAAGGGTCGTGCATGATCATCGCCGCTTCCGGCATGTGCGAAGCAGGACGCATCGTGCACCATCTGGCGAACAACATCGAGAATCCGGACAACACAGTGATGATCGTGGGGTATCAGGCGGAGCATACGCTCGGACGGAAGATCGTGGAGCGGCAGCCGGAGGTCTCCATCTTCGGTGAGGCGAAGCGGCTCAACTGCGAAGTGACGGTGATGAACAGCTTCAGCGCGCATGCGGACAACAACGAACTGCTCGGCTTTCTGGAGCCGATGGACCGGTCTGCTCTCAAGAACATCTTCCTCGTGCACGGGGACCTGGAGCGCGCCGAGAAGTTCAGTGCATCACTGCAGCAGCACCGCTTCCAGCGGGTCGACATCCCGGAACGGCTGCAGACGTTCACGTTCTGAGGTATATTCACGGCTGTACATGACTACGCCGCATCGTCATGATGCGGCGTTGCGGTTTCCGGAATGTTCAGCGCTTAAAGTTCGACTCGTACATGTCGATCCACTGCTGCATCGACATCTTTCCTGCCAGCGCACCGATCAGCTTCACCGGGATGTTCTCCGGCTTCTTGAAGCGGATACAGCTCTTGCCCATATCCAGTTTGCCGATGCCGAGTTTCGCATACTCCGCCGTGAACCAGTCGAGCAGCCGCTTGTCCGCATAGATCCCCATGTGGTACACGGCGATGAAGTTCTTCTGCGACGCGATGTTCATGAACGGCAGCGGGTCCTTCGGATTGCAGTGATACCCGTCCGGATAGACCGAGTGCGGGATGACGTACCCGATCATGCCGTAGTTCATCTGCTCCTTGAATCCCTTGGAGAGGTTCTTCTTCACCTCTTTGCGGAGCGCGAGGATCGCTTTCTTCCGGTCCTCCGGCAGTTCGGCAAGATAGTCATCGACGGTGGCAGCTTTGGATTGCATTCGGTCCGCTCCTTACGTTCAGTGTTTTGATGTCCGTTTCTTCGATGCGGCCGGCGTCCGCCGCTTCGTTGTTCCGGCGGTGCGAGACGGCTTTCGCGTCCGCACCGTCATCTGTTCCAGCACGCTGCGCATGTCGAAGAAGGCCCACATCCCTTCGATGCGGCCGTTCTCGATGGTGAAGATATCCATGCCGGTGATGGAGCCGAGCGTGTGCGCCGGCGGTACTCCGCGGAACGGATGCTCCTGTGTACCGGTCATGCGCCAGATAACGACCACCTGATTCTCCTCGGCGATCTCGTTCTCCACCGATACGTACAGGTCCGGGAACGCGTGGCGGATGTTCGCCACGAAGTCATAGAGACCGTCCGGCATTCCCGGGACCGGCTTGGCGAGCGAAGGACCGGAGAAGATGAACGAAGGGGAGAAGAGCTCTTTGATGAGCTCATACTTCCCTTTGTTGAGGACTTCGGTGAAGTACCGCCGGACCAGCAGCTTGTTGTGATCGGACATAACCGCCTCCCCATGGGGTCGTTACGCGCAACATAAGAAAGTCCTCCGCAAGGAGCAAGCACGCGGTCACGATTGGCGGTCACATCTCGTATTCCACACCGAAAATGGGGAGCAGATTCCACTGGTAGATGGTATCCTGTCCGTTCTCCTTCTCGTTCCAGAAGTATGTTGCCACATTCCGGCGGTTGTAGGCGTTCCAGGCGCTTATATAGAGGATGAGATTCGATGAGGAGAAGTGGAACCGCTTGTCGAACCGGACGTTCAGCGAATGGTATGCCGGATAGCGGGCGCCGTTGATGCGGGAGCCGTCGAACACGCCCCGCTGTGCCTGAGCGGACTTCGCCAAGTCGAACGGCGTGTATGGCGTTCCGCCGGCATAAATCCACCGCGCGCTGAATTCCCACTCTGCGTCCGGTTTGTATCCCCCTTCCGCGCTGAGGATGATGCGGTTATCGAAGACGCGGTTCCTCCAGACATCATCCGCACCCTTGTATTCCGTCCGGAAGAAGGCGGCGCTGACCAGGCCGTAGAGGTCCTGCGCGAGTTTCTTCTGCAGCGTCAGTTCCACGCCGCGCGCGCGGGCCAGACCGCTGTTGGTGAGCGGTGCGTGATGGAAGTAGAGTCCGTTGCGGTAGAAGATCTCGTCCACCAGGAAGAGCGAGGGGTCGGAGGGATCGACCGGGAAGTCGTAGTACTCCTTCTGATACACTTCCATGCTCAGCTTGGTATCCTCGGTGAGCAGATGATCCGCACCGAGGATGTAGTGGACGGCGTACGGGTCGCGCAGTCCCTTGTTCGCGCTGTTCTGTGCGAGCAGCGCGACCGGCATGTTCTGATAGTACAACCCGCCGGCGATCTTGAATGAGGTCCGCTCGTCCAGCTGATAGGCCAGCGATGCGCGCGGGGCGACGGTCATCCGGTCGCTGTAGGAGAAGTAATCGGATCGTGCGCCGACCGTGACCGTCACGCCGTCCAGCGGACGGATGATAAAGGTGAAGAACGCTCCGAGTTTTGCCGCGTTAAAGGTCTGCGCAACGGAGACCGCCGGGGTGGAATCGCCGAGGGCATCGGTGAAGGCGCCGAAGCGGTTATCGTACTCAGCGAACACCTGCTTCACCTCTGCACCGAACTCCAGGGACAGATGGTCCGTCAGACGCAGATGGTTCGCATTGCGGAGCGCGGCGGAGCCTTCCGTGGAACGGTTGCGGAAGAGCGCTGTGCCGGTGTTGGTCTCGTACAGATCCTCATCCGATGTGGTCGCCTGATACCCGAGCGTGGTCATGGAGACGAGCGCATTGCTCCACATCGCGCGCCAGGTGAGTCCGCCGGCGTTCTGATAGATCTCCTGCGAACCGTAGAAGAGCATATCGTTCTCCTCCGCCACGGTGCGCGACGGATCGTTATGGTCGTCCCCGTTCAGCGTGACGAGCGTCAGCTGATGCTCCGGCGAAAGGTCGTAGACGATCTTCGCCTGCACATCCCCGTAGCTCGGAGCGGCAGTGGTGCCGATGTCGAACATCTTCACCAGGTACTGCAGATAGCTGCGGCGGAGCGAGAGGACGTACGAGCCATGTTCGCCGAGCGGTCCTTCCGCCACGCCGCCGAAGCCGGCGATGTTCAGGTCGAGCTGCGCCTCGAAATTCTTCCGGTTCCCTTCGCGCAGCTTCAGTTCCATCACCGAGCTCATCTTATCCCCGTACGCTGAGGAGAATCCCCCCGCAATGAAGTTCACCTCCTCGATCAGGTCCACGTTCACCATGCCGATCGGTCCGCCGGTGGCTCCCTGTGTGGGAAAGTGGTTGATGTTCGGTATCTCGATGCCGTCCAGGAAGAAAGCGTTCTCCAGCGGACTGCCGCCGCGGACGATGAGGCTGTTCGACTGGTCGTTCACCTTGGCGAGGCTCGGCAGGGACATCACCACGCGGCTGATATCGCCGCCGGAGCCGGGGGCGCGGCGGATCTCCTCGGCGCTCAGCGCGGTGAGACTGAGCGGCTGCGCATCGTTCTGCCGGAAGAATCCGGCGGTCACCACCACTTGTTCGGATTCGATCGTCTGCTCTGTCAGTTCTGCGTTCACCGCCGTGGTGCGCTGCGGCCGGACGATGACGTCGGTCTTTGTGAACGGGGTGTAGCCGACCATGCGGAACTGGAGCGTATAATTCCCGACCGGGACATTGGGGATGAGGAAGCGTCCTTCGGTATCGCTGACCGCTCCCAGCGCCGTGTTCAGAAGGATGATATTCGCGCCGATCAGCGGCGTCCGCGTATCGCGGTCCAATGCCCGTCCTTCGATAATGCCGGCAGCGGGCTGGGCGGCGAGGGAACGGAAGAATGCAGCAGTAAAGAACAGGATCAGCAACAAGTGTTTCATGGATACTCCGGGCTAAAAATGGTGAAGGGTGTCAGGATGAACAACACCAATCTACGCACATAGATGAGGGGAATCGCCGAAGCCGATGGGATTGAACGCAGGGAAGAGGTTCGAACCGATGGGGAAAAACGCTGGAAACAACAAAAAAGGACAATTAACAATTAACAATGGAACAATTGGCAATTATCAAATTCCAAAATTCAAACTACCAAGGTCGACGCGCAAGGAAGTTTAAGAGACGGTGACTGTCTCCGATATTAAGCGTTCGCCGGAGGTGACAGTCACCGTCATATTTTTTTATTACTTCAGCAAGGAGAGCTTGGTCGCAGCGGTGAACGACCCGGAGCGCATCACGCAGAGATAGGTCCCGGCGGCGAGGGAGGAGGCGTTGAACGAAACGGAGTGATGTCCTGCGGCGACGATACCGTCCACCGGGGCGGCGACGAGGCGGCCGAGCAGGTCATAGACCATGATGCGGACGTGACCGGTGACCGGGACGCGATAGCCGATGGTGGTGGAGGGATTGAACGGATTGGGATAATTCTGCTCGAGTGCGAAGTCGGACGGGATGCCGTTGCCGGAACGTGCGACACTGACGGGGGCGGCGTTGATGCGGACGAGGTCGAGCAGGATCTCTTTTCCCGCCATGGTACCGTGTTCTGACACGATCTCGAATCGGTCGACCGCTTTCCAGTCGAACGCGCCGATCGGGTTGTACCAGATGCTGTCCCACGCTCCGTGTTCGGTGAACAGAGCGAGAGGAACGCGGAAGGTGAGCCATCCGGCATCGGCATCGGTTGGCTGTACGGTGACCGTGGTGCGCATCCGCCACGGATGGTCCAGGGGACCGGTCTTCGTATCCAGGAAGCGAAGATCGAGCATGACGGGAGTGCCGGTCGTCTTCATCCGGACCGTCAGTTCGTACCCCTGCTGCTTCAGCAGGGAAAGGTCCTTGTCCGGCACGAAGTTGAAGCCGAGATGCTGGTATTGCCCGGCATTTTTCCAGCTAAGGCAATAATTCCCCAGCTGCTGCCCGTTGCTGTACGGATCGATCTCTCCCCCGCTATGTGAAGCCAGGGTCCCCGCGCCGATGTAATCGTCCATGATCATGAAGGCGGCAGTATCCGGTCTCATGACGAACGGGGACTGCGGCGGGACGGTGAAGCCGAGCGCACCCAGCAGCGGCACATTCAGGTGATGATCGAACAGTTCGTTCGTGCCGGAGGTGAAGAGCCCGAACCCTCCCTGATAATCCCAGCTGGTCCAGGCGATACCGTTCTGTTCCAGATAGCTCCGCACCTCCTGATACCACCGCACGCGGTCCTCGTTGTTGCTGTTCGGTTTATAGACGCCGAATTCCCCGCAGAAGAGCCGCACCTTCCGGTTCTTCATGAAATTCACCGCGATGTCCAGCGTCTGCCGCACCTTCGTTGCCGTACCGTTCGCCGCATAATTATTGATATCGTTCTGTATCCACGTCCCGGCCAGGGAGGGAGGAACGGCCGGCATTGCTGCAGCATTGTACGGGAACGGAACACCGGTGAGCGGCACCATGGAGGGACTGGTCCAGCTTGCGCCCTGATGGGTGAAGATGAACGGGTCGTAGAAATGGAAGGTGTAGATCAGGTTCGTGTCCGCATAGGCCGGCATCTGGTTGAGATTGTTGTAGCTGTTCCAGCCGGCGGGACCGATGATGATGGTATGCTTCGTGTCGACAGCGCGGATGGAGTCGATGACCATCTGCTGGATGGTGTTCCAGACGAGATCGTCGATGCCGTGCGGCTCGTTGAGCACCTCATAGTAGATGAGTGACGACCGGTCCTTGTAATGTGCGGCGATCTGCTTCCAGACCGGCACCAGCGTGGACCAGATCTGCGGCGAGGTGTTCACCGCCGGATCGAAACTGTGATTGTCCAGGATCAGGTGCAGTCCCAGTTCCTCCGCCCAATCGACCACGGGATCGAGCATGGCGAAGAGGAGCGGATCGATGGTATGCGCCGGAGCGCCGGAGGTCATGCCGTGCATGTTGATGGGAAGGCGAATGACATCGGCTCCCAGCAGTTTGATGTTCTGGAAGTCCCGCTTGGTGTATTTGGTGAACTGGATCTGCCGCGCATTCGGTGCTTCGAACCAAGTAGTGAGGTTCACGCCGCGCGAGAAGGGATGATCACCGGAGTACATCGGCGGTGTGAGAACAAAAATCAATGAACAGAGCCAAACCCATTGTACATGCACCATCATGGTCACCTTCATTTCAGCAGCAGCAACTTCCGCGTTTGTGAGTATGCCCCGGACGTCATCCGACAGAGATAGAAGCCGGCGGACACGGATGCATTCCACTGAACGCTATGTGTGCCCGCCTCCACAATTCCATCCACCAAGGTTGCCACCTTTTGACCGAGCACGGAATACAGGGTAATAGTAACATGGGACCGTCGGGGTGTGCCGAACGGAATGGTGGTTTTAGGGTTGAACGGATTCGGAAAATTTTGTCCGAGGAAATAATCCTTTGGAAGCAGATCGGATCCCGGCACACTGACCAGCGACGACACGGCAGTAAGAGCGATTCCGACCGAACCCGAAGTATGGGTCAAAAACAATGAATCGTTGAAAGTACCGACGGTCGTTGGCAGGAACGCAATGGGGAGGTGCACGCTGTCCATCTGAGCGATCGTCACCTCCAACGGAGTGCGGAAATAATGATGCAATGAGGACACACGAACCGTGATGGAGGAATCGCTGCGTGTATTAACGATGGTCAACAGAACGGTTGACGTGTCGCCAATACGCGTCTGCGGTATTTTCACGCTCCGGCTGACGGTCCTGAACGAAGGGCTGAGCGGGAGAGTGGTCCGATAGATTCCGTCCGATGTTGCCGCGACCAAATGACCCGATACTGCGAACACAAGATCGCGTACGATCATCGAACCCATTCCTGCCACGACCTTCGTCCATGTCACGCCATTGTCAACGGACCGGAATACCCCGAACCCGCTGACGGAAGCATACACATCATCCGTGCTGCTGCAGACAAGACTTGTGATATCCGCTGTCGACACACCCGGTGCCACGGAGGACATCTTGATGGTGTTGAAATTATCCGCCGAGCGGAGGACAGTATTCACATTGTTCCCGGCGAAGATCTCTCCCTTGGAATTTTCCGCAAAGCTGTGAACGGTATGGAAATCTTTACCCGGATACATCGTATCCTTGGACGCAGATCGCCAGAGAGCACCCTGATTCGTGGAGTAAAAGACACCATTGTCATTGGAGGCATAGACGATATCCTTGCGGGATGCGAACAGACCATACGTCCCGTACGATGGGATGCCGCTGATGTTATCGGACCACGATGAGCCGTTGTTCGTAGTCCTATAGATGGAATAATTCACGGTGGCGGCCAGTGTCGTTCCTGCCTTCGTCGAAACGATCTTGCGGAAATACGGAACAGAGATGCCGTTATTGGTATTCTCCCACGAAATACCGTTGTCGGTCGTGCGCACGATCCCGACGTTCACGGTCGAACCGGCAAAGACCGCATCTGCTGTTGTTCTTCCTGAAGCCGCTTGAGCTGCCGCCGCAGTTCCTCGCGCTCGGCCTCGGTGCGGGCCTCCTGCTCGG
>JABWAK010000207.1 GCA_013361065.1 Bacteroidota bacterium
GATCCCTTCCCCCGCTTCGAACACCCGCTCATGCGTCCCTTCCTCAAACTCACCTGATGCAATTACAGCTACTTCCCTTCCGAGAAGATCATACACCGTCAGTTCTGCATAACCGGAGACCGGAAGCGTGAACCGTATCGTGGTACTTGGATTGAACGGATTCGGGTAGTTCTGCTGGAGCAAGAAATCGACCGGGAGTGACCTCTCGTTCGGAACAGAAACCAGTCCGGCGATCGGAATGCGGGAGCTCCATATCTGATACACACCGCTCACATTATCCATCCAGACCGGGATGAGCATCCCGTTCACACTCGTCAGCGAGATATTGTCCCCCTGATATCCCTGCCCCAGCCCGCCGATCGCCTGCGGTTTGAAATGATGATCGCTTACCGGATAGTCGTTCCAGGAATTCCCTCCGTCCGTCGAACGGGAGAGATAGACACCGACCGAATCGCTGGTCGTATTCCTGTCATCATAATAGAGGATGTTGATCCCTCCGCCGTCATCCACATGGATGGAGGGAAAATATTGCACCTTTCCATTGTTGACCGGATCCGCTGTGATACGCACTCCGGACGACCAGGTTGTTCCCCGGTCAGTGGAACGATAAAAAACTATATCCGGATCGTTCCCGGCCGGTGCCTTCCCTTTTTGGCCGGTGACGAGATAGACCCATCCTTTGCGCGGACCGTTGCTCCGGTCCACATCCATACGCGGCAGTCCGTTCACGCGGATATTCCCTTTTTGCGGGATCACCCCCTGCACACCGTTGATATCGATCGCGTTCTCTGTGACAGTCCATGATACACCACCATTCGTGGTGCGGGCGAATCCTATGAAGTCTTCTGTGAACGGAGATTGCGGTATCACACCCGCCCACACCGCATACAGCGTACTCTCCGCACTCATACTCAGTTCAGCACCCTGGCTCCGCTGGAGCGGTGCATTGATGGCGGATGGAGGGGTCCATGTACTTCCGTCGCCGGTCCATGCGACCTTCACCGGGAACGGCGGGAGCAGTTCCACATAGGCAGTGTAACTCCTTCCATAGGTTGTCCCGGAGGGGAAAGCATCGGTTGCCATCGTTGCCCTGTCCTGTCGTTCGATACCGACTGTCCGTTGCGATGACCAGCTCTTCCCCTGATCCGTCGAGACATGCGCATAGAGTCCATCCTGCGAACTGAGGCGGACCAGATGGAACCGTCCGTCCTTATCGATGGTGATGCCCGGATCCCCTTTGTGGAAGGCGACCGGCGCACCGGTGCAGGTATCATTCCCCCGCCAGCTGATGCCGGCATCGGTGGAGACGTACACTCCCTCACTGATGAATCCGGAGGAAAGGTTGATCGTATTGGCGCTGCAGAAGAGGACGGCGGGATCGGACGGATGCCGGACGATAAAGACCTCCGTCTGTGCGATCGGGCTCGGATAGATGCGTTGATTGGATGCCGCTGCCGGAGCGGTCTGCTGTGCCGCAGCGCAGCAGACCGTCACCAACGGGAGCAGGATGTGCCGAAGTCTCACAGTGTATACCCGAGATTGATGGAGAAGAAATAGTTCCTCGGTTCACCGGCTTCATAATAATCCTTCCGGTCGTCCGAGTTGATATTGATGAATGCAACGTGCCGACGGTCCAGGATATTGTTGATACCGCCGGAGATAAGGATGTTCATCCTGTCCAGAACGATATCTGTCCCCGCCGAAACTCCCAGGAGACTGTAATCACCGGAACGGGCGGCATTCGCATCATTCACATACATCCCGGAGATGTAATTGACCGATGTCCGGGCAAAACCGGTGATGTTGTCCGTCAGCATGGTTTGATACGATAACGAACCGGACATATTATGTTTCGGGACACTCGGAACCTCGTTGCCGGAGAAATCCGACTCATTGACCACACTGCCCGTCAGCGACAGCGTCCTGGCGGCATAGGACGTATAGGTAAAATCGGAGAATGTGTACGACAGCTTCGCCGAGAGTCCCTGAACAATGCTCGTCGAAACCCCGGCTTCGATACCTGTGCGGTCGGTCTCTGCAGCGTTCCGGTAGAAGATATCCGTACCGATGGCGAACGGAACGATCTCATCACGGATGCGGCTGTTGAACATCACCAGCTCGAACCTCGATTGCGGGAACCATTCACCGTGATTCATGACCGTTCCCTTGATCCCGATCTCGGTGTTGCGTGAGTATTGCGGCCGGAGGTCAGGATTGATCAATTTGGGATAGTTCGAACTCAACGGATAATTCTCCAGCTCATTCCCTGCCGGTGAGTCGAAAGAATAGCCATACGATCCGTAGACGGCGATGACCGGAGTGAGCTTATAATTGAGTGACACTTTCGGTGTGAACTCGGCGAACTCCCTGCGGGCATCGCGGATCCCGAGATTCCGGTCCACCTGATCGAAGACCACCCGGTCGTGCCGTCCGGTGACGAGCACATCCATCCGTTCCGGTATGACGGATACGGTAGCGGTGAAATAGGTGCCGACATTGTCGATCGTCTCATCGGTCAACAGATCGATCGGTTCACCTTTCACACCGCTGTAGTTCTGGTACTCCTCGATCGGTCCATATTGATGGAACAGATCGGCACCTGCCGAAAATTCCACCGGAACTCCGAACAACTCATTTTTGTGGATCCACCGGCCGGTCCCGCCGATTCCGTTCCGGTTGATGAATCGATAGGTGGCAGCGGTCCGCTCAAAATACTTGATCGTTCCGTATCCGGTCAATTCCAGTTCATTGTTCTGTGCTTCACCGAACACCGTATTGTATCGTATCCCGAGGCGCCCCTTCTTGGAGACCCTCATCGCATCCCGTCCCACATCCCTCGGATTCCCCATGAACGGATCGTTGTCATACTGCTGTTGCGTTAGTGACCCCGGCAGATTGATCCTGCCGTCCACGAAGTAGAGCAGCAGCGTCAGCTTGGCATGCTCATTCGGATGTGTCTCGTAGACCGAATTGACGATATCCCAATGATCGTTGCTGTGCGGACGATATCCATCTGAGGTATGATTCGTATAGGTTGTAAGGAATTTGTATCCGTCCCCTTTCACCGCGAGTTTGAAACCATTGTTATGCGATGAGACCTTCGACGGGAGTCCGATCGACGTGTTCGCCAGCAGACCGAACTGCTCCTCGCTGTAGGAGGCGATATCATTGAACAGGATGATGTGACTTTCCGTAAAGTCAATATCGTTGATGAAGTTAATGACACCGCCTGGCGCATTCGTGTACAGGGACGATGCATTCCCTTTGACGATCTCGATGCGGCCCACGGAATGGAAATCGATCGCCTCGATCCGTGTCTGTCCGTCCGGTTCGGATTCCGGGATATCGTCCAGCAGGATCCGGACGCCGCGGATGCCGGAGTTGGACCGCGAACCGAATCCGCGGATGGAGATACGGACATCATGGTTCCCGTATCTGTTCTGGAAGAAGAGACCCGGCGTACCGCTTAAGACATCGGAAACGGAGTTCTTCCGCTCATATCGGTAATCGACGTTACTGATACGCTCCACGGAGTACGGGATGTCAATGATCCGTTTGAGCGTTCTGGTGCCGGTCACCACCATCTCATCCACTTCATAGGAGCGGAGGGAATCGGGCGGATCGGCAGGCTGCTGCTGTCCTTCCATCGGCGCAATACCGAGACAGAGCAGCAACAGGATACTTCTGAGTGTTCGATCCATGTGGTACTTTCAAAAGGATGGAAAACGGGTCTCCACAGAACGCCGAAAGCACAATACCGACGGCGATCCACGGGGACCGTTCATTGTTCTCGATTGAATGGAAAGTGATGTCAGTCCGACAAGATCAGACAGGACTGCAGCGCGGCGGCGGCGGATCGATGGAGGATTCCCCTGCATGCGGGACCGGCGGGGACGGCAGCGGAATGATCGTCAATGCAACGAAGATCAAATTGGGGGAATCGGCCTCAGGAATAGTGAACACAAAACCGGGAAGGACGGGTGTCCCCTGCCGTTGTGCAGTTGTACTCTCGTCGGATGTGCTGTTGCTCAGGAACCGGAGGAACTTGGCGATCATCTTCTCTTCTTCGGCATCACGGAAGCAGTAGATGATGTAGTCCGTTCCATCGGTCTCCCGCCAGACCACATCATACATCTCGCCGTTCAGTCGGAACTCTCGTTCGTGGATCTTGATCCTGTCGAATGCTGCAATGCTCATCTCCATCCGCACGATCTGCTCCGGACGGGAACCGGTATCCATGATGACCGCGACCGCAGCTTTATGGATCCATTGCCGCACCTGGATGCCGACGGCAAGGCCGCCTGCTTCGAACAGGATGATCACCAACAGTATTATGGAGACCGGACGGAGCATCATGGTTGGAATGTAGTCATTTGGTGCGCGGTTCACAACCGGTAGGCCATCCGCAGCAGGGTCGCGAAATGGACCACTTTGGTGGCAAGCTGCCGCTGTGCACATCCATGTTCGATCTGCGTGATGCATCCCGGATTGTTGGCGACCAGGAATTCCACATCGACGCTGCCGACATGCTGCATCTTCCGGTCAAGGATCTTCATGGAATCATCATGACGGACGACGTTATAGATGCCCGCGCTGCCGCAGCACCAGGAGGCTTCAGGAAGTTCCCGGAATGTGATGCCGGGGATCGACCGCAGTAATTCCCGCGGCTGTTTCGTCACCTGCTGCGCGTGTGCCAGATGACAGGCGTCATGGTAGGAAACGGTGTGATGGAATTGTTCCGTGGGCTGCTTCATTCCGATCCCGGACAGGAACTCGGTGATATCCTTCACTTTGGAAGAGAGCAATTGCGCTTTGGCGGCATAGGCGGGATCGTCCGCAAGATAATGACCGTACTCCTTCATCAGCGCGCCGCATCCGGCGGAGTTCATCACGATCACTTCCACGTTCGCGTGCAGGAACGCATCGATGTTCTTCTTTGCAAGGTCCCGCGCGACATCGAAATCACCATTGTGCGCCTGGAGCGATCCGCAGCAGACCTGCTGCTTCGGGATCACCACTTCGCAGTCATGATGCAGCAGCACTTTCACCGTATCCTCATGAACACCGGCGAACGCCACATTCATGATGCAGCCCGAGAGGAAACCGACACGATGCTTCGACGGTCCTGCCGGCTTCACGACCTCAGGATAGAGATCATCGAAGAAACGCCCGTCGATCCGCGGTGCGAGTCCCTGCACCTTGAACAGTGTCGGCGCCAGTTTGCGGAACACGTACGACCGTTTCATCAGCGCTTCGAGCCCTGTCCCCTGG
>JABWAK010000208.1 GCA_013361065.1 Bacteroidota bacterium
CCGGCTTCCACTGGTACGAGAGCTGGTCCGGCGGCCGGCAGATGTTCGACAACATCAAGGCGGTGCATGAAGCATTCCCGGACAAGCAGCTGATGTTCACCGAAGGTTGCGCCGATTCGTACCGCAGCGACCGCCTGCAGTATTGGCCGAATGCCGAACGGTACGGCGAGAGCATGATCAACGATTTCAACAACGGCACAGCTGCGTGGACCGACTGGAATGTCCTGCTGGATGAACGGGGCGGTCCGAACCATGTCGCCAACTTCTGTTTCGCACCCGTCCATGCCGATACCCGCACGGGTGAACTCATCTACACACCGTCATACTATTATATCGGTCATTTCTCCAAGTTCATCCGTCCCGGTGCCCGCCGTGTCGGCACCGCACCGAGTCGCAGCCAGCTGCTGAGCACGTCGTTCCGGAATCAGGACGGCTCGATGGTCACTGTCGTGATGAACACCTCCAACGCCCCGGTCACGTACCGGCTGATCGTCGGCGGACAGACCGCGAGCGTGACCATCCCGTCCCGGGCGATACAGTCATTGATCTATTGAACCGGCATCTCTCCGCCCTGCACACGGCAGAGCGGGGAGCATCCATTCCTCTCTACTAACAGGATATCCACATGCAACAGTTCGTTCCTTTGATGCGCTCCACGACCATACGCATTCTCTGCTCACTGGTCCTTCTGATATCGCTGACCGACGCACAGACAATGACCATCGCACAGCGGGTCGACTCTCTGCTTCGTCTGATGACACTGGACGAGAAGGTCGGTCAGCTGAACCAATACACCGATGATGGTGTGGCGACCGGTCCGGTCACACTCGACAAGGACAAACCGCAGCAGGTGAAGCAGGGAAAACTCGGCTCCATCCTGAATGTGCTCGGCGGAGAGCGGACGCGCAGCTGGCAGAAGATCGCCATGCAGTCGCGGCTGAGGATCCCGCTGCTGTTCGGTCAGGATGTCGTCCACGGATACAAGACCACCTTCCCCATCCCGCTCGCCGAAGCATGCAGCTGGGACCTGGAAGCGATGGAACGCGCCGCCCGCATTGCAGCGGTCGAAGCAAGTGCCGGCGGTGTGCATTGGACCTTCGCACCGATGGTCGACATCTCCCGTGACCCCCGCTGGGGCCGCGTGATGGAAGGTGCCGGAGAGGATACCTACCTCGGCTCGCAGATCGCTGCGGCACGGGTGCGGGGATTCCAGGGGAAAGGGATCGGACAGACGGATGCCGTGATGGCCTGCGTGAAACACTTCGCAGCGTACGGCGCAGCGGTGGGAGGACGTGATTACAATTCCGTCGACATGAGCGACCGGATGCTGTGGGAGACCTATCTTCCGCCGTTCAAAGCAGCGCTCGATGCCGGCGCCGGTACATTCATGAACTCCTTCAATGACCTGAACGGCATCCCCGCCACCGGGAATTCCTATCTGATGCGCGATATCCTGAAAGGCAAATGGAACTTCTCCGGCTTCGTGGTGAGCGACTGGGGTTCCGTCGGTGAGATGATCAACCATGGCAGCGTGAAGGATCCTGCCGATGCGGCACGGAGCGCGATCCTGGCCGGATGCGATATGGATATGGAGAGCCGCTGTTATACAGGCACGCTGGCGAAGCTCGTCACGGACGGCGTGGTACCGATGGCGGTGGTGGATGATGCCGTGCGGCGCATCCTCACCAAGAAGTTCGAGCTCGGTCTGTTCGACGATCCCTACCGCTTCTGTGACCCGAAGCGCGAAGCAAAGGCATTGAACGAACCGGCCCATGCAGCAGCGGCGCGCGACATGGCGCGGAAGAGCATCGTCCTGCTGAAGAATGAGAAGAACATCCTCCCGATCAGCAAAGGAACAAAGACCATCGCCTTCATCGGCCCGCTGGTGAAAGCGGTGAAGCAGAACAAAGGATTCTGGGATGTGGAACTCCCCGGCGTCGATTCCAACTTCATCGTCACGCAATGGGAAGGTCTGCAGGAGAAGATCGGGAAGCACTCCACCCTCCTCTACGCGAAAGGATGCGAGATCGAAGGGAACGACCGGAGCGGGTTCGCTGAAGCGGTGGAGACCGCGAAGAAGGCGGATGTCGTCATTCTGAGCATCGGCGAGCGGCGGGATATGAGCGGCGAGGCGAAGAGCCGCAGCGACCTCTCCATCCCCGGCGTGCAGGTGGAACTGGCGATGGAACTGCTGAAGACCGGCAAGCCTGTCGTGGTGCTCATCAATGCAGGACGCCCGCTGGTGTTCAACGAACTGGCAGATGCCGCACCGGCCATCCTCTACACCTGGTGGCTCGGAAGCGAAGCGGGGAACGCCATCGCCGATGTGCTGTTCGGCGACTACAATCCCTCCGCAAAGCTTGCGATGACCTTCCCGCGGAGTGTCGGTCAGATTCCCATCTATTATAATTACTACAATACCGGCCGTCCCGCCACCGGGGACAATGACCGATTCTACCGCAGCGCGTACATCGATCTCTCCATCCATCCCCGCTATGAGTTCGGGTACGGACTGGGATACTCACCGTTCACGTACAGCGGCCTGAAACTCAGCGTCGGTTCCATGTCCATGACCGGAACGATCCAGGCATCGGTCACCATCACCAATGCCGGGAAGTATGCCGGAGAAGAGGTGGTGCAGCTCTATCTGCGCGACCTTGTCGGCTCCATCATCCGCCCGATGAAGGAACTGAAGGACTTCCGCAAGATCGCGCTCGCTCCCGGCGAGTCGAAGACGATCACTTTCACGATCGACAAGGAGAAACTCTCGTTCTACGATCAGCACGTCCAGTGGGTCGCAGAACCGGGTGAGTTCGAACTGATGATCGGTGCATCTTCCCGCGACATCCGTCAGAAGGAACGCTTTACCCTTACCAAATGATGCGGGTCCAAAGACCGCCGCAGTGACCGTCCGGTCACAGAACAGAACAACCGCCACTCGGGCGGTTGTTCTGTTTTTCTCCTTCGGATCTGTGAAGCCTACAGGTGATACTCCCCCGCTGCTTCCGGCTGGAATTCGATGCCGGTGATCTCGAATTCCTTCATCCCGGACGGGACCTTCCATGCCACCACATCTCCGACCCGGTACCCCAGCAGTGCGACACCGATCGGTGCCAGTACGGAGATCTTCCCGTCATCCAGACTTGCCTCATTCGGAAAGACGAGGGTGATCGTCGATCCTTCACCCGTGGCACGGTCCCGGACATTCACCCGTGAACGCATCGTCACCACATCCGGCGGCACCTCCCGTGAGGGAACGATCACCGCCCGCTGCATCTCTGCCACCAGGTCACGCATGGCGCTCCCTTCCCGTTTCAGCACCGGATTGTCCAGCAATGCCAGCAGTCTGGTCCGGTCGGTCTCTGTGATATGGATCGTTCTTCCGTTCATAGGAATCCTCCCTCGATGGAACCGTTGATGATAAAAAGCAATAAGCGTTCCACAAGTCTCCTTATGGAACGCTTATCGGTGGATCTACTCTCTTATGGATTGAATATACGGAAGTTCAGCTTGAGAAGAAAGGCGCTCACACCATCTGGAAGGGGATACTGTGTGACAGACTGAACTGTTCATAACGTACGATCATTTCAACGTGAGCACAATAGTATCACAATGAAAGTACAACAAATATGTCCGGCCGCTGAAGAAGTTCCCGAACATCTCCCTCCATGCCATCCATGGTTGGCACTCTTCATACCCTGTATACGAAGGAAGAATTCAGAATGGTACGGTATTGAGCATCCGGATCTTCCCCTTTCGGATTGTCAAGAAAATCCCGGACCGCCCCCTCTTTGTTCTCCTTGTACTGTATATTGAGCAGAACAGCACAGGTGGACAATGCGCTTTATCATTCTTATTCTCTCGATCATCCCTCTCTTCACTTCCGTTTCTGCACAGACACTTCACCAACGATGGAGCTTCACTGCCCGCGGTCCGTTCATCGGCTCCGCTGTCGCTGCAGACGGACTCATCATCGCCGGAAGTCTGGACAGCACACTCTACGCACTCGATACTGCGGACGGTTCGCTGCGGTGGACGTACCGGGCCTCCGCTCCGATCCGTTCCACACCCTGCAGCGACGGCAGGACCCTCTATCTGAATGCCGGGGGCAGTCTCATTGCATTGAACACGAAGGATGGTTCTGTCCGCTGGCGGTTCCGGACCAGGGGCGAGAAGGTCTACTCCCCGTATGCGTATGCGGATTATTATCAGTCCTCTCCCGTGTTTGACGGAGGTACGGTCTACGTCGGCTCCGGGGACGGACATGTGTATGCCGTTCGCAGCAGCGACGGATCGCTGCGGTGGAAGTTCAACACCGGCGATGTGGTGCATGCTACGCCTGCGGTGGACAGCTCGCGGATCTATATCGGCTCGTTCAACGGCATCATGTATGCATTGCAGCGGAACCATGGCAGGGAGGTCTGGCGGTTCAAGACGGTAGGTCACCGGTTCTTTCCCAAAGGAGAGGTCCAGGGAACAGCGGTGGTGTCGAACGGTCTGGTCATGTTCGGCGCACGTGATTACAATGTCTATGCACTGGATGCAGCGAAAGGGTTCGCGCATTGGAACCGCACCTTCCCTAAAGGATGGTCGTTGTCGCACACCGCCAACGGCTCTGCCCTCTTCACCGGCACCTCCGATGACGATCTGATCGTTGCCTTCGATGCAGTCACCGGCACCGAACGATGGCGTACCGATGTCCGCTTCAATACCTTCGGGCGCGGTGCTGTAAAGGATTCGCTTCTTATCATCGGCACTCTGCTCGGTCAGGTACATGTGATGGACACCCGGTCCGGACAGATCGTACAATCGTTCCGCACCGAAGGGTTCCGGAGCGGTCATGCCCGGTACTTCACCCATCCGGACTCCATCTCCAAAGAGCGTTTTTACTCCATCGTACAGGACCCGGACGGATACATCAAAGGACTGTATGATCTCGGCGCGATCTTATCTGATATCCTGCTGCTGAAGGATGACATCATTGTCACCTCTACGGACGGGAAGATCTACTCACTTCGGCGATAAGAATAGTTTGCCATCCTTTGCCTCTTCCCTCCTGGCACTGCCATATCCTTTAGAATTCGGTATAAAATGATCGATCCCGTCACTCGGACGGGATCGGTCATCACTTCAATGGATCGACTATACGTTCCTGTTATCTCATCAGGATCATCTTCCTCAGCTGCGACCTGCCCCCCGATGTCAGCCGTACGAAATAATATCCGCTGGAGAGTGCCGATGCA
>JABWAK010000209.1 GCA_013361065.1 Bacteroidota bacterium
AGGAGGTCGAGGGCGTTGGCCAGCAGCAGGTCGCCCAGGAGCACCGACTCGCGGTCGCCCCAGCGGCGATAGACGGTGGGCTGCTGGCGCCGGGTATCGGCGTCGTCGACCACGTCGTCGTGGAGCAGGGAGGCGCCGTGGACCAGCTCGGCCATGGCCCGGGAGGCCGCGGTGATCCCGGCCGGTCCGAGGCGGGCCGCCCCCAGGACCACCCCGGGCCGGAGCAGCTGTCCGACCTGGGCCAGGAAGTAGCAGCCCATCTGGTCGACCGGGGGGGAGAGGCCCGGCCGCGAACCGCCCAGCCGGCCCCTCAGGGCGGCCAGTTCGTCCGCTAGGGGAGCGAAGGGTGCGGCCAAGGCTCAGCCTCTCCCGGCAGGAGACCGGATCGAGAGCCGGGGATGCTAGCACGGACCCGGGCCGGATCGGGGCGGGGTCAGCCGCCCGAGGCGTAGACCCGGTAGGAGACGGGGGCCTCGAGGGTGGAGATCCCGCTGCGGCGGAGGCGCTCCAGGATCAGGACCGTCCCCGGCACGAGGAGCATGGTCGCGGCCCAACACCAGGTGATCCCCACCGCCAGGGACCATCCGAGGCTGTAGAGCCCGTTGTGCCGGGCGAGCATGAGGCCGCCGAAGCCGACCACCGAGGTGGCCGCATTCATCGCCAGGGGCCGGCCGGTCTGGGAGAGCACCTCCTCGATCGGTTCGCCTTCCAGCCAGGCGTGGATGAGGTGGACCGCGTTGTCCACCCCCAGCCCCAGGATCAGGGGGACCGCGACCAGGTTGGCGGGATTGAGGGTGATCCCGCAGACCAGCATGCTGGCCCGGGTCGCGAGGATCCCCATCCCGGCCACCGAGAGCGTCAGCAGGGCGGCCGCGCCGTTCCGGAAGCCGATCAGGACCAGGAGGGTGATGGCCAGCGTGGAGAGCAGGACGGTCCGCTCGTAGCCCTGGACCAGGAGGCCGATCATCCGTTCGATGAGCAGGCCGTTGCCGGTGGTCTCGGCGCCCACCGTGGCCGCGATCCGGGTGCAGGCCTCGTTGAAGCGTCGGGCCTCGCCCGGCTTGTGGACGTCGACGGTGGGCGCCAGGAAGACCGCCAGGCGCCCCCGGTCCGACCGGTAGCGGGAAAAGCACCACGCTGGTGGCGGCGCTGCGGACCATCATGGACCCGTCGCTGAACATCATCACCGTGGAGGACCCGGTGGAGTACTTCATCGAAGGTGCCCGCCAGGTGAAACTCAATCCGAAACTCGATTTCGAAGGCGCCCTCCGTGCCATCCTCCGTCATGACCCGGATATCGTGATGGTGGGAGAGATGCGTGATAAGACCACGGCGGAGATCGCAATCAAACTGGCGAATACCGGTCACTTGACGCTCTCTACGCTCCACACCAATGATGCGCCGAGCGCGCTCTCCCGTCTGTTCAAGATGGGCGTGGAACCGTTCCTGATCGCCTACAGCGTGAACATCGTCGTGGCACAGCGTCTCATCAGAAAACTGTGCACCCGGTGCCGTGCAAAGGTAAAGGATCTGGACCGCGTTGCGCTCGGGAAATTGGGGCTATCGGAGCAAGAGATCGATGCCGGCACCTTCTTCCGTCCGGTCGGCTGCATCGATTGCTTGAAGGGATACAAGGGACGGGTGGCGATCCACGAGGCACTCTATTTCTCCCGCGATATCCGTCAGCTCATCCTGAATGCCGGAGATTCCATCAACGAGGAAGCGCTGCGGCAGATGGCGATCGATAACGGGATGGTCACACTGCGCCAGCGCGCACTGGACCTGCTGAAGACCGGTGTGACCTCGATTGATGAGGTGACTGCCGCTACCAGCGAGGATTAACGGACGGTACGCATTCGGTATGGGATTCGGTCAAACAATGCTAACGGCGGCATTCCTCGTGCTCATCACCATCGCGGCGATGAATGCCAATAAGATGATCGTGGAACGCGATATCAGCTATTATGAGCAGGAAGCGTACCAACAGGCGGCGGTGCTCGCGAACTCACTCCTCACCGAGATCATGACCAAGGACTTCGACGAATATGCCTCTTCTTCAGATTCCTGGTATGCCAATGTCACCGATTTTTCAACAACACCCAATCCCGAATGGGGTGAAGCATCCTATGTGAATCCCAGTGGAACGGCGGATCGCTGGAATCCATACCGGTCCGTCACGACATCCTATTTCGATGATGTGGATGACTATAATGGGTACAAGCGGATAGCGACTTCGGGCGGACTGCCGGGATTCGAACTGACCGTGCAGGTTTACTATGTAAATTCCACCGATCTGGAAACTCCTTCGTCATCCCGGACCTACTACAAACGGATCGTTGTCACTGTGAAGAATACCACCTATTTCCGGAAACGGGACCAGAATAAGGATGGGACCGAAGAGGATGTGGAACTTGAATTCAGCACCGTGAAAGCATACTGATGGGCGTGATCATCGATATTATCGGGATGCTCGTGATACGGGCCTCCATCATCGCGATCATCCTGAATCTGATGGTGAACCTCCATGAGGCATTGTACAAATACACCGAACGGAATTATCTGAACAATGTGCTGACCGGTGCTGCCCAGACCATCTCTGCCGACCTGAAACTTGCCGGGTACAATTCCTCCAACAAACGGTTCCCACTCGCCCAGACCAATAATATGAGTTTCCGCATCGATTATGACGATGACGGGGATGTCGATATCATACGATACTATCTCAGCCCGACCACAGGATCCAACAAGGTCCTGTACAGGATGGTGACGGTCAATGTGCCGGGTACCGACCCGGATTCGACCATCCAGGTCGCCCGGGATGTCGATTCCTTCTATGTATACTACTATCGGGCCAATGGTGCCAATGCAACCAGCGGATCGACCACGAACGTGAATAATATCAAATCGGTCTATGTGAAACTGAAGATCACATCCAAGAATCAGGAGGTGAGTGCTCAGGACGGAACATCTGAATCTGCAGCCCGCACCGCGAAGTGGGAACAGCATTTCTTCCCCGAGAACCTGTAACTCAGGCCGGTATACTCGAATATTTATTGCAATTCGTTCGCAATTTCTCTACTTTCACACTGTTCTGTTCGTTCTGTTCTGTCTTTGGGGCTTGAAATTTCACCGAATTCCGCATTTTCCTCTTTCCGTTCCATGAACAACCTCCTGCTGCGCACATATGTTCGTTCCCTGACGCTCTGTGCAGTGATCCTCCTGCTTGCAGCGGCTATGATGCCCGCGCAGCAACAGGAATTCATTCCCAAGAGCAAACGGACCATCGAACGGGACCGCCTCCAGCAGGAACGGGAACGGAAGCGGATCGTTTCCTCCGGCATTGCCACGATCACACAGACGCGGTTCCAGTACAAGTTCGGGAAAGTGAATCCGACCGGTACTCCCGAATCACAGACCAGATACGACGGAAAAGGGAACATCACCCGCGTCACGCTGTATAATCCTTCCGACGGGAAACCGTCAACGGTCACCTCCTATCTCTATGACAAGAACGGGAATGTCATCGAGGAACAGGTGAAGAAGGATGAGAATTCCCTGAAGACCATCCACCGGTACAACAGCCGGAACGACAGGATCGAAACGGTCATGTATAAGGCGGATGGGGCAGTGGACCGGAAGTTCTCCTATATCTATGATGAGACAGGCCTCCTGCTCGAGACCTTTGGCAGACTCGATGACGGGAAGATCTTCCAGCGGGAATCGTTCCTGTATGACGGCCACGGAAATATCACCGAGTACCGGAACAATCTCCGGAAGTTCACCATTGCCTATGACCGGAACGGGAACATTGCTGCAGTGGTGAAGTATCAGCGGTATTTCCGTTCCGTGGACAGCATTCAATACACCGTGCAGGAACGGTTCGCGTTCGACTATGACCGCTACGGGAATCCGGTCGAAGTGCGGATGTTCCGGGCGGACAGCACGGTCCGGTCCCGTACGCAGTATATGTACAGTGAATCCGGGAATCTGCTCTCCGAGAAGGAGTATGGTGCGGACGGGAAACTCCTCTTCACCAAGAATATGAAGTATGACCGGAACATGAACCTGGTGGAGGAATCCGGAGCGGACCGCTCCCTGAAATTCCGGCATCAGTACAAGTACGACAGCCGCGGCAACAGGGTCGAATGGACCATCTACGATCAGATCAATGAACCGGTCTCGCTGGTGAAGTATGCCTTCAACAGGAGCGGTTCATCGCAACCCCCGGGTCCCGGGATGGGAGGTGCCGGAGATACACTGTTTGCCGATGAATCAGCCAATGCCGATCTCTTCCCGCTGCTCGGCAGCCGCGTGATCGCGCCGGACGGGACCTATCTTGGGATGGTCCTGGCGGACACTGCCAATCCGCAATCGATCATCAATACCTGGGGACAGTACGGATTCACACAATCCCCGACCAGTATCTTCAATCCCACCGTTGCGTACGGCGGAGAGGAGGGATTGTTCAGTCCCTTCAATCCGGAGAGCCCGAGTCCTCCTTCCTTGTATAAGGACGGCAAATTCTTCACCTATTTGACCGATAATGATAACTTCCGGCCGCGGAGCGCTCCGCGCCGCCTCATCGAGTTCCTGAAAGGGCTCGTCCGCCAGAATTGACCGCGGGTCATTGAAAAACCCCGCGGTTTTCCGTATCTTACCCCTGCATAAGAGCAGTACTTCCAATAATCCCTCTTTGCAGGGATTTTTTTTATTGTCAGGAGAGTGAATCAGGGAATGCAATATAACAAACGAACACATACGTGCGGTGAACTGCGGTCGGCCCATATCGGACAGACCGTGACATTGACAGGGTGGGTCGATACCCGCCGTGATCTGGGAGGAGTGATCTTCATCGATCTGCGGGACCGCTATGGGAAGACGCAGGTCGTCTTCAACCCGAAACATCATGAAGCGATCCATACACTGGCGAAGGAATTGCGGACGGAATTCGTCATCTCCGTTTCCGGTACCGTGGAGCGGCGGCCTGACGGGACCGATAATGCGAAACTTGCCACCGGAGAGATCGACGTGCTGGGCGATACGCTGACCATCCTTAACCGTGCGGAGACCACGCCGTTCCCGATCGAGGACAAGCTCGATACGAACGAGTACCTCCGGCTGAAATACCGGTATCTGGACCTCCGCCGCGCACCGATGCAGCAGAACCTGCTGCTGCGGCACAAGATGTACCAGATCACCCGGCGGTATTTCGATGAACATAACTTCCTG
>JABWAK010000210.1 GCA_013361065.1 Bacteroidota bacterium
GCCAACGCGGGCGCCAACGAATGGATCGGCGACCTGCTCTTCCTCGCCGCCGCGCTGTGCTGGGCGATCTTCGGGCTGCTGATGCGGCGCTGGCAGGTCAAGCCGCAATTCGGCATCCTCGGCATCGCCTGCTTCTCGGCGCTCGCCTACCTGCCGGTGTATGTGCTGTGGCTGCCGGGCAACCTGGCGGCAGCGAGCTGGGGCGCGATCGCGCTGCAGGGCGGCTACCAGGGCGTGATCGCCGCCCTGCTCGCCGGCGGCTTCTACAGCTACGCGGTGCAGAAGGTGGGCGCGAGCGAGGCCTCGATGATGCTCGCGCTGGTGCCGGCCTTCACCGCGATCGGCGCCTTCCTGATCCTGGACGAGGCCATCGGCCTCACCACCATCGTCGGCATCGTGGTGGTGTCGGTCGGCGCCCTGCTCGGCGCGCTGCCGCCGAACGCGCTCGCCCGCATCCGCGCGCTCGGCGCACGCTGAAAGCCCTTCCGGCAGCATCAATCGACGCAAGCCCACAGCGCCTGGTAGGCACCATCCGGGTCGTGGATCGCCGCCTGCCGATCCGGGTCGAAGCGCCGCCCGCCGCGCGGGTCGGTGCCGCGTCCGGCGATGTAGAGCCAGTTGCCGTGGTTGCTGTACACGTCGTAATCCACCAGCTGCGCCTCGAACCAGGCCGCGCCGGCGCGCCAGTCGCAGCCGAGGTCGTGGATCAGGTAGCTGGCGACGACCTGGCGCATGCGGTTGGACAGCCAGCCGGTGGCCGCCAGCTCGCGCATGGCTGCGTCGATGAAGGCATGGCCGGTGCGGCCGGCGCACCAGCGCTCGAAGGCTTCCGGGTCGTGCCCGGAGGCCGGCGCGGCCTCGTTCAGGCCGCAGGCCCGGTAAAGCCGGCGGCCGTGCTGCAGGTGCAGGAAGCGGAAGTAGTCGCGCCACAGCAGCTCGAACCACAACCAGTAGGTGCTTTCGTTCGTGCCGCGCGCAGCCTCGTGGCGACGCAGCGCGGCGAAGGCGACGCGCGCCGACAGCGCCCCCTGCGCCAGCCAGGGCGCGAACTTGCTGGAGAAGTCGATTCCGCACAGGCCGTTGCGAGTGGCCTTGTAGCGTTGTGCGCGATCGCCGGCGAAGTAGCTGGCGAGATGAGCGAGCGCGGCCCGCTCGCCACCGGCAAAGTCGGGCTGCCACCACGGGAAGGAGGCGTGGGCGCGCGCACGTTCGCCAACCCGCACCGGCTCCAGCGAGGAAGGCGGCGGCGGGACGACGGGATCCGGCAGCGGTGGCAGCGCTGGAACGGGATTCCGTCGTGTTGCGGGAGACGGAATTCCTCGGTCGGAGCGTCTTCGAAGTGATCCGCCGGCTCACGGTGGATGAGGCGACCGTCGGGATCATCCGCGTTGGTCTCTCCATGGATGAAGTGAGGACCATCGAGGAACGGATGCAGCGGAGGCTGGTGGTGATGACCATCGTCTTCGCGATCCTTTCTCTGGTCATTGCCGCATTCATCCTGCTCTCGCGCAACATCCGCATCGTCTCCGGGGAGTTCGCCCGTCATCAGATGATGACCGCTGCCATCCTGGAGCAGATGCAGGATGCCGTCATCACACTGGACAGTGCCGGCATCGTCACCATCATGAACGGCAGAGCAGAGGAACTCTTCGGCTGTCCGTCCTCGGCCGCTATCGGCCGGCCGCTCGCATCACTGACGGACACCAGACTGACGATCCTCCTCCCGTTCCTGCAGGGGGACCGCACTGCCTTCGAGACGGAGTTGGAAACGGACAATGCGGCTCCCTCCCGGCGGTCGCTGCTGGTGGACCGGTCGGAGACACGAACGGTGGAGGGGAAGCCGGAGACGGTTACGTTCGTCATCAAGGACCTCACGGAGATGAAACGGCTCCAGCAGGAGATGCAGCGCAAGGAGAAGATGACAGCGTTGGGAGAACTTGCATCCGGCGTTGCTCATGAGATCCGAAATCCGCTCAACGCGATCTCGATGATCGTACAGCGGTTCGAACGCGAGTTCACTCCTAAAAAAGGGGTGAGGGAGTATGCAGAACTGACCGGAGTACTGAAGAGCGAATCATCCCGCATCAACGGCATCATCCAGCAATTCCTCGGTTTCGCCCGTCCGAAACCGGTGCGGAAACGGTCGGTGCGGTTCGATGAGTTCACCGGATATACCGCAGCGGTCTTCCGGTCACAAGCCGATCAGCAGAACGTCCGGTTCACGGTGGATGCGGCTGATGGCGAATGTGCGATGGATGATGAACAGATGACCCAGGCGGTCCTGAATCTGCTGCAGAATGCACTCGATGCCACTCCGGCCGGCGGCGAGATCCGCCTCGCCATGCAGTATCATGCGGATGCGGCACGGATCATCGTGTCGGACTCCGGCACCGGTATCCCGCAGGAACTTAAACAACGTGTCTTCGACCTCTATTTCACCACTAAATCGAGCGGAACCGGCATGGGCCTCGCTATTGTCCAGCAGATCGTCCTCCAGCACGGCGGATCGATATCGGTCGGTGACAGACCGGGCGGCGGTTCGGAATTCCGTATCGATCTTCCGTTGGTCTGATTCTACTAGGTTAATACAGACCAATAGCTCTATTATAGAGCGTGGGACAGGGACGATCCCCATATCCTCGAAATATATATCCTTCTTCCTCAAGTTTTACCGAAGATCTGCCGATACCCATAGATAGAGCAGAACCGACGGTGCAGCAGATCGCTGAACCCCCACGTTGTTCTTGGATCCGTATGCCCGGAAGAAAGAGTTATCCCGCCATCCTTACCGTGTTCCTGTTGATGACCGCCGGTCTGTTCAGACCGCTGCTGTCACAGGACCTCTCTGCCCTCGACAGCCTCCGGCACGCATACCGTCTTGCAGCACATGATACTGTTCGCCTGCTTTTGAATGCAGAGATCGCGCATCTGCTGAGTGTCAGCGCCCCCGATTCAGCCGTCCTGCTCGGTACTGCCGGGGCGGACCGCAGCCGTGAGCTCGGATTCATGAAAGGGGAGGCGCTCAATCTGAACGCCGTTGCAGCGGCATTGTTCACCCAGACCAGGTTTCCGGAGGCGATGGAACTGTATGCGGCCGCACACCGGTTGGCGGAGAGGACCGGGGACAAGGCGCTCATCGCCACGGCCTATCTGAATTTTGGGAATATCTATTTCTACCAGAATGATAATCTCCACGCCCTGGAGAATTTCGAACGCTGTCTCGCCCTCGGAACGGAGATCGGCGATCCGTATACCATTGCCACAGCCTCGGTGAACATCGGCGCCATCCATGTGGCACAGGGAAGGTTCTCCGAAGGACTCCGGTTCACGGAACAGGCCGCCGCATCGTTCCGTGAGATGCAGAACTGGAAGGGGGTCGCCACCAGTCTGCGCAACATCGCCATCGTCTACCATATGCAGCGGGAATATGACAAAGCGCTGGACTACATCGGCCGGTCGCTCCGTGTGGCGGAACGGATCGGCAATCAGGAGATCATCTCCGGCTGTCTCCACATCTATTCGGATGTCTATCGGCTGACCGGCGAGTACCGGAAGAGTATCTCGTACGGTCTCCGCTCGCTGGAGATCGCCCGTTCGATGCATGACATGCCCTATGTGAAGTACGCCGCGTCGACCCTCGCGACGACCTACGAGGAGATGGGGGATTACCGGAATGCGCTGAAGTATGCCGAGATCGCACGGACCGCCACGGACAGCATCGTCAGCAACGACAGGACGAAGGAACTGCAGCGTCTGCAGCACCGGTTCGAGATGGAAGGGAAACAGAAGGAGATCGAACTGCTGGAGCAGCGCTCCACCAACCAGCAGCTGGTTGCGGTACTGTTCGCCACCGGCCTCGGCGCCGTCCTCATTATCGCTGTGGTCATCCATCGTAACCTCCGCCGCCAGCGTGCGCTGAGCGAACGGCTGGCCGCCAGCAACGCAGAGAAGGAACAGCTCATCACCGAACTCAGGGATGCCATGGAACATATCCGGACACTCGGTGAACTGCTGCCGGTCTGCAGTAACTGCAAGAATGTCCGCGATGACCAGGGGTACTGGCAGGCGCTGGACCGGTATATCTCCGCCCATACGGATACCAAGATCTCCCACGGGATCTGTCCCGACTGCATGCAAACGCTCTATCCGGAGATCGCCGCCCGCATCACCAAGAAACGCATCGAAGCATGAATACGCGCACCCGCCGATAACTCCTCGAACGGCAAGACGATCTGTTTCCTATCTCCCGCGTTCTTCCGGTGTGACGCCGGTCATTCCCGGATGACCCCTGCTTCGATATGTTACGTATGTAGAGGGGAGGAGAGGAGTTCCACTAATGAAGAAGTTCGTTTGGTTGCTGGTCTGCGCTGTTGCCATGGCGGCAGCAGGCTGCAGGTCGGAGGTCGTTGTTGATAAGGATACGGCGGGTCCGATACTGATCTATGATGTTGAGGCACTGCTTCCGCCGGGCGTGACACGGTCCGCGCCGGTCGAAGTGATGGTCAGGATGTTCGTCGACGTACGGGGACATGTCACCCGTGCATCCGTCGAATCCGAGACCGACAAGGTGACGGCGAACGCTGCACTGGATGCCGCAATGAAACGCCGCTATATCCCTGCCCTGGTGGAAAGGAAAAAAACCGCGGTCTGGGTCCTTGCACCCATCATTGTCAAAAGCCGTCAATAAGCGCCAAAACAGAGGAAACCAACACAAAAATGGGGATGAATATCCCCATTTTTTTTATGCTTGACAAAATAGGCAATATTCCTTAACATGAAAACGTTTTCATAGCAGATGAAGACCTTTTCATGAAGAATACCATCAAAGAAGTCGCAAAGCATGCCGGAGTGTCGATCTCGACCGTCTCCCGCGTCTTCAATAATACCGCCTTTGTGGACGATCCGACAAAGGAAAAGGTCCTCCTCGCCGCAAAAGCACTCCATTATTCTCCCAACCAGGCAGCCCGCAGTCTCACCAAAAGTGAAACACGCACCATCGGCCTCGTCCTCCCCGAGCTCAAGGGCAAGCTCGACGGCATGGCGGTAAGGGTGCCGGTGCCGACCGTATCGGTCGTCGACCTCACGGCCGAGATATCCAGGCCCGGCACAGCAGAGGAGATAAACGCGGCGTTCAAGGCGGCCGCCTCCGGAAAGCTCAAGGGCGTGCTCGAGTATGCCGACGAGCT
>JABWAK010000211.1 GCA_013361065.1 Bacteroidota bacterium
CTTCCCGCTCGTGGCACGCGCCTTTGGTATCCTCGCCTCCATCGTCGGCATCATGATCGTTCGGACCAATGATACCGAGGATCCGATGAACGCTCTCAACCGCGGATACTATGTGACCTCCGCGCTCGCCATGATCGGTTTCTATGTGGCGGCGAAATGGCTACTCGGCGAACAATACTATTTCAACTTCTTCATTGCCGGCGTGATCGGTGTGCTCACATCGCTGGCATTCGTGTTCCTCACTCAATATTACACGGAATACAAGTACCGCCCGGTCCAATCGATCGCGGAAGCGTCCAAGACCGGTCCGGCAACGAACATCATCGCCGGCATCGCTGTCGGAATGGAATCGACCGGCTATCCGGTGCTCGTGATCTCCGCAGCATTGATGTCGTCATATTTCCTCGGTGAGACGTCCGGACTGCAGAATGCAGGTCTCTTCGGAACAGCCGTCGCAACCATGGGCATGCTGGGCACCGCTGCGTATATCCTTGCCATGGACACCTTCGGTCCGATCACGGACAATGCCGGCGGTATCGTCGAAATGTCGCAGCAGTCGGAGGAGATCCGCCGCAAGACGGACCGCCTGGATGCGGTCGGCAACACGACGAAAGCTCTGACCAAAGGGTATGCCGTCGGTTCTGCTGCACTTGCTGCATTCCTGCTCTTCTCGGCATATTTCGATGAAGTCCGGAATTACGGATTCAAGCTGGACCATATCGATCTGTCCAAACCGGCTGTGTTCGTCGGTGCGCTTCTGGGCGCCATGCTGGTGTTCCTCTTCTCCTCCCTGGCGATCAAAGCCGTGGGACGCGCCGCCTATGCGGTGATCAACAACGTCCGTGACCAGTTCAAAAACAATCCCGGCATCATGCTGGGGACGTCCAAGCCGGATTACGGACAGTGTGTGGACATCGTCACGAAGGCAGCGTTGAAGGAGATGGTCCTTCCGGGTGTGCTCGTGGTCGCCATGCCGATCGTGGTCGGCGTGCTGTTCAAATGGCTCTACATTTCCACCGGCAGTCCGGCGCACGGCGCCAGCGGTGCGGAAGTGGTCGGCGGTCTGCTGATGGTCGGAACCATCACCGGTATCCTCGTGGCGCTGTTCCTGAACAACGGCGGCGGCGCATGGGACAATGCGAAGAAGTTCGTGGAAGTGGAAAGCAAGAAAGGGACCGATTGGCATAAAGCGACCGTCGTCGGTGATACCGTCGGCGATCCCTTCAAAGATACGGCCGGTCCTTCCCTGCATGTGCTGATCAAATTGCTCTCCACCATCACGCTGGTGATGGCACCGTTGTTCATCTGAACGGCGGAAAGAGTACAGAGCAGAAAGGTCCGCTGCATTGTTGCAGCGGACCTTTTCATTTCCAGAAATTTTTTCTTGGGAAAAAAGGGAAATCTTTTTATATTATCAGACAGAATGTTCGACCATTCTGCTCGGACCATCGTAACGGACGGGTAGCTCAGTTGGTAGAGCAACGGCCTGAAAAGCCGTGTGTCGCCGGTTCAACTCCGGCCCCGTCCACAAACAAAAAATCCCGCTAAGGCGGGATTTTTTGTTTGCAGTCGGCCGTTCCTGTCAGGAGGCCTTCTTGTATTTCACGGCATCATCGATCCGTTTCTTATCGATCGACCGGATCATGCCGACCACTACCCCGACGATCCGGAATCGGTCGTCATGCCGGTTCACCTCGATCGGCTTGTATTTGCTGTTGGCCGGCACCAGGCGGATGTTGTTCCCGTCCCGCTCATACCATTTTACCGTCGGCTCCCCTTCCACCATGGCAACGACCATCCGACCGTTCCTTGCTTCCACCTTCGGATCGACGAACAACAGATCATCGGTCTCGAGATTCGCATCCTTCATGCTGTCGCCCCGCACATACAGACCGAATACCTCTTCCGATGCTGAGATATACTTCTTGATCTCGAAGGTATCGACGATATTCTCCTGCGACATGAACGGAGTACCGGCCGGCACATAGCCGTAGATCGGTATCCCTTTCGGACGCGGATTGATCAGCTCGATGCCGCGGGAGATATTCGGGATGTACTTGATGGCGCGCTTCCGGTCCAGCGTGAGCAGGTGCGAACGGACCGCGTTCAGGTTCACCTTCAGTTGGTCCGCCAGTTCTGCCAGCGTCGGCGGGATGTTGTTCTCCTCGATGTAGGCCTTCACGAGGTTGAGAACTTTTTGCTGGGCTTTGGTAAGAGGTTTGTTTTCCATAGGGATACTGTAATTATGAACACTGTAATAATATACAGCATCCCTTTTCCTCTGTCAAGGAAAAAATCAACGATACAGCGCGTGGGTCCCGATATACTCCCGGACGGCATCCGGCACCAGGAATCGGATGGAGTGCCCTTCCCGGACACGGGAGCGGATCGCTGATGACGAGATCCCGATCGCGGGGACATCGACGAACACGGAACGGTCCGTTCCGATCACTTCATTCACCTGACGGGGATATCCGGGACGGTCCATCACGGCGAGGGTCGCCATTTGCAGTATACGGGCAGGTTCCTTCCACTGGTGGAAGGTGCGGTAATTATCCATTCCGATGATCAGTGTCAGGGAATCCCCTGGCATCCGCTTCGAGAGTTCCTCCAAAGTGTGGACAGTGTACGAAACCTCCGTCCGCATGACCTCAATGTCCAGGCAATCAAAATGCGGTGCTCCGAAGACGGCCAACCGGGTCATGTTCAGACGGTGTTCCGCCGGTGCCGGACCGGACTGCTGTTTGTGCGGAGCGATGAAGGACGGGATGAACAGGACCTTATCCAGCGCTAATGCATCGGCAACATGGTCCGCGACGATCAGATGTCCATAATGCGGCGGGTCGAATGAACCTCCGAAGATCCCGATCTTCATAATCCCTCCGATTGTGAACGGTGCACGGGAAGCACCTCCATGATGGTCCGGTAGACCTCATCCACCGTGACCTCTTTGATGCAGGCGTGCGTCCCGGTGGTGCAGATGAATTCGTTGCCGTTGAAGTACTTCTTTTGTTTGACAGTCGCCGGAGTATAGCAGGGACTGCAGGGGACCTGCTTCCAGATATACCGGTGGGAAGAACCGAGCGGTGCGACGAGGCGCGGATCAGACGGCCCGAAGATCGTCACGGTCGGAATCCCGAGCGCAGCCGCCATATGCATCGGTCCTGAATCGCCTCCCAGCATCACGATGCACCCGGTGAGCAATCCATGCAGTTGTCCCAGATCGGGAACACTGACAGCGTTCAGGTACGGAACGGAACCCTCCACGGCTGCGATGATAGGATCGACGACGGCAGCATCCGGTGCGCTGCCGATGAAGACGGGGACCAGTCCTGCATCAGTATAAAGACGCCGCACCAATTCTGCGTACCGCTCCCCCGGCCAGCGTTTGATATGCATCTTCGTTCCGGGATTATCGCCGCCCCCCGGGAAGATGCCGATATACCGCACTGCAGATCCAATTTTTCCGGAACGGAAGAACTGTTCCCTGAACTCAAGGTCTATTTCGGTCGCCTTGAGTTCCATGATGCCCGGGTCCGATGTGCCGGTCAACCGTGCGGTGAGTTCCAGATAGCGTGCCGTTTCATGTTTCGTATCATCGAACGGAACTGCATCGGTCAGCATTGCTGCGCCGCGGAAGCCGATCCTCCGTCGGATGCCGGCTGCCGCAAGCAGCACAGAGAAGAAGGACGAACGGTGTGCCGTTACAGCGGCAGTGAACCGCCTTCTGCGCAGTTCTTTTGTCACCCGGACTGTGGCGATGAATCGGTCCCAGATGAAGATCTTCTGTAACGGCGCGTCGAAATAGATCACTTCATCGACCGACGGGATCCGTTCCACGACCGCTTTGATCCAGGTCGATGCCAGGATCGTGATCCGCGCCTCAGGGAACCGCTGCCGGACAGACCGGATGGCCGGCGTCAGGAACAGGATGTCCCCGATGCAGCACAATTTGACGAAGAGGATGTTAGGACGCTGTGACATCGGCAGAAACGGTCATGTATATGATCCTCCAAGCGGTCTTCCGTTCCGTCGGCTGCAGCAGCCGCGGCGCATGTTTCACGATCAGGAAGAGGGCCAGCATCACCCTCTGGAGGATGGAATTATGCTTTCGATAATAGAGCAACTGACTGCGGCGGTACTCAACGGCGATGCGCGCATCCTTCTTGCCGTAACTGCTGCCGCCGAAATGGAT
The DNA here is from genome assembly GCA_013361065.1 of Bacteroidota bacterium. GTDB lineage: Bacteria > Bacteroidota > Ignavibacteria > UBA10030 > UBA8401 > UBA8401. The sequence goes on from JABWAK010000211.1 coordinate 4,196, forward strand.
CAGCGAGACGGCGGGACAGTACCATACGGTATGACCGGTGTTTGACACTCGTCTGCAAAGGTCCGAATCTTCAAAGTACATAAAGAAGCGTTCATCGAATCCGCCGATCCTGCTGAACAGCCCTCGCCGGATGAGCAATGCTGCTCCGGTGACCCAATCCTTTTTGACCGGCACTGAATCCTTAGGTTCCAACACTCGGGCCGAGCCAGCATCCCTTGCCAGCGAACGGGCGTTCATTTCCGTCCTGATGACCGGGAAATCCCCGAACGAAAGCTGAAAGGTACCATCCCTGTTCAACAGTTTCGGAGCGACGATACCGCACTGCTGATCTTTCGCGAACATGCCGGTCAGTTCCGGGAGGATGTCCGATTGAATAACGGTGTCATTGTTCAGGAAGAAGAGCAGATCGCCGGTTGCCGCTTCAGCACCGCGGTTGTTGGCAAAGCCGAATCCCCTATTCTCCTTCAGCCAATGGAAACGGACCGACGGGAAGAGTTGCGGGAGCAGTTCCTTCGAACCATCCGTGGAGGCATTGTCAACAACGATCACTTCCGTCCCGCCGGTGAGCAGTGTCAACGATTCGAGGCATTGCCGTGTATAGGCACTGCCGTTGTAATTCACGATGATGATACTGACGGTCATCGGACGACCTCACGGAACTTCAGAGCTGTCATCCTGCAATATATTACAGAGACAGCGTTGATGGACCTGCCGAGGATCGATTCTCCGTTCGTCAGTTTCGCTGTCATCATGCGCATCACGTCCGATTCATGCACTGTTTGCTCTGAGCGCATCACGGAACGCTTCGCCATTACTTCGCCCCAATGAAGGAAGAACCATCCATGGGCACGGAGGGTCCCGGTAAGGCTGTATTTCGTCGGCAGGAAGGATAAGAACAGCTTCCCGACAAGATTCAGAAGAATGAACGGCACACTTTTCGCTATGGTGACCCATGAG
>JABWAK010000212.1 GCA_013361065.1 Bacteroidota bacterium
AATGTCCGGCTTATGCCTCGGCAAAGGACGGGTGTTGCTCATGAATTCGGCGGAAGTGGTCCGGCCCGATTCGACGATCATATACGCGGTGGAGATCGCCTCGAGACCGATCTTCCGCACGATGGGAGCGGCGAGCACCTGGCTGCCGATAAGATGTTCCGGATTGCGGCCGCTGATGATGGAGAGGAACAGCAGCGCATCGGCCTCTTTGGAGATCTGCATCACGCCGCCCGGGAAGATCACCACCGGCACGTTCGTGTGCTGCTTCATCGTACGGATGCACCGTTCGAATGAATCGTCCACAATGAGCGAACCGCCGACCAGGAAGATATCGACACCCGATGCGGTCGCCTGTTCCGTGAAGGCGGGGAGCTTGTCCGCGGCGATCTTGTCCGGATCGACCAGCACACAATATGCGGCACCGCGGGCATCGGCGGTTGCGGTCATCGAGCCATAGATGCTCATCCGTTCACCATCCCTTTCACCGTCTGTACGAATCCGTTGAGTGCATCGTCCAGTTTCGCCACATCCTTGCCGCCGGCCGTGGCGAGGTGCGGTTTCCCGCCGCCGCCGCCGTTCAGCTGTTTGGCGACCGCGCCGACGATCTTGCCAGCCTGGAGGTTCTTCGTTTTGATCAGATCATCGCTCACCACGCAGACCAGCGAGACCTTGTCGTCGATGACGGAAGCGAGGAGTCCCACACCGGTGCCGATCTTGGACCGGAGCGTATCGCCGAGGGACTTGAGCGCGTCCGCATCGTTGGCGGCGATGCGGGAGCTGACGACACGGAAACCGTCCACCTGCTGTGCCGCCGCGACCATCGCATCCAGGCTGCCGCCGGCGTTCTGGACCGCTGCTTTCGCCGATTCCTTCTCGATCAGCCGCTTCTTCTCACTCAGTTCCAGGATGTAATTCTCCAGCGCGGTGAACCGGGCTCGCTGCGCCGCGAATTCCGCGGTCAGTTCCGCCGTGACGATCGACGCCGGCACTTCCGGGATATCCTCGAACCTGCGCAGCTTCGTATCGAGACCGAGCGCCTCCTCGTTGGAGAAGGGAGAGGAGACTCCGAGTTCATTGTGCATGGACTGGATGGCATCGATGATGTCGTACGCGTATTCCACCCGTTCACGGTAGCTCTTGTTCTGCAGCTTCAGGTACTCCAGTGCATGGTCGTGGGTGAGTGCTTCCACGCGGCGTACACCGCTGGCGCTGCTCGCTTCGGTCCGCACTTTGAAGAATCCGATCTCGGAGGTGTTCTTCACGTGGATACCGCCGCAGAACTCCTTGCTGAATTCGCCGAACTGCACCACATTCACCCGGTCGCCGTACTTGTCCCCGAAGAACATCAGCGCTCCCATCTTCTTCGCTTCGTCGAACGGGATCGCGCGGTGATGCTGCAGGGCGATGCCCTCGCTGATCTTCGCGTTGACGATCTCCTCGATCGCTGCGACCTCCTGATCGGTCACCTTCGCGAAATGGGCGAAGTCGAACCGGAGGTACTCCTGTGCCACGAGCGAGCCTGCCTGGTGGACGTGATTGCCGAGCACCTGGCGGAGCGCGGCATGCATCAGATGGGTGGCGGAATGGTTGCGTATGATGGAGTAGCGGCGGACCGGATCGACCTTTGCCTGAGCTTCATGCCGTGCGGAATAGGTCGGCAGTTCCGCGCCGAGGATGTGCACATGTACCTTGCCGCTCTTCTGTGTATCGATCACCGGGAACGACTTCCCGTCGATGACGATCTCGCCGCTGTCGCCCAGCTGTCCGCCCGATTCGGCGTAGAACGGCGTTGCATTCAGGACGACGAGATTCTTCTCGGCAGCGAGGATGGCTGCGCGCGTCTCGGTGAGGTCGTAGCCGAGGAACTGGAATTCTTTCTCGAACAGGTCGGACGGGAGCTGGCGTGCCGCATCCTTGCTCTGTGCCGCGATACGTTCCGCTTCGGAGATATCGCCGCCGCCGTGCAGTTTGGAGTCGCGCGAACGCTCGCGCTGGGCATCCATCAGCTGGGCAAAGGTGGTCGCATCCACTGTCAGACTCCGTTCGGAGCAGAGCAGCTGGGTCAAGTCGAGCGGGAATCCGAACGTATCGTACAGCTTGAACGCCGCTTCGCCCGGGAAGACCTTCGACTGCTTCAGTTCGGAGACGGTCTGTTCAAAGATCTCCAGTCCGCGGTCGAGCGTCTGATTGAAGCTCTCCTCCTCGCTTTTGATGACCCGCTCGATGTGGGTCTGATGTTCCCTGATCTCCGGGAAGACATCGCTCATGGTGTCGACGAGCGTCTGCACCAGTTTGTACATGAACGGCTCGCGCAGGTCCAGTTTGCGTCCCCACCGCGAGGCGCGGCGGAGGATGCGGCGGAGAACGTACCCGCGTCCTTCATTGGAGGGGCTCGCGCCGTCCCCGATGGCGAAGGTGAGCGCGCGGATATGGTCCGCGATCACGCGCATCGCCACATCGGTGTCCGAATGGCTTGCTTTGTACTCCACGGAGGAGATCTTCGCCACCTGGTCGATAATCGGTGTGAAGACATCCGAATCATAGTTGGAAGGGAATCGCTTGAAATCGGACTTCATCGATTCCATCACCGCGCAGACGCGTTCGAAGCCCATGCCGGTGTCGACATGCTTCGCCGGCAGTTCCGTCAGCGAACCGTCCGCGTTGCGGTTGTACTGGATGAAGACGAGGTTCCAGATCTCGATCAGTTCCGGCGAGCCGGCATTCACCATCGCTTCGGGGGCATCGCCGCGCTGGGTGAGGTCGATGTGGATCTCCGAGCAGGGGCCGCACGGACCGGTATCGCCCATTTCCCAAAAGTTCTCCTTCTCGCCGAACCGGAGAATGCGGGAGGGATCGATGTACTTCTCCCAGATCCTCGCCGCTTCATCATCGGTCTTGTAGACGGTGATCCAGAGACGCTCCTTCGGCATCTTCCACCGTTCGGTGAGCAGTTCCCATGCCCAGGCGATCGCCTCCTCCTTATAATAATCGCCGAAGGACCAGTTGCCGAGCATCTCGAAGAGCGTGTGATGATAGGTGTCTCGTCCGACCTCTTCCAGGTCGTTATGCTTGCCGCTCACGCGGATGCATTTCTGCGTGTCCGCTGCGCGCGTGTAATCGCGCTTGCCGGTGCCGAGGAAGATCTCCTTGAACTGGTTCATTCCGGCATTGGTGAAGAGCAGCGTCGGGTCGCCGTGAGGGATGACCGGAGCGCTGTGGACGATGGTGTGTTGTTTGGATTTGAAGAAATCCAGGAATGATTGGCGGATCTCGCGAGATGTCATAGGAAAGGAGCTGATGGCAGCCACAACGGGCGCAGGGATTAATAAACGGTCAGACTTCGACCTGGGTCATGAGTTCAATTTCTTCCAGCACACTGGTCACCTGAAGGCACTTCACCAATTCACCGGTATAGACGCACGATTTCCCGGTATTGTGGACCTCCCATGTCATGGCTTCCGCCGTCGGAAAGTCACATCCGGTCGCTTTGATGATCTGGTTGATCACTTCATCGAAGGTATGGACCTCATCGTTGAAGAGGATCGCTTTCGCCGGATGCTGGACCTTCACCTCATCCAGGACCTCTTCGTCGGTTTGTGTTGATGGAACGTTCATCGATTCTTTGTAAAATTTACTCAAAATACGGAAAATCGGAGAGGGGTGCAAACATTCAATTCCTTGCAGCGGATTCAAACTCTGTGTATATTTGTCAAATTTCACAACTTTCCACATACCATTCAGAAAGAGCTCAACGATGATCTTCGATATTGAAATGATCAAAAAAGTGTATGCCGGTTATGGTGCCAAAGTCACGGCTGCCCGTCAGCTAGTGGGCCGTCCGCTGACCCTGACTGAAAAGATCCTCTATGCCCACTATTGGGAGCCGGCGGTGAAGGCGGCGGAGCGGGGCAAGAGTTATATCGATTTCGCACCGGACCGCGTGGCGATGCAGGATGCCACGGCGCAGATGGCACTGCTGCAGTTCATGTCCGCCGGACGTGCAACGGTCGCGGTCCCTTCCACCGTGCATTGTGACCATCTGATCCAGGCGGAGGTCGGTTCCTCTGCGGACCTGCAGAAAGCGAATACAGATAATAAGGAAGTGTACAGCTTCCTGGCGAGTGTCTCCAACAAGTACGGCATCGGTTTCTGGAAACCGGGCGCCGGTATCATCCACCAGGTGGTGCTGGAGAACTATGCATTCCCGGGCGGGATGATGATCGGGACCGATTCACATACGCCGAATGCCGGCGGACTCGGCATGATCGCCATCGGCGTCGGCGGTGCCGATGCAGTGGACGTGATGGCCGGAATGGCATGGGAACTGAAATTCCCGAAAGTGATCGGCGTCCACCTGAAAGGGAAGATGAACGGCTGGACCTCCGCGAAGGATGTCATCCTGAAGGTGGCCGGTATCCTGACGGTGAAGGGCGGGACCGGCGCCATTGTGGAATACTTCGGAGAAGGGACCAAGTCCATCTCCGCCACCGGTAAAGGGACCATCTGCAACATGGGCGCCGAGATCGGTGCCACGACCTCCGTCTTCCCGTACGATTCCCGCATGGCGGATTACCTCCGCTCCACGAAGCGCGAGGAAGTGGCGCGGCTTGCCGAAGGCATCGCCGAGCATCTCCGTCCGGACGCCGAGGTGCTGGCGAATCCCGGTCAGTTCTATGACCGCGTGATCGAGATCGATCTGGACCAGCTCGAGCCGCATGTGAACGGACCGTTCACGCCCGACCTTGCCTGGCCGCTCTCTCAGTTCGCGAAAGCGGTGAAGGAGAAGGGATATCCGGAGGAACTCAAGGTAGGACTCATCGGCAGCTGCACGAACAGTTCGTACGAGGATATCGAGCGTGCGACCAGCGTGGCGCGGCAGGCATTGTCGAAAGGCTTCAAAGCGAAATCGGAACTGATCATCACCCCCGGCAGCGAACAGATCCGCGCGACCATCGAGCGGGACGGACAGCTGCAGACGCTCACCGAAGCCGGCGCGGTCGTCATGGCGAACGCGTGCGGACCGTGTATCGGTCAGTGGAAGCGTGATGATGTAAAATCTGGCGAGAAAAACACGATTGTAACCTCTTTCAACAGAAATTT
>JABWAK010000213.1 GCA_013361065.1 Bacteroidota bacterium
GCAAACATCAATTTCCCGCCGGCTAGATAGTAGATCCCGCGGCCGTTCTCATGCCACCGTGGGGCGTTCCCTCCGTTCGTGGAGACCTGCCATTTCGCTCCCGGACCGGGGAACGGCCGGACGTAGACCTCATTCTTCCCCGATTCATTCGACTGGTACGCCACCCATTTCCCGTCCGGTGAGAAAGCGCCGGCTCCCTCCGAGAATTCGGTCCGGACGAACGGGATCGGGACCTTCTCTCCGGTCATCGGGATGGCGTACAGATCCGATTTCGTTGTCTGATCACCGGCGGATGTGAATAAGAGATACTTCCCGTCCCTGGACCAATCGCTCGGTGTCTTGAGGAACGGAGTGGAGAGGATCAGTTTCTCATCCTCCGCACCGTTCGTATTCTTCTCGAAGAGATCGTAGCGTCCGTACCTGTTCGAAGAGAAGGCGATCCTCCGGCTGTCCGGGGACCAGACCGGATAGGCATCCACCGATCCGTCGAACGTGAATCGTGTCTTGACACCGCGGGCGATGTCCATGAGCCAGATGTCGGCATTGCGTGCGGAGATCTCATAGAGGTCCATGGCAACGGTCCTCATATCCGGTGAGACCGCAGCGGACACAAAGATCTCCGGTTTACCGAACGATGCCTTCCTGCTGCCTTCTGCGTTGAACATCGCCAGTTCGGGGACCGCCGAGGAACTCTTCCCGAGATACACCAGCACACCGTTCTGCGAGACAGTGAACGATGCCACACTATACCGGGTACTGAAATCGATCGATTCGGCGACCGGCATTGGATCCCCTTCGAGTTCCATCGCATCCGGATCGAATGCATGGGCCATGAGTGTATTCTCCCTCATGTACAGGAGGTGCCCGTCGGCATAGGCAGCATTGGAGATACCGGTGATCAATCGTTTGTTCACATTCCCATCCACCGACCCGATACAGATCGCATCCAATGCACTGCCGCTGCCGGACGCGGTCGTCCGGGAGAAATAGAGGAAATGAATTCCGTCCGGAAGGAAGTACGGGTACCGATGGGTCTGTTCCTTCCGGACCGTGTCCAGTGTGGTGAGTGTGACCGGAATGCCTCCTGATTCCGGGACCATGGAAAGTCCGGTGATCTGATCGACCGGCAGAACGATCTTCCCGTTCTTTCCCCACGATGCACCCCGCGGCGTGACGATATCACAGATGGTGAACGGAGGACCGCCGTTCCGTTCGATGCGTTTCAGCTTACTGTTCGCGAAGAAACCGATGTACCGGTTGTCGGGGGACCAGAACGGGAACGACGCACCTTGCGTGCCGGGCATTTCCGCCGGATTGAGTGCATCGAGGCGCCGGACCCATAAGGAGGAACTGCCGTTCGAATCGATGGCGATGAACGCGATCGTCTGTCCGTCCGGTGAGACGGCGATCTGTCCGCCGCCGAATGCATTGCTGTAGTTATAGTCCGGAGGATTCGGGATGAATGCTCGGACCACTTCCCTCCGTTCCGCGAACGGCGAGAACTGAGGAAAGAGAACGAATACAACTGCTGTCGTGGTGGAAAGGATGGTCAGTCCGATCCACAACCACGAACCGACACTCTGCGGGAATCGTGATGTCATTGTGCCGGTTGCGGGCATCGAAGCGCCTGATAACGGCACAGAAGCTGAAGACAAGGATGGGATTATACGGCTGGCCCGAGAACGGCTCGACTCCCGTTTGAACCGGCGGAGTTCCTTCGCCACTTCGGCGATGGATTGGTAGCGTTCGGACGGGTCCTTCTCCATACATTCGAGTACGATGGCATCCAGTGCAGGATCGAGGTCCGGTTTCACCGTGACCATCGGGGGAACGTCGACATTCACGATCTCATAGAGAATGGCGCTTTCGTGGGCTCCATTGAACGGCGAACGGCCAGTGAGCATCTCATATAACAGCACGCCAAGCGAGAAGATATCGGACCGGTGATCCGCTTCCTGGCCCTGCACCTGCTCCGGGGACATGTAGCCGAGCGTGCCGACCGTGCTCCCCATCTTCGTCATCCGCGAGGTACCGGCGAGTTTCGCGAGTCCGAAATCCATGATCTGCACGATGCCGTCCTTGCGGACCATGATATTCTCAGGCTTGATGTCGCGGTGGATGATCCCCTTCTCATGGGCCACGGCGAGTCCATCGGCGATCTGGATGCCGATCTCGATCGCCTGTTTCACTCCGACGGCGGAACGCTTTTCCATCAGCGTTTGGCCGTCCACGAACTCCATGACGATGAACAGCTGCCCGTCATGCTCACTGATGTCGATGATGGAGCAGACATTCGGATGATTCAGCGCTGCAGCAGACTTCGCTTCCTGGATGAAACGGGCTTTATCCTGTTCCGACGCTGCTAAATGCGGCGGAAGGAATTTCAGTGCGACGAAACGCTCGAGCTTGGTATCCTGGGCTTTATAGACAACGCCCATCCCACCCTCACCGAGTTTTTCCAAGATGTGATAATGAGCTATCGTTGTGCCAATCATAGTCCACACCTCCCGCCTTGGATAGCTTCGCTTCCTAGGAAAGTAACACTTTGCGAAGCCTGCGGTTGCGGGATCCTCGATGTCGCTTTCACTCGCTTCGCTCGTGAGCGACATCGGGACATTCCGCCTTCACCGAGCTTCTCAAGGATCCGATAGTGTGATATTGTTTGACCGGTCATACGAATACCATTCTATGAGATCGGCTCATTGTCTCATTGAAGAATTGATTCACTGGTTTATGGGTTTATTGGTTTATTGGTTCATTGATTCAATGATTCAATGGATCAATTACACGTATTCTTCCTCGTATCACTTTCCTTTGATCAGTTCCTTGAACTCCGGATCGTCCCGCAGTGAGTCGAGGTCCGTATCGCGCTGCAGCCATTCATAGTTCCCGTATCCGACGGAGATCGCATCGCGCAGCGACTGGATCGCCTGGGTCTTCTCGCCCATCTGTGCGTAGAAACAGGCCGCGTTATAGAGCATCAGCGGATCGTCCGGAGAGAGCTCGATCGCTTTGGCCGCCTGCACTTTCGCCTCTTCCTTCCGTCCGACCTGCGCAAGGTCCGTTGCGTAATACATATGTCCGCGTGAATCATCAGGATGATGGGACAAGTAGCGTTCGTACGTTGCGAGCCCCTCCATCAGGACCTTCTGATACTTCTCCTTCTCCCCCATGCGTCCATAGACGATCTGCAGATCACCGTACACCGAATAGAAATCAGGGTTCAGTTCGAGCACTTTATGGAACAGCTGCACCGATTCTGTGTAGCGATCGGTGTTGTTATAGATGCGTCCAAGGATCCAATAGCCGAGAAAGTTGTTCGTATCGAGTTCGATCGCCTTCTTGCTGGCGGTGACCGCATCATCGAACATCCGTTTACTGTAATATCCCAGGCCGAGCGCAGCGTACGCCTCCGGCAGCGTAGAATCATACATCAGTGCCTTCAGGCTTGCTTCGATCGACTTATCGAGCCATGCTTCGTTCCGTTCCACATCCTGATAGAGCGACGAATAGGTCTCCCCGAGACCGGCATACGCATCGGCATACCGCGGATCGAGTTCGATCGCCTTCTGGAAGAGCTGGATGGCGAAGTTCATGCTCTTCTTTGTCCGCTGATAAAGGAAGTTCCGCGCGCGCAGGTTACAGTCGAACGCCTCCGGATTGAGCGTGGAGCGCTTTGTCAGGACCACCTTCTCCGTCGGCGAGAGTTTCACCATGAGCGCATCGACGATCTGTTTGGAGACCTGCTCCTGGATATCGAACACATCATCCAGTTTCCCTTTGTACGTCTCAGCCCAGAGCTGTGTATCCATCTCGATATCGATCAGCTCCACTGTGATGCGGAGGTTCTCCTGGAACTTCCGCACGCTGCCGGAAAGGATGTACCGGGTGCCGAGTTCGCGCGCCACCGACTTCACATCCTTGGTCGTCCCTTTGTAATGCATCGAGGTGGCCCGCGGCACGACGCGGATATCCTTCAACTTGGCGAGGTTCGCGATGAGCTCCTCCGTGAGACCGTCGCTGAAGTAATCGCTCTCCTTATCCGGACTGATATTGCCGAACGGCAGGACGGCGATCGCTTTGCCTTTGGACTGGACCGCGGCGGTATCGATAGACGCGAGTGCCTCATTCAAGCCGGTCAGTACATCATCGATGGATGCGAAACGCAGATCCCGGTTCTTCTCGATGAAACGCAGCATCAGCTGATCGATCTGACGGGGGATCTTCTTGTCCATCTGGCTCGGCAGCGGCGGGTCCTCATTGGAGATGAGATAGAGCAGACCGGCATCATGTTCGGCTTTGAACGGGAGGTCACCGGTGAGCATCTCATACAGTACTATGCCGAGCGACCAGATATCGGACCGGTGGTCCGTTGCCGTGCCTTGTACCTGTTCCGGCGACATGTAGGAAAGTGTGCCGAGCGACGTTCCGGTTCGGGTCAACCCGGCCCCGCTCTTCAGTTTGGCCAGACCGAAATCCATGATCTTGATGTTCGAACCGCCCCCGGTCAGCATGATATTCTGCGGCTTGATGTCCCGGTGGACGATATTCTTATCGTGCGCCGCCTTCAGTCCCTTTGCGATCAATGTGGTCCATTCCAGCGCCTGTTTGTACGGCAGTCCGGGACCGGTCTTCAATCCGCTCATATGATCCTTGAGGGTCTCCCCTTCCAGCAATTCCATCACGAGGAACATCATCCCGTCCGCCTCATCGATCTCGTACACATTGAGGATGTTGGGATGGTTCAGCGCGGCCGCCGCTTTCGCTTCCTGCTGGAAGCGGGACTTGTTCTCGTTGTTGGACGAAAGGTGCGCCGGCAGGAACTTGATAGCGACGAAACGGTCGAGGGTGGTGTCCTGAGCCTTGTATACGATGCCCATGCCTCCTTCACCCAGTTTCTCGAGGATGTTATAGTGTGAGATCACTTGTCCGATCATACGAATAGAATCCTATTAAATTGAATCATTGGTTCATCGGTTCATTGAACAACACATACTTCGTATACAATGCATCTGGATCAATGTGACGTGCGGTTCGATGGTTGGGGTATCCCCTACCAGCATCCGTGGTGAGACGAGGTCGATCGCATCAAAC
>JABWAK010000214.1 GCA_013361065.1 Bacteroidota bacterium
AACTCAACGAAGGGGAACAGCCTCACTCCGATCCCAAAGGGGAGCAGTGAGTATGCGCTACGTGGATGAATACCGCAGTGAAGCGGCCGCCCGGAAGTTCTCCGGGATGATTCATGAGATCGCCACACGGGAGTGGACGCTGATGGAGATCTGCGGCGGCCAGACCCATACGATCGTGAAATCGGGCATCGAGGAATTCCTTCCTCCCGGTATCACGATGGTGCATGGACCGGGCTGCCCGGTCTGCGTCACGCCGCTTGCCATCATCGATAAAGCGATCGCCATCGCCTCCCGCCCCGATGTCATCTTCACCTCTTTCGGCGATATGCTCCGCGTTCCCGGTTCCGCGAAGGACCTGCTCAGCGTGAAAGCCTCCGGCGGTGATGTGCGCATCGTCTATTCCCCGCTCGATGCGGTGAAGATCGCACAGGCGAACCCGCAGAAGAACGTCGTCTTCTTCGCCGTCGGGTTCGAGACCACGGCACCGGCCAATGCCATGGCAGTGGCACAGGCGGACCGGTTGGGTATCAGCAATTTCTCCATCCTCTCATCCCATGTGCTCGTTCCTCCGGCGATGGAAGCATTGCTCTCCTCCAAAGAGAGCCGCGTCCAGGCATTCCTCGCTGCGGGACATGTCTGCACCATCATGGGATACGAGGAATACCATCCGATCGCCGCGAAGTACCGTGTTCCGATCGTCGTCACCGGATTCGAACCGGTCGATCTGCTGCAGGGGATCTATATGGCGGTGAAACAGCTGGAGGAGGGGCGCTTCGAAGTGGAGAACCAGTATGCCCGCTCCGTTTCGCGGCAGGGGAATCTGCCGGCACAGCAGGTGATCGGTAAGGTGTTCACCGTGGTGGACAGGACCTGGCGCGGGATTGGCGAGATACCGAAGAGCGGATACGGTTTGAGTGAACAGTACCGCCGCTTCGATGCGGAGGAGGTCTTCCAGTTGGACGATGTCACAGCAGAGGAATCACCCGACTGTATCGCCGGAGTGATCATGCAGGGACTGAAGAAACCGCACGACTGTCCGCTGTTCGGTACGGTCTGCACACCGGAACAGCCGGTCGGCGCTCCCATGGTCTCGCCGGAAGGGGCATGCGCGGCATACTTCCATTATGGGAAACTGAAGAAGCATTGAACGCCGGACGGTTGTCCGTTCCGGCACCAAGAAAGTGAAGCGAATCATGTCCACAGCAGATCTCTCCAACGGTCCCGTCTGCCCCATCCCCATCTCCAATTATCCCAACGTGCTGCTCGCACACGGCGGCGGAGGGAAACTCTCCCATCAGCTCATCAGTACGATGATCGCCGGACATTTCGACAACCCCGCGCTCCGGCAGCTGCATGACGGCGCCGTGGTCACCGCCGGCGGTGCGCAGCTGGCCTTCTCCACCGATTCGTACGTGATCAGTCCCATCTTCTTCCCGGGCGGCAACATCGGCGAACTTTCCGTGTACGGAACGGTGAACGATCTCACGATGTGCGGCGCCGTGCCGAAGTTCATCTCTGCCGGCTTCATCATCGAGGAAGGATTACCGATGGAGCAGCTCTGGAGGATCGTCCAGGCAATGAAAGCGGCGGCGGACCGTGCCGGTGTGCAGATCGTCACCGGCGATACGAAAGTGGTCGACCGCGGGAAAGGGGATGGCATCTTCATCAACACCGCCGGCATCGGTCTCATCCCTTCCGGCCGCGCCGTTGCACCCGATGCCGCCCGTCCCGGGGACCGCATCATTGTCAGCGGCGAGATCGCACAGCACGGGATCGCCATCATGTCTGTCCGCGAAGGACTGGAGTTCGAGACGACCATCCTCAGTGACTGTGCACCGCTCAACGGACTGGTGGAAGCGATGTATCCAGTGTCGTCCGGTATCCGTGTATTGCGTGACCCGACGCGCGGCGGCGTGGCGAGTGCGCTCAACGAGATCGCCGGCAGTGCCCGCTGTGGTATCCGCATCCACGAGCAGCAGATCCCCGTCAATGCCGAGGTCCGCGGTGCATGCGAACTGCTCGGTTTCGATCCGCTCTATGTGGCAAACGAAGGGAAACTTCTTGCTTTCGTTGCAGCGGAAGATGCCGATACGGTCCTTGCCGCCATGCGGACCCATCCGCTCGGTGCAAAGGCAGCCATCATCGGTGAGGTCGTTGCGGACCACCCCGGTACCGTGGTCATGACGACCTCCATCGGCAGTTCCCGTGTGGTCGATATGCTCTCCGGCGAACAACTCCCACGCATCTGTTGAACCGGTCAGCCCTTTCGGACAAAAGAATCCCTTGCTCTGCTGAAATCACTTACAGTGACGAAATGGCGGTTTTTTTTAAAGGATGATATGGTTTTTTTCACTTTCCCATTGTTGAAATCCGATACCTGAAGTTCACGCTAAAATCAGGGGTTTTGCCATGGAATGAGCATGGCATATCGTTTGAAGCTGTACTGCCAACTTGTTGTTTTTTCACGCTGATCCGTTCACGTACAGCACAAAGTAAGGAGTTGGTATCATGGCAGAAAGCACTTCTCCCGTTCCTTCCGCACCGGTCCACACACCGGGATCCGATGATCGGCCCTTTTCCACAATGGACCGCCGGACCTTCAGCAAACTGATCCTGCAGGTCGCCGCCTCGGTTGGAATCTCCGCAACCGTCGGCACGCAGATCGTGGAAGCGCTGGAAAAAGGTCTCCGCCCCTCGATCATCTGGCTGCATTTCCAGGAATGCACCGGCTGCACGGAATCGCTCCTGCGCACCTCGCATCCCGACATCGCCGAACTGATCATGGAGCATATCTCGCTCGACTATCATGAGACGCTGATGGCGGCGGCCGGACATCAGGCCGAGAAGTCGCTCCGCGATGCCATGAAGAAGAATGCCGGCAAGTACATTTGCGTGGTGGAAGGTGCCATTCCGGTGAAGGACAACGGCGTCTATATGAAGATCGCCGGGAAGACCGGTGTGGAGATGCTGAAGGAGGTCACCGCCAATGCCGCACTGACCGTCGCTATCGGTTCCTGTGCGTCGTGGGGAGGGATCCCGTCCGCCGAACCGAATCCCACCGGAGCACAGGGGGTCGGTCAGACCCTCCTCGGTTCCAAGGTCGTCAACATCCCCGGCTGTCCCGCCAATCCCTACATCATCCTCGGTATCGTCCTGCAGTTCGCTACGATGGGCACCCTCCCGGAACTCGACCAGCAGGGACGCCCGAAGGTCGCATACGGACGGACGATCCACGATCATTGCCCGCGCCGCGCACATTTCGATGCCGGCCGGTTTGCGAACAAGTTCGGGGACGAGGGTCATCGGCTCGGATACTGCCTCTATAAACTGGGATGCAAAGGACCGTCGACGCATGCCAGCTGTTCCACCCAGCATTTCTGCGAAGTGGTCGACGCGTGGCCTATCGGTCTCGGCGCCCCCTGCTTCGGCTGCACGGAGAAGGACATCGCGTTCCGCGTGCCGATGTTCGCAACCACCAATATCGCCCGTCCGACACCTCCCGATACCTATCCGGAGATCGAAGCGGAACAAGGACTTGTCACACCCATCGCGACCGGTATCGCCGGTCTCGTGGCGGGAGGACTGCTCGGGTCCAGCGTGCTCGCGGCGAAGATGATCCGTGAGAAACTCTCCATCAATCAGACCGTCCCGCCGGTCGCTGCCGGTCAGGATGCTACGGAACAGGGAGGGAAGAACGATGCCCATTAGCCGACGGAAAGCCATCGGTGCCATGCTCACCGGCACCGCGGTGGTCGCCGGGGTACAGAAAGCGCCGGCTGCCAGTCATGAGAAACTGAGCAACAAAGAGATGGTCGCCATGCTGTACGATACGACCCTCTGTATCGGATGCAAAGCATGTGTCTCCGCCTGTGCGCAGGTGAACGACCTCGTCCCGGATACCGGTGATTCGAACGGTCTCTATCAGATGCCGAAGTATCTGAACGACAAGACCAAGAACATCATCAAACTGTACGAGGACGAGAAGACCGGGCTTCGCACGTTCGTGAAGGCGCAGTGCATGCACTGCATCGATCCCGCCTGCGTTGCCGCCTGCCCCATGGCAGCGCTTACCAAGAACGAGAAGAACGGCATCGTGCAGTGGGACGGCACCACCTGTCTCGGCTGCCGGTACTGCCAGATCGCCTGCCCGTACAACATCCCGAAGTTCGAATGGAACGAGGTCAACCCGAAGATCGTGAAGTGCCAGTTCTGTGACCACCGCACGGACGGGAAAGGTCCTGCCTGCTGCGATGTCTGTCCGCGCGAAGCGGTCATCTATGGCACCCGCGAGGAACTGCTCCGCATCGCCCGGAAACGGATCGCCGACAATCCCGGCAAGTACTACGAAGACCGGATCTACGGCGAGTACGAAGGGGGCGGGACACAGGTGCTGTACCTCTCGCATATCGAACCGAAACTGCTCGGACACCTCGTGCCGCTCGACCACCGCTCCATCCCGGAACAGGTGGAAAGTGTCCAGAACACCCTATATATGGGATTCCTGAGCCCCGTCATCGCCTATGCCGCCCTGACATCGTACATGAAGAAGCGGTGGCAGAAGCATGAGGAAGAGGCAAAACATATCGAGGAAGAAACCGGATTAAAGGAGCAACTCTGATGGACGTCACCTGGGAACGCTCGCTGCGGGTGGATGGCCCGCTGCTCACCAAGCCATTCTACATCCTCGCCGCACTCACCGTCGCGGCACTGCTGCTCTCGCTCTACCGTGAGTTCGCCGGACTCGGTGCCGTCACCGGGCTGAACGACGGATACTCATGGGGTCTGTTCAAGAATTTCAACGTCACCACGCTCACCGCACTCGGCTCAGCCGGCTACGCGGTCGGCGTTCTCGTCTGGATCCTGAACCGGCAGAAGTACCATGTGATCATGCGGACCGCCGCACTGATCAGCATCCTCTCCTATACCAGCGGCATGATCGGCATCGGCGTCGATGTCGGCCGTCCCTGGAACATCATCTGGGTGCTCGACCCGACCACCTGGAATCGCTACTCCATTCTGCTGGAGGTCCTCATCTGCATGACCGGTTACCTGCTGCTCGGTCTGCAGACGGAGAACCTGCCCGCGTTCGTGG
>JABWAK010000039.1 GCA_013361065.1 Bacteroidota bacterium
CACGGCATTCTTCCTGGTCGCCGGCGCGCTCCATTTCGTCATTCCGGAGTTCTACCGGGCGATGATGCCGCCGTTCATCCCATTCCAGGAGTTCTTCATCGTTCTCACCGGCATCGCGGAGATGGCCGGAGCAATCGGCATCCAGCTGCAGCGATACCGCCTGCTGGCAGGCCGCCTGATGGTCCTGCTGCTGGTCGCTATTTTCCCTGCGAATATCTATGTTGCGGTCGCCCAGCCGGCGATGCCCGGACTCGATTATACGCCGGAAAGCATGTGGTGGCGTCTGCTGCTGCAGCCATTGTTCATTGCCTGGATCTGGGTCACCGCTGTCCGACCTGAGCAAAAAGGGGCCGGCAGCGGCAGTATTTGACTTTATTTCAAAAATCTGTATCTTAACCCAAGAACAACGGAGAATGATACCAGACGACCTTGTTAGAGAATGCAGTGTGTGTGATGTCCGATCGACAATTCTCTAACATTCGCAGCCGAATTCCACTCATGCGAAGAGAGGGATTCGGTTTTTTCATTTGTGAGGGTGTATGAACAGATTTGCAGTTGTGATCCTTGTGATGATGCTGATGCTGCCCGTTCCCGGAACGGCACAGACGTTCGGCAAATATGCCGGTGAGTTCATGTCCATCGGTATCGGAGGACGGGCGTTGGGGATGGGAAGTGCCTATGCCGCAGTGGTGAACGATGTGACGGCAGGGTACTGGAATCCCGCCGGACTCGTCCATATGGAATACCCGCAGCTCACCGCATCGCATGACGAGCGGTTCGGTGACCTGGTGGCGTACGATTATGCGGCGTTCGCATTCCCGTCCGGGATGAATGCCGCGGACCCGGAGACAGGGGAGATGCAGTACCGTGCCGAATCGTACGGGATCAGCATCGTCCGGCTGGGTGTGGACGGTATCCCGGATACGCGCAAGGCATGGGCCGACAGCAACGGGAACAAGGTGTACGACGAGAACATCCGTCCCGATTATTCCGCCATCACCTATTTCAACTGGACCGATTATGTGGTGTACGGGACGTATGCCCGGCAGTATTCCGAGGACCTCTTCGTCGGCGCCAACGTGAAGCTCATCCGCCGCAGCGGCGGTGAGTTCCACGGGACCGGCATCGGATTCGATCTCGGTGTGCAGTACCGGCTGATGCCGGGACTCATGGTCGCGGCCAATTTGCAGGATGCCACGACCACACTCGTCTCTTGGAGCACCGGTACGAACGAGCTGATCGCGCCGACACTGAAGCTGGGACTCGCGTATGCGCTGGAGGTCTTCAACGGCCGGCTGATGCCGGTGCTGGGGACCGACGTCCGCTTCGAGAACCGCCGGTTCGCTTCCGCCGGTAATCTCGGTCCGGTCAGCTTCGATCCGCATGCCGGCATCGAGTTCGATTACAATAAACTGGTGGCGATCCGTGCTGGATACAATGAACTCGGCAACCTCACGATCGGCGCCGGCATCCATCTTCGCAAGCTGGATGTCGATTACTCCTTTGCGAAGTTCGATGCCGCCGACCAGCTCGGCAACACGCACCGCATCTCGCTCATCCTGACGCTGGAAGAGGAGAAGTACCGCCGCGGTGCCGAATGATCCTTCTGCATATCACGCCGGCCGGCTGAATACCGTTCGGTCCGCGTTCCTTACCAGGGAATGGCTGATCCGGCCGTTCACGATCCTCTCCCTCTCTGTTCTGTCCTTCATCCTTGCGTCCTGTACTCCTCCTGCTGCGGAACCGCGGTACTCGCCTCCGCCGAAGCGTACCGTCTCATCCCCCGCACCGGAACGTCCTGCACTGCCGGAGGGATGGGCGGATATCACCGCACGGTCGAAACAACCGCAGATCAAACTCTGGCTCATCAACCGGGATTATTCCGGGACGATGGTGCTGCGCGAGTTCCAGGGGGATGCGTCCGCACTGCGTCCGCTGCTCAGCGATGAGATGATGCTTGCCGCTTCCCTGTCGCTCCGTTCGAAGGTGCCGGAGAACGATCCGGACTTCCGGGTCACCCGGGTGCCGGCGGTGATCGACCGGAAGCGGAACCTGATCTCGTATGCGTACTCAGAGAAGGGATTGCTGCGGCGGGTGGTGGTATTCCGGAGTATGGGGAAGCTGATGGAGCTGGAGCTGATGCAGGAGCAGGCGGCGGCGGAATTCGACCTGCTCACGAACGATCTGGTGACGTTCGCGGCCCGGTGGTACGACCGGCGTGTTCCCTGACCGGGAGCACGGGATCTATCATTTCGTCTTCAATTCGAAGACACCATTCCAGTCCTTCGGCGGTGCCTTCTTCGCATAGGCTTGGGAGCGGCCCAGATAGAGTTTGGACGGTCCGTCCTCCGGTCGCAGGGCCAGCGCTGCCGTGAATTCGGCGATCGCTTTCCGGAACTGGCGGTCCCGGTAGAATGCCATCCCCCGGCAATAGACCTCTGATAATTCGACCATCTCCTTCGGTGCCCGCGCCTTCTCCGACATCAGCTCGAACACACGGATCGGTTTCGTCTTTCCTTTCACGATCAGCAGGTCCAGCTCCCGGCAGAGCATCTCCTCCTTCACCAGCTCCTGCGTCCGTTCACTGATCATGATCCGCGTGCCGTACTCCTTGTTGGCCCCTTCCATGCGGGAACCGAGGTTCACCGCGTCGCCGATGACCGTATAATCGAACCGCGCGGACCCTCCCACGTTGCCGACCACCATGTAATCGGTGTTGAGTCCCATACGGACCAATAAAGCCGGTTTCCCTTCATTCTTCCAGCGGGCGGCGATCTCCTGCGTCTTCTCCTGCATCTGCAGTGCCGCGCGGCAGGCATTGAGTGCGTTGTTCGGCAGTTCCATCGGAGCGCCCCAGACCGCCATGACGGCATCGCCCACATACTTGTCCAGTGTTCCGTCGTTCTTCATGATGATGTCGGTCATCGCGCTCAGGTACTCGTTGAGGATCGCCACCAGATCGGTCGCATCGAGCTTCTCGGAGAAGTTCGTGAAGGACGCGATATCAGAGAAGAACACGGTCAGTTCCTTCTTCTCGCCGCCAAGACGGAGCTTCTCCGGATGGGCGATGAGCTCGTTCACCACGGAGGGATTCAGGTACTGACTGAACATCCCCTTGATCATCGTCTTCTGTTTCCGTTCCGTCAGGTACTGATAGACCGCGCTGCCGATGTAATTGAACAGCACTGCTGCGATCGGGGAGACCACCGGCAGCACCACATCATACCGGGCGAATGCGTGATAGGAGAGGAGCAGGATGCCGTCGATGATGCCGGCGATCACGATCACGGCGGCGATCTCCACGATGAAGGCATACCGCGTTTTGATCGACTTCAGCCAGGTGACGAGGAAGAAGGTGACCAGCGAGAGCAGGATGACCAGCACCGCTTCCTGCAGCATGGAAGGACGGACAAGATAGTTCTGATGGATGAGGGTCTGCAGCGCGTTCGCATGGAGCTCCACGCCGTACATCTGGTTCCGGTCCGAGGCATCCTGTTCGCTCACCGAGACGTTGAACAGGTCCTTCGACTCGGCGAAGTACGGACCGATCAGCACCAGTTTGTCACGGAGGGAACCATCATAGAGGATGCCGATGTCCGGATCATCGAAGAGATTGATCGGCGTGCGGAACTCCCGCTCCTCATTGGTCTCGAACGAGGAATCATCCAGGATGTTCGCGATGTCGATCTTGCGGAAGGTGGTGCCGGCCGGACCGTGATAGTTGATGAGCATCGAGGTGCCGTCGAACCGCGGAACGACACGGTCCCCGACATGGAAATGGTCATCGGTGATCCCCGCGTGGGTGGTGGACGGCAGACCGAGGTATTTGTTCAGCACGGCGAACGCGAACGACGGCACGTACCGTTCCTGTCCCGGCACCTTGGCGAAGGGGATGTACCGTCGGTAGACGCCGTCCGCATCGTTCGGCACGTACACGATGCCGACGGAACTGTCGGCGGGATAGAAGATGGAGTGGAAGTTCTCCTCCGCCCGGGCGATGGAGACCTCTTCGCTCCGCAGGTCGGTCTTGCCGGCAACGACCACGTTCCGGTACTGTGCGATGGCGGCAAAGAGCTGGTCATCATTATGCGGACCGTTCACATCGGGCTGCTCGAACGTCAGATCGATGCCGATGGCGCGGACGCCGGCACGGTTCAGATTGTGGATGGCGCGGGCATAGTAACTGCGGGGGAAGGGGAACCGGTCCGGGACCGTCGTTTCGGTGACATCGGAGATGGAGATGATCACCACTTCCAGCGAATCCTTCGGATAGGGGAGCGGACCGCGTTTCTCGAACGACCGGTCGATGAAGGAGAGTGCGGTCCTCTCGAAGAAACCGAAACGCCCGAAGGCATCCTGGACGAACACGATCACGACTACGGCAATGGCAAGGCTCACCGCCGTGCGGACGGTCCACTGCCGGAGTCGCCGGTCCGATGAGGAAGGTTCCGTGCTCATCTCAGAAGTCGATGCGGTACAGCAGGCTCAGATAGGAATCGTTCAGCGACGTCCCGGTCACGGAGGAGGCGGTCGCTGAATTGGCGATGAACTGGTACTGCAGCACGGCGGACTGGCGCTGGGTGATGCTGTACTGCAGGCTCGTCTCGAACAGCGTCCGTGCCAGATCGCCGAAGGTCGGTGCGAACGTTGCGTTCCACCGCAGCACCTCCTCGTACAGTTTGTACCGTCCGGTGACAGCAACGGTCTGATAGGACATGGAGGACTGCTCTGTCTGGTTCGTCACGCTGTTGAACTGCGGGAAGGTGAGACTGCTCACATTGACGCCGATGACGCTCTCCAGCTTCTCGTTATGGACCGTGCTGATCAGGATGGAGGTATTGAGGGTCGAGATATCCTGCTTCTTGATCGTACGGTCGGTCTTGTCCGAGATGTCCAGGTTCAGCGAGAGATTATGCCGTCCCCACAGCATGAAATCGTACGATGTCTGCAGGAAGTACCGTTTCGTCTGGTCGTCCAGGGCACGGGCGGCGGTCTGTGCGGCAATCGATGTCGTATCGGCCGGGATGGAGCTGATCGGGTTCGCGTTGGTGTTCTGGCCGTATCCGATGGTGATGTTCGGATATTCCCGCGGCGGATAGAAGGTGAGCGCTGTGTTCATTGTGCGGTACGTAGTGGTGGCTACTTCCGTGCCGCTGGTGTTGTTCTGCAGCTGTTCGTAGCTGGCGGTGAGGAAGAGCCGGTTGTCCAGCAGCCGGAGCCGGTCGGTCACATTGAATCCCTGGATATCCTTGCGCAGCGAAGTGGCGCCGGCAGAGGTGTAATCCTTGCCGTGACGGATGTACGATCCTTTCAGGAAGTTGCCGAAGTAGTTCACGGCGAGTCCCGCCTCGTAGACGAGCGATGTCATACCGGCGGGGTTGATCGGAACAAGGTTCTCATTGGCGGTCATGAACTTCCGCAGGTACGGGAGCACCATCTTCAGCTGATCGCCTTCACTCTTTCCGAACGTACCGCGGACGATCGCCGCATCGATACTGTCGGCATTGAACTCCGGCGAGGAGATATCCACGTTGTTCAGACTGACGGCCGCCTGGCTCGTGAACTCGATCCGGCGTTCGTCGAACGCGAACATCAGGTCGGTGCCGAAGACCGCGTTCTCCTGCGGTTTCACGGTGAGCGGCTGGGAGGCATCGAACGCATCCTTTGCTTTCAGATAACTGAAGCCCCATTGGAACTTCTCCCCTTTGCCGAAACTGGGCCGGATGATGGTCATGTCCCGCTTGAGCGTGGAGGCAGCGCCGTTGGTCTCCACCCTGCGGAGCAACTCGCCTTTAGCGGCGTTGATATTGAACGCGCCGAGAAGCAGATCGAACGTGTAACCGCGCACACGGCGGCCGTCCATGATCGTGAACGGGAAGCGGGGATAGGCATCGCCGATACCAAGTTTCACGTAGCGGGCGTCGAGTCCCAGATAATACCGGTTCTGCGGCTGGTTCTCCGGACGTTCCTCGGAAGTGAGGGAGAGCAGGGTGGTCGCACGGAGGAACTTCGCGTACGATCCGTTCGCCCGCACATCCAGGCGGTTGTAGGTCTTGGCGTTTCCTTTGATGCTCTCATTGCGGGTCTCGGCCTGGGCGTTCCCGGACCCTTCGAATGCACTCTCGATCTCCTCCATCTGCAGTTCGCTCACCACCGTGAAGCCGCGGCGGAGGGAAGTGACCTCGGTACCGGCGGCATCGAACGCCTGGACGGAAAGACTGGCCCCGCCGTTCAGTGCATCGGCCGGGATCGCTTCGGCCGGGACGATGAGCAGGTCGTCGAACACCATGATGTTGCTGCTCAGGTCGATGCCGTTCAGCTGGATCCTCGTTTTGGAACGGTCGATGGCGGTATCAGCGTACACGAATGAGATGGAGATATAGGTCTCGCCCTGCTTCACCATCTCGCCCTCTTCAGGGCTGAGGATGATGATCTCGCTCGTCTGCGGCGGGATCGGGTCGACCATGATGCGGGCAGGATTGAGCTCCGGGCTCTCCAGCGGCAGCGATTCGGTCGTTCCGTTCACCGAGACCGCAACGATGTAATACTCAACGAACGGCAACAGCACATCCGTTGCCGGGAC
This sequence comes from Bacteroidota bacterium, assembly GCA_013361065.1. Lineage (GTDB taxonomy): Bacteria > Bacteroidota > Ignavibacteria > UBA10030 > UBA8401 > UBA8401. The sequence goes on from JABWAK010000039.1 coordinate 6,584, forward strand.
CTCGGCCACGGCGCTGTCGCGCATGATCTGCATCTCCTGGGAACGGAACTCGGACTGTCCGAACGGTCGGTAGAACAGGGTGACGCGTGAGAGTTCCGTGGATTGCTGCAGTTCAACGGAGAGCGCGAGCGGCTGTCGTTCCATGATACTTTGCGGCCGGACGGTCCTGAGGTACGTGTTGATCTGCGCTGCAAGGGGGAGTGCCGTGAACAGGCACAGGATGAGTGCGCGGGAGAAAGGATTCATGCGTCGGGATGGGTTGGAAAAAGAGATCGCTTGCAATCTATCAAAACTGCGATAGAGTTGCAAGCGACCTGGCATTTCCCGGGACCTCCGCAGGCCCCGTACGATCATTTATACTCGATGATCATCGTCCGCTTCTTGCCGGAGGGATCGGTGAAGGGGATCTTCAGTTCGTTCTTCTGTCCAGCCTGGACCGGAAGGACCACCGGGTTCGATTCGGGCGATGATACCGGCGTGGTGAACTCGGTCGCATCCGCCAGCCGCATCACGGCATAGACCGCCAGCGTGGGGGCAAGCACCTCGGCGGCCGGAATGGTGAATTTCGTCACCCGTTCGGAGAACTGTGCCTTCAGCATCTTGAATGGCTGGTCCTGTTTGGAGCGGTAATAGAGGGTCAGTTCGGGAGTGGTCTTCTTCAGCGAATCGAGCGTCACCGAGATCTCCGTCACTTCAACGGAGACGGTCAGCGCCTGTCCTTCGCGTGCGACCGGTGCGGCGATGGCCATCCCCACCTTCAGGACACCTGCGCCGGATTCCTGCGGTGCAGCGGTGCTGTCGGTCTTCGTGGTATCGGTGCCGGTGTTGCTCCCTTCCGGTTTGCTCTCTTCCTTCTTCGTGGTATCGGTGGTGGACTTCTTCAGCAGACGGCGGTCCTCCGGGGTCGATTCCTGCACCTTCACGGAACCGTTCGCCATGGAATAGGCGGTCTGGCCCGCTTTCACTTTATAGACCGTATTGGAGACGATGTTCTTGAAGTCGACGGACCCGCTGCCGAGGATCAGCACATCGTTGCTGTCCTGTCCTGCAATGAGCAGCCCGCCCGTTCCGCGGATGGATGCCACCGAGGTCGGAGTGGAGAACTCGAACTTCTCGTTGGGGCGTTTCTTCACCTCGAAGCCCACCTCGCCGCGCTGCAGGTGGACGTTCTTGGAGAACTCCCCTTTGGCAATCTCGCCGCTTACCGTCACTTCGGATTTCTCCTGGATGCGGATGATGGAGTTCTCGAGGAACTTCACGATGGCGAAGGAGTTCTCCTGCGTGCGGACGATGTCGCCGGCCGCCAGCGGTGTGGCCGGTTTGGCCTTCACGAACTCGGCGTCGCCGGACTTATAATCGACGGTGCCGACCGGTTTGAAGATGGTCGCGACCGGTTTCTTCTTCTGTGCGGTCACAGGCGAGAGCAGCGAGCCGCAGAGGATGAGCAATGCAATGAACTGAACCGAACGTGTCATGAGTGTTCCTTTCATCCCTTATTCTTCGAATCGGACCGAAGTGATCCTGTCCTTGTATTCCATCAGCAGTTTCTGCAGGTCCTGCGAACTGAGCGTCACGCCGTTCAGGGTGATCCCGTTCGCGTTCACCTGCAGGTTCTGGTCCTGGATGAAATTGATGATGTTCTGATATTCGGAACCGCCGAAGGTCGTCTGCAGCAGCGTGATCAGGACCTGTCCCTGCGGGTCGGCGATGGTGAAGGAGCGGACGGTGCGCAGCGGCTCCACCTCGAATCCGAATGCGGAGACGATCCCTTCCAGCACGATCACATACATCTTGCCCCGTTCCAGCTGGCGCGGACCGCGCAGGAACTCCACACCGGGACGCGACGCGGCGCTCTGGGGATAGGCGAACGACGTCATGTTCCCTGAGAGTCTCCGGTCGATGCGAACGCGGAGGAACGGATCGGATGCGGCAGTCGCATCCTCCAGGGACTGGTGTTCCGGACGCTTTTCATAGACGGTGATCATCACAGCACGGGTGTCATACGTCCACTGGAACTGCGGGAACTGCGTCGGATAGACGTAGCCGTTGGAGAACGGAACATCGAGCACCGTCGTGGTCGGGTTGGTGACGTTCACGGAACGATAGATTTGGATCGGAATGTCGGACACGGCGACACCGCCGACACTGTCCACAGTGATCGTGATGGTGATCTCATAGAGTCCAGAGGGGACCCGGCCGCCGCTCAGCGGTTCCAGGATCTTATCTTTGAGTTTCGTCTTCAGTGCTTCATTCACCGAAACGCTCATGTCGATATCGGAGGAGGGGTTGTCCGCATCGGTACTGGTGAAAACGCGGCCGGAGACGGGGATGAGGAACGGTTTCCTCGTTTGGGCCGGTCCGTTGAACATCGACTCGGTCCGCTTATCCTCCTCCAGCGTAACGGTGGCGGTGAACTGCATGCTTGCCTTCACCGCAGCGCCGGCAAGATTCTGGAAGGTGAGGGAGAAGGTGGTCGGTGCGATCACCTTGAGTTTTTCCGCCATCGGATCGACCAGGACCGAAGCATTGATGATGTCCGCTTCAGTGATCACCGGGATGACGGTGAGATATTTGTTCCCTTCCGCCGAAGCGGTGGAGAGCATCCCGATGACGAGTGCGGCGAGGATCGTGCGAATGTTCATAGTGGGCTCCTGACGTTCTGCATGCAAAATAGGGGATTTCCCGTGCTGCGGTGTGTTGAGTGTCACCGCCTGCGGTCATCCGGGATCCGGTGTGACCGCCGTTGATACCGGCGTTCGGTCATCCGAAGATGTCATTATAGAGGACGAATACCATAAATGCCAGTAAAATGACCATCCCGGTCTGCTGGATGCGGACCTGCACTCCGCTCGGGAGCGGCCGGCGGAAGATCGCTTCATACAGCAGGACGATGAGATGACCGCCGTCCAACGCCGGGAACGGAAGGATGTTCATCACCGCGAGACTGATGCTGAGCAGTGCCGTGAAGGCAAGGAAGCTGATGATCCCGACCTCAGCGCTCCGGGTCGCCATCTGCGCGATCTTCACCGGACCGCCGACCGATTTGGTGAACTCGGCCTTGCCGGCGATCAGCTGCCAGATGGATTGTGCGTAGAGTGTCGTGGCACTGATGGTCTGGCGGATGCCGCGCGGGAACGATTCGAAGAGTCCGTACTGCTTCTGCAGCACCGGCCCGTTGTAGCGGCTACCGACCGTGATACCGATCTTCCCTTCCTGGGACGGGGTCACGGCAATGCTCAATTGTTCTCCGTTCCGTTTCACGACCACCGGCAGTTCCTTCCCGGCATTCGCGCTGATCACGGTGATGACGTTCTCCTGATTGATCACCGGGATATCATTGATGGAAAGGATGATGTCACCCGCCAGCAGTCCGGCCTTCTCCGCCGGACGACCCGGTACCACATCATTGATGACCGCTTCGGTGTTGTTCGGGATGATGCCGAAGGTGGTCTCGGAGATGTCCGGGATCGACGTGCGCGGCACGGCGAGTGTCATGGCGGTTCCGTTCCGCTCGATGGACAGGGTGATATCCTCATTCATGTGGTCCACATAGATCGAGGACTGGATCATCTCCCAGTGTTCCATCGGCGTACCGTTCACCGCAAGGATGCGGTCGCCGGTCTGCAGTCCTGCTGTGGCCGCCGGGGAGCCTTTGATGACGATGCCGACCTCGGTGGTCTGCATGAACGAATCGCCCTGGACGTAATTGATGCCCCAGAAGATGCCGATGGCGAGCAGGATGTTCATGATGACACCGGCGGAGATGACGATCATCCGCTGCCAGACCGGTTTTGAACGGTATTCCCACGGCTTCGGTTCGCTGGCGGTGAGTTCAGTGTCCAGACTCTCATCGATCATGCCGGCGATCTTCACATAGCCGCCGATGGGGAAGGCGGAGACACGGTAGTCAGTGTGGTCGTTCAGTTCGATGTCCTCCGGCAGTCTGCCGGCGGTGAAGCCGGTGATCTTGTTCCAGCCGAATACACGGTTGCCCATGCCGATGGCGAACACTTCCGCCCGCATGCCGCAGGCGATGGCGGCAAGGAAGTGCCCGAGTTCATGCACGAACACGAGGATGCCGATGGTGATCAGGAAGTAGATGACGGTACTGATGGTTTCCATGCGTTACGATACCTTATGGGATTGTAAATGGGCGCGTGTCTCTCTATCTGCTGTAACAATCTCTTCGAGCGAAGGGTTCGCGAGATTCGTGTGCCGTTCCATCGCAGCCCGGATCATCCGCGGGATACCGGTGAATCCGATCTCCCGGTTCAGGAACCGCGCCACGGCCACTTCGTTGGCGGCATTCATGACTGCCGGCATCGTTCCCCCTTCGGCGAGGGCATCGAAGGCTAATTGCAGGCAGGGGAAGCGTTCCCGGTCCGGTTCAAAGAAGGTCATCTCGCCGAGGGAGGGGAAGTGGACCCTGGGGAAGGTCGAACGGCTCCGGGAAGGATAGGTCAGGGCGTATTGGATCGGCACTTTCATATCCGGGATGCCGAGCTGCGCCTTCACGGACCCGTCGACGAACTCCACCATGCTGTGGATGATGGACTGGGGATGGACCACCACCTCGATCCGCTCCGCCGGGATACCGAACAGCCAGTGTGCTTCGATCACCTCGAGTCCTTTGTTCATCAGCGTGGCGGAATCGATGGTGATCTTATTGCCCATCGTCCAGTTCGGGTGCTTCAATGCCTGTTCCAGTGTGACCTGTTCCAGTTCCTCTTTCGAGCGGGTCCGGAACGGTCCGCCCGAAGCGGTCAGGATGAGTTTCTCCACTTTGTTCGGCAGTTCGCCGGTCAGGCACTGGAAGATAGCGGAGTGTTCACTGTCCACCGGCAGCAGGTCGACGTGATGACGGTCCGCCAACGGCATCATGATCTCACCGGCCACGACCAGGGTCTCTTTGTTGGCCAGGGCGATCCGCTTCTTCGCTTCGATGGCCGCAATGGTCGGCCGCAGTCCAACGAATCCGACCAGAGAACTTACGACGATATCCACATCCTCCCGCTGGACGATCTCCACCAGTCCGCGTTCCCCCAGCAGCACTTCGGTCCCGGGCGGTACATCCCTCTTCAATTCCTTGACAGCGGATTCCGAGAAGACCACGACGCCGCGCGGCCGGAACCGTCGGACCTGCTCGCGCAGAAGGGATAAGTTGGCGTTACCGGTCAGATAGGTGACCCTGAACTCCTTCGGGAATCCCGCGATCACATCGAGAGTCTGTGTGCCGATGGACCCGGTCGAACCCAGGAGAGCGATGTTCTTTTGCACAATAAAGCCTGAAAGTATTGATGATATCACTCAAAGTACTTAATGTGGGTGCGGGAAGCAAACGAACGGGGACGAAATCGGACCGGACCATCGGTTGCCGTTTTGGGCGAAGACCGGGATGTGACGCAGGCCATGCTATGAAGAAAATCTAATCATTGGATGCTGGCATGCAAAACAGATTTTCTTTATACTTTGGACGTATAATCGTGCTCTTCGGTGAGGGGGATAATTTCTGCGTAGATAATGGGACTTGGACAAACGTTGTTGACGATCCTGGCGTTGGTGCTGATGGGCCGCATGGTCATCACGATCAACACCACCATGCTGGATGCCGGTTTCACGAAGGACATCGCTGAATACCGCATCACAGCAACTTCGCTCGGCACTTCGATGCTGGAGCAAACTTCCGCAATGGCCTTCGATGAAGCGTCGGTCGATTCCGGCGCTACCAGTACATCCGTTCTGACCACTGCTGCATCGTTCGGCCCTGATGCCGGCGAATCCTCCGAGACAGACTACGACGATATCGATGACTATCACAACTATTCCAAGGTGGACAGTCTCGAACACTCCGCGATCTTCAAGACCAAGGTCTCCGTCTCCTACATCACCATCTCCGGATCGAATGTCGTCACCACCACGACGAAATCCTTCAGCAAGCAGGTAACGGTCGATATCACGAGCGATTACCTGGTGAACTACTCGGTCACACCCGCCGTTCCGGAAACGCTCCGGTTCAAGCAGATCTTCAGTTATTGGTATTTCCGCTGACGGAGGCGTGCGACCATGGGCTCACAGACCATACTCGACCTTATTGCATCAACGATGGTATTCGGATCGCTGCTGCTCATCATGCTCCGCATCAATGCCACCCAGTCCGAGACCGTGCAGATGTACCAGGGGGACCTGCTCGTCCAGCAGAACCTCGTTGAAGTGACACGGCTGCTCGAATATGATTTCAAGAAGATCGGGTACTGTGCCGATCCTACCAAGATCCCCGATCCCTCCAGGGCGATCCGCTATGCGGATTCCGTGCGGATCAAGTTCTATACCGACTTTCCGACCGCGGCGTATCCGCAGGGTGACGGCAACCTCGACTCGCTGACCTATTATGTCGGACCGACAAGTGAGGCCACGGCGACACCGAATCCGAATGACCGTCTGCTCTACCGGGTGGAGAACAACAGCACGCCGGTCGGCGTGAATCTCGGGGTGACGCAGTTCGAGTTGAAGTACTTCGATGCGTTCCGTGATTCCATTACCAGTCCGGTGGCGAACTGCGGTCTCATCCAGTACATGCAGATCACCATCCAGGTGGAGAATCTGGCCGCATCGGATTCACTGGTCGGCGATTTCGCTGCCGGAGAGCAGGGATATCAGCGGGCCTTCTGGCGGCAGGTGCGTCTGGTCGCAAAGAACTTACGGAACCGGTAAGGAGCAGAGTATGGGACGGTCATCCATTTATATGGTCATCGCATTCAGCGCCATGATGCTGTTCGCCGGGAAGAACATGTCGTCGGTCGGTGTGCAGGCGTTGGATAATTCCCTCTCCTATTACGAGAATACACAGCGTTATTCCATCGCCGTCACCGCGGCCAACCTCATCTGTTCCAAGGTATGGGAGACACCGGCGTGGGTGGACGGATACACGAACATCTCCTACAACGGCGGAACGTTCACCGGTACGGTGACATCACTGGGTGACGGTTCCAAGAAGGTGGTCACCACCGCCACCTACGGCGGAACGACCCAGACCGTCACGATCATCATGAAGCCGAGCAACTTCTCCAAGTTCGCGTATTACGGCGGTACGAGTGCTTCGGCTGCTGCATGGGAGACCGGTGATACGATCGGCGGACCGAGCCATACACAAGGCAAGCTCAAGACATTCGGCTCGCCCGTCTTTCTCGGCAAGGCAACCTCCCTGTCCGGCATCACCAAATCCGGTTCACCGAAGACCCCGCAGTTCCTCGGCGGTTTCGAATCGGGGGTCAGCCTGACGATGCCCGCCAACACGAGCTATAGCAATATCCTCTCGGCCGCCTCGTCCGGAGGGAAGTACCAATCGGGGGGAAGTCTGTACCTGAAGTTCAATGCTGATGGAACGGTCAGCTGGAAGACGACCGCCGCCGGCACCTATACCACCGTGCAGCTTTCGGTCTTCGCTCCGAACGGGGTGATCGCCATCGACAAAGGCTCGATGTTCGTCGAAGGGACGGTGGACGGCAGGGTCACTCTGGCCTCACTGCGCAGTTCCGGTTCCACCGGCGGTACCGTCAAGATCACCAATAATCTGGAGATGAAGAGCAATCCGAGGACCAATCCGACCTCCGATGATATGCTGGGGATCGTCAGTTATGGGGATATCACGATCGCAGACAACAGCTCACCGTTATTCGATGTCTATGGCACCTTCTACAGTTATTCCGGCGGTATCGCGGTCGAGAACGGAACATCACGTCCGCCGGGAACGCTCCGGATCTACGGCGGCATGATGGTGGAGAAGCTGTATGCGACATCGAACGGCGCCTCCGGATCATCCCGAAAAGGGTACAATCTCAGCCTTCGTTTCGATGAACGGTTCGCGAACGATTCGCCGGAATATTTCCCCGCCACCGGCAAGTACGAGATCCTGTCATGGCTTGAGTGAACCGGGCGGAAGGTTTTCAAAGGTACGAACAGCGGTGCATCGATGAGATGCACCGCTGCTGCTTTAAATGAGGAATGCCGATCAAGAATCGCGGCGCCGCAGCCTGTATAAAAGAAGATAGCCGATGACGGCAGATACGGTGGAAGCGCACAGGATGGCGATCTTGCTCACCACCAGCGGTTCTGGACTGCCGAAGGCGAGTCCGGCGATGAACAGGGACATCGTGAATCCGATCGCACAGAGCCAGGTCATACCGTACAGCATCCCCCAGGTGACCTGCGCCGGAAGCACGGCCAGGTTCAGCCGCACCGCACACCAGACGAACGAGAAGATCCCCGCCTGCTTGCCGATGATCAATCCCAGGGAGACACCGAGCCCGACCGGGGAGAGGAGCGCATCCAGGATACTGCCCTGGATGGTGACCCCGGCGTTCGCGAAGGCGAAGAGCGGCATGATGAAGAATGCCACCGCCGGCTGCAGGGCATGTTCGAACCGGTGGAGCGGTGACTGCACCGCCTCACTGAGTGCGGCGATGTGATGGATCCGTTCGTTCTCTTCCGTGTGTCCCTGCCGCTGTTCCAGTGCATCGACCGACGACCGCGTATCCTCGATGAATTGTGCTGTGTCGATCTTCGAGCGGACAGGGATGGTCGCTGCCAGCAGTACACCGGCGATCGTGGCATGCACTCCCGATTTCAGGAAGCAGAACCAGAGTCCGATACCGAGCAGCGTGTACACCGCCGTCGAACGGATATTGAGTCTGTTGGCGCCGAGCAATAACAGCAGGAATCCACCACCTGCAGCGAGCATACCGAGCGAAAGTTCCTGTGTATAGAAGAGTGCGATCACCAGCACGGCGCCCATGTCATCGGCGATCGCCAGCGCGGCAAGGAACACCTTCAGACCGGACGGTACCTTGTCCCCCAGCAGCGCCAGGATGCCGAGCGCGAACGCGATATCGGTCGCCATCGGGATCCCCCAACCGCGGGCCGTCTCCGGGTCGCCGTTGTTGAACAGCAGATAGATCAATGCCGGACCGACCATCCCGCCGAGCGCGGCGATGAGCGGGAGGAATGCCTTCTTGAAGGAGGAGAGTTCTCCGACCAGGATCTCCCGTTTGATCTCCAGTCCCACGAAGAAGAAGAAGATCACCATCAGACCGTCATTGATCCAATGGAGCAGCGATTTGGAGAGTGCCGAATCCCCCAGCGCGATGGTGAACGGCTGTTCCCACACGGCCGTGTAGTGTGCTGACCAGGGGGAGTTCGCCCAGAACATGGCGGCAGCGGTGCAGACCAGCAGGATGATGCCGCCCGATGCGCTGCTGCTCATCAGGTCGCGGAAGGTCTCGCTCAGCTGTGTGATGATGCGGGAGCGTTGCTGATTCATATGATGCTCCCGGTGCGGTACATGTCCGTTGTAGTCCCGTGCTGTTCAGCGTTCTGCATCGGTGCTCTCCTTCTTTTGCTTCGACTGCGGTGTGCGGATCACTTTGACGATGAAATATCCGGCCAGTGAGATGATGACCGTCCATGCGGAGGCCATGGTGATGAGTGCTTCTGTGGACATGGGGTTCCCTTTCCAGATGACAATGTTCCGTTGAGATCCGTACGGCAGGGGATGCGGCCGGTGCCGCCGTTGAAAGGAACGGCAACGCCGGAGTGCATGGGTCACTCTGTCGTACGATGGTTGAATGCGGATGTCATGCCAGCGGGGGATCCCGCGGTTTGGAAGGGAGAGACTCGAGATACGTGTACTTGGATGGGAACGACGGGGTGAAATACCCGTTGGGCAGAAGGTCGGTACGGATGAGGCCTTCTGTCGGTGCAATGTGGACGGACTGATCGGTCGGGGCCGATTGCTGCAGCCCCGATTTCACCGTCCAGACCGGCGCGCCCGGCACCGGCGATGAATGCTTGCCGGCGGCGATCTGGTACTGATGGTCGCCGGAGACGAACAGTTCGCGCAGCAGTACGGTGTTGCCGGCAGCGGCAACGAACGTATAGCTGAACAGCAGCAGTCGGCTTACCGCCGTGATGATCGGTCGTTCCATGTTGTAATATACTGCGGCGGCGGAGTGTTTTCAACCGAAATCGGACCGTCCGGCGACATGGCCGATACGGCGGATTGGTAATGAGATCATCAAATCCTTATATTCCATCATGCAACGATCATTGATCATCATTGTTTGGTGCTGTCTGTTCTCGGTGCTGACGGCACAGCAGGACCAGTCCCAGAACATGTTCCGCCTGGCGCAATCGTTCGAACAGCAGGGGGACCATGAACGGGCGCTGCCGATCTATGCGGAGCTTTTCCGTTCGGACTCGTCGAACTTCGTCTATTTCGATGCGATGAGGCGCACGCTCGTCCAGCTGAAACGCTACGATGATGCGATCCGCATCAGCACGCGCCGCGCCGCGCTGGCGCCCTTCGATGCCGGTTTGAAAGCAGGGATCGGTTCGCTCTATGCCATGGCCGGCAATGAGCGGGCGGCGGACTCGCTGTGGAACGATGCGCTCGCCACCGGCTGGAAGAACCAGATGACCTACCGTGCGGTGGCCAACGAACAGATGTCACAGCGGCTCTTCGACAAAGCGATCGCTACGTACAAGAAGGGACGGAGCGAGATCGGCGATCAGTTCCTCTTCGCCAACGAGCTGGGCTATCTCTACTCCTTCATCCTCGATTACACGAACACCGCGCGCGAATACCTCCGCATGCTCCGGCAGAACGAGCAGCAGTACGATTTCGTGCAGTCCCGGCTTGCGGCGGTCGTTGCCCGGCGGGACGGTCTCGCTGCCGTCACCGCTGCGGTTGGGGAGGAACTTGCCGTCAAGCAGTCCATCCCGCTGCTGCGGCTCAGCGTGTGGGTCGCGATGGAAGGGGACCGGTTCGCGGATGCCTTCCGTGCGGCGCAGACGATCGAATCATTGGTCAACTCCAACGGACAGGAACTGTTCACCTTCGCCGAACGGGTGTTCCGGGAGAATGAATTCACCATCGCATCCGATGCCTACCGGTTATCGCTCGCGAAGAGCGACCGTCCTTCGTTCGGACCGGCAGCGCGGTACGGCATCGCACGGTGTATGGAAGAGCTGAGCGTGCGGGCGTTGACCGCACCGTCCGGCGGATCAGGTGATTCCGTTCCGACCTTCACCGATGCCGTTGCGCACTATTCCGCGCTCGCGGCCGAGTTCCCGTTCTCCGTGGTCGGTGCGAATGCACTTTTCCGTATCGGATGGATCCGCGCCAAGTATCTGCATGATCTGGACGGTGCACGGCGTGACTATGATTCCGTGCTCACCACGGCTCCGGCCGGACCGATGGTGCCGACGGTCCTTTCGGCGATCGGTGAGATCCTCACGGCGCAGAACAGGCTTGACGAGGCGGCGGCGGTCTACCGGAGGATGAACGCATCGCAATATTCCACGGCGGAACAGCGGTCCATGGCTGTTTTCCGGATGGCGGAGATCCAGTTCTTGCGGAACGATCTGGACAGCACCCTGGGACTGCTGAAACCACTCACGGAGAATCTGAAAGCGGATGAATCGAATGATGCGCTGCTGCTGCAGTATTTCGTCTCCGAGAACCGTCTGCAGTTCACCCCGGCACTCCGGCAGTTCGCCGCGGCGGAACTGCTCGCACGGCGCTCCGATCTGGGGGCTGCAGTGCAGGAGTTCCGTGCGATTGCGGACCTCTATCCGGCCGCACCGCTGGCGGATGACGCCCTGCTGAAGGTCGCCGAGTATTCCATCCAGCTTAAGCGCTATGCCGATGCAATGGCCGCGTACACCACGGTGATGGAGGAGTATAAGGAGAGCACGGAACGGGACAAGACGCAGTTCCGCATCGCCGAGTTGTATCATTATCATCTGCAGGACAAGCAGAAAGCGATCTCGGCGTACGAGATGGTGCTCTCCGGATATCCCATGTCGCTCTTCGCGGATGAGGCCCGCAAACGGATCCGTCAATTACGCGGGGATTCCATCTGATGGACCTTGAACAGCTGCGCGAGTATGCGTTATCCAGACCGGGGAAGGTGACGGAGGATTTTCCGTTCGATGAGGAGGTGCTGGTCTTCCGCATCGCCGGTAAGATCTTCCTGCTGACCAATGTGAATGCGGTGCCGCTCACGGCCAATCTGAAGTGCGATCCGGCGCGTGCCCTGGAACTCCGCGAACGCTATCCGGATGTGAAGCCGGGATTCCACATGAACAAAAAGATGTGGAATACGGTCGATCTGAGCGGGTCATTGCCCGATCGGATTGTGAAGGAAATGATCGATCATTCCTACGACGAGGTTGTGAAGAAATTGAGCGTGAAGGAGAGGGAAAAGATCGTACAGAAAAGCGGAAAAAGTAAAAAGTTAAAAGAGAAAAGTGGAATGAAGAGATAGTTGAGTTGAGGCGGGAGAGGTTCTTTGGCCGCAAGAATGTGTTGATGAGGTGAATGTTGCCTTTTTAACATTCCCTTTTGACTTTTCACTTTTGACTTTATATGCGTTTTTTCCGAGTCTTAGTCCAGAAACTCCCACGATACCCCGAACCGCACATTCCGTTGGTACATCGGATAGACCGGCGCAAGCAGATAATCGGTATTGGTGATATTCTCCCAGATCAGATGCACGAATGCATCGCCGATCTTTCCCACGGCGAACAGATCCACCGTACCGGAAGGACCGAACCGCAGTTCTGTTGATGGTATCCACACGCCGAATTCATCGAGCGGACGCATACCGGTCTGCCGGGAGACATACATCCCCCGCACTCCCGCCCGCAGGTCCAGCGCTCCCTTTGCAAGCAATCCCTCAAAATAGATCGAACCGCGTAATGTCAGTTCCGGCATCACGGTGAGTGTCGTTCCGTTCCTCGACCATGACGGCAGCTGCAGAATCGTGCCGCTCCCTTCAATATGGAATTCATCCACCGTAATGTGCCCGAAAGCGGTGAGCGAGGACACTCTGTGTCCTTCCGGGAAGTAATACCATCCGCTGCCGAATGTTCCGGAGAAGTCGGTGAGAGTATCGAACAATACCGGATTGGTTTCCGTGGTCATCTGAGCGGTGAGTCCGCCGGTGAAGGACGGACCGGCGTTCACCTGCAATCCTGCTTCGATGACGGAGAACGTTTCGGTGGAACGGTCTGCGTAGACCATATTCGCAGCAGAGGACATGGACCCCTGACGGTCACCGATCAGGTTCTGTGTGTATCCGCCGAACATCTGCACCGCAGGGGTGAAGGAAAAGATCCCCCGGGCGCCGGCATGTGCCGTGAAGTGATTCGGACGCTGCACCGCCGTGCCGAAACCGGTCACGGTGACGGCGGAACCGCTAAACAATTCGCCTTTTGCTCCTGCGGTGATGATATCCTGCGACTGCACCCGTTTCAGGTCCGCATACCCGGTGAACCGGACCCCGGAGAAGTGCGAGAAGAGCTGCAGTTTCGTCCCGCGTCCGAGGGAAGCGAGATCCCGCTGCACGTACAATGTGTTCGTGACCAGCCCACGGTTCTCCTCGTCCCGGTACTCACGCAGCCGGTCAAAGGAATAGACGGACATGGTGGCGGTGAGGAGCGAATCGGCGAAGGGGAAGTAAGCGGCGGTCAGCTGGTAATGACTGTTGAACTGTTTCTCGAACGATTCGCTGTTCAGTACGGATGCTTCCAACCCGTCGAATAGGGAAGTTGATGTCAGCAGGTCGACACCGCCATGGAGTCCGGTCCACGTCCGGTCATAACTGTATGACAGGGAGAGGTTGAAACTATTGGTGATGTTGTACCGCAGTTTCGAACGGAAGTTCCAGGAATCGGTGTTGGAATTGATGAACCGCGCGCGGTAGTTCGCCGATCCCTTCCCGGAGCCGAAGCCGTAGTGTGACAAAGCAAAGGAGAGGTTCACACCGTTCATGATGTTCTGCGCGAACATCGCATCGGTCTGTGTGTAGCCGGCGACCCCCTGACTGTAACGCAGACGGGTGACGGCGCGGTTGTTGTCAAAATTCTTCGTGACGATATTGATCGCCCCGCCGCCGGACCGCCCGTCATAGAAGATCGCTTCCGTTCCGGAGATGAACTCTACCCGCTCCACGGCATCGGGAATCAGCTGCCAGAGGTTATAGGTCCCGGTGTTATGATCGTTGTACGGGATGCCGTCCACCAGGATGGCGATGTTCGTCCCGTCGATCCCGTTGATGAACAATTGATTCTGCTGCCCTGCGCTCGCCAGGTCCCGCACGAACACGCCGGGCATACGTGCGATCACATCGTACAACGAACGGTAATCAGTATAGATGATCTCGCGTTCCGGGATGACCGTCCGCACACCGCCGAACGGGTCGACCGACCCAAGCTCCGGGATCGGTGTGATGCGGATGAGGGTGTCCCTCCGCGCGGTCGTGGTGTCCTGCTGCTGCCCGGCAAGGAGCGTGAAAAAGGAAAGGAGTACGATAGTGATACGAAAGGGACTGGGCATGGTCACACTGGGACGAAATGCGGTTCGGTAAGGTGGACGAACATCGCGTTGCTGAAGGAGAGCGCAGCGTTCTTTGCCGCTGCGGCATCCGCGAACAGTCCGTAGACGGTGGAACCGCTGCCGGACATGACGGACGAGACAGCGCCGGCGGAGAGAAGCTGCTGTTTGATGCCGGCAATGGCCGGGTATTGCTCGAAGACCACCTCTTCGAAATCGTTCCCTGCGGCGAGGACGGTCCCGGCCGGGTCGGCGGCGAAGCGTTCCCCCAGGGACGGCCGCACAGGGAACGCTCCGTTCCGTCGCGCTGCCAGCGCACCGTAGGCCCACGGCGTAGGGATATGGATATTGGGATTGACGAGCAGGATCCAGTACGGCAGGTCGAGCGGCACAGTGCGCAGTACCTCGCCCCGTCCTTCCGCATATGCTGTGCCGTCGGTCAGAAAATACGGGACATCCGAGCCGATGCGCAGCGCGACGGAATGCAGCAGCTCCGTCGGTGCCTTCACATTCCAGACGGCAGGGAGCAGACGCAGAACGGTCGCCGCATCGCTGCTGCCGCCGCCGAGCCCGGCCCCGGCTGGTATCCGTTTGGTGATGGAGACCGATGCCGCAGCCCTCACCCCCAGTGCTTCGCGGAGCAGCTCCACCGCCTTCCAGCAATGGTTCCGCTCGTCCGTCGGGACACCGGGAACAGTGCAGGAGACCGAGATCCGGTCCGATGCGGTCACGGAGATATCATCCCGCAGGGAGGTCCGATGGAAGATCGTCTCGATATCATGGAAACCGTCCGCCCGTTTCGCAACGATGTGCAGTCCCAGGTTGATCTTCGCATACGCATGTCCGTTCATAGCGTCCAAGATACGAGAAGATTGCAGAATGAGCAACAATTTGGGGGTCCGGAGCAATTAGTAGTTGATTTTTTATCGAGGTTTGGCTATTATTTCCCAGTTGTTATTGAAGATTGCATTCGATGCTCCACCTTATCCTGGGGAACCTATGGCACAGCCGTTCAACATCCTTGTTGTCGATGACGAAGACGCACTACGCAATGTGCTGAGCAGCGAATTGCAGGGTGAAGGATATTCCGTTGTCTCCGCAGCGGACGGTGATGAGGCCATCTCCATCCTCGAACAGCGCACCTTCCATCTGGTGCTGCTCGACATCAAAATGCCCCGCGTGGACGGTTTTGAAGTGCTGAAGTTCATCAAAGAGAAACGCCCCGATGCCAAAGTGATCATGCTCACCGGGTTCGCCGATCTGAAGAACGCCATCGAATCGAAGAAGCTCGGAGCCGAGGATTTCGTCAGCAAACCGTACGACCTGGTGGACCTGCTGACGACCATCGAACGCGTCCTGTCCGCAGAATAACGCACCCGCTCCACCCGCTCCGCCAGCGCGCGGGCCTGTTCCAGCACGAAGGGGCTGTTGAGCAGGAATAGCGCCTGCTGCGGCACCGTCGTGGCAAAGCGCTGCGCGCTCGACACGTCGGGGTTCGGAAAATCGAAGGTGCGGAACATCCCCGGCAGGTTCTGGCGATCGATGAAACCGTACACGGTGCGGCGCCGCGAAAACGGCGGCTGGATCAGATCCTCGGCCAGGCCGCCGACCCGCCGCTCCAGCCGCCCGGCCGCGACCAGCAGGGTGTCGCGCATAGCCTCGAACTCCAGCCGGCGGCGCTGGAAGCGGGTCAGGAGCCGGTTTTCGGGATCGCCGGCGGCGCTGGCCGCCGGGGCGTCGCCGGATTGCCGATACGTCTTCGATCGCACGATCGCGCGGTGCAGCGCCTTCACCGACCAGCCGCTTTCCACGAAGTGCGCCGCAAGCCAGTCGAGGAGCCCGCGCAGTTCGGGTGCCTCCGTGCGCACGCCGAAATCGCTGGGCGTACGGACGAGCGCCGTCCCGAAATGCCACCCCCACACCCGGTTCACCCACACGCGCGCGGTCAGCGGGTTTTCCGCGGTGGCGATCGCCCGCGCCAGCTCGAGCCGGCCGCTGCCGTCGCGGAAAGGCGCGGGTGCCTCACCGGACAGAATCGAGAGGAAGCGCCGCGGCACCTCCGCTCCCTTGTTCGCCGGATTGCCGCGCAGCAGCACCTGGGAGTTGCGCGGCACCGCCCGATCGACCAGCGCCATGGCCCGCACCGGCGCCCCGGGCTCGGTCCAGTTCAGCGCCTCGATGTCGCGCCGGAGCGGGGCGACCTTCGTGTCGATCTGACGTTTGAGCATCTTCGCCGTCTCCTCGTACGGGAGGTTGGCCGGGAAATCCCCCGAGTGCGCCAGCGCCCGGATGGCCGCGTCGCCGGGCGGAGGCGTTTCGTCCTTCAGGGCGAGCGGGGGCTTTTCGGCGGCCGTGAAAGCGCGGTTGTAGGCGGCGGCGACGTCGGCCAGCGAGGCGACGGGCGTTTTCGGATCGGCGAGGGCGGCAAG
>JABWAK010000040.1 GCA_013361065.1 Bacteroidota bacterium
GCGACCAAGGAGATCTCATCGATGATCCACCGGATCCAGGAGGAGACACGTGAGGCGGTGGAGGGGATCGAGAAAGGGGCCAGGGATGTGGAAGCGGAACGGGAACTCGTTGCCAATGCCGGTTCGTCGCTCAAGGAGATCGTTTCCATCGTCAACACCGTTACCGACATGATCTCCTCCATCGCTGCCGCCAACTCGGAACAGGCGAAAGCGAGCGAGGACATCAGCCGGAACATCGTCGGCATCGCTGCCGTCACGAATGAGAACACGAAAGCGATCGACCAGATCTCGCGTTCCGCGGACCAGGTGGCACAGATCACCGCGAATCTGCAGGGGATGGTCGGCAATTTCACCCTCCGGTCCGGTGAAGCGGAACACCATCGTTCCGACGTGGTGGTGCAGCCGAACGGCACCCTCGTCAAACGGTTCGGAAGCGATCGCCCGACACAATACCATCCCGAGCAGAACGGGAAAGGTTGAAAGGATAGACAGTGATGAGTGAGAAGTCCATTCGCATCCTCGTCGTGGAGGATGATGCATTTACACGGATCATGATCAAACGGACGCTGAAGGGGCAGAATGTCGTACTGACGGAATGCTCCAACGGCGAGGAAGCGCTGGCTCTGATGGACGGTGAACGGTTCGATGCCGCCATTGTGGACTGGATGATGCCGAAGATGGACGGTATCGAGTTCATCCGCCGTGTCCGTGCGCGGCGGGGTGAACCTCCGTATATCATCATGCTCACGGCCATTTCAAGCGATGAAGGGAAACGGACCGCGATGGAGTCCGGTGCCGATGCGTACATGACGAAACCGTATGACAACGATCAGTTCCTGGAGGTGCTCAACAACGGCGTCCATGTCAGCCGTCTGGGACGACAGACCGAACAGATCGTCTCACGCAGTACTGCGGGCGGGCTCCGGAAACGGTACACCGCTGTCGGCATCGCTTCCAGCACCGGCGGACCGCAAACGCTGCTTCAGTTCTTCACCGATCTGCCCAGGATCGATTCCGCCGCCTTCTTCATCGTGCAGCATGGTCCTGCGTGGATGCTGGCATCGTTCGCTGAACGTCTGGGCAGTGTGGCTTCGATGGACGTCCGGCTGGGTGCGGAAGGTATGCCGATCACGCCGGGGACGATCTACCTGGCCCCCGGGGACCGGCATATGATCGTCGATCCGGTCTCCTTCGAACTGCGGCTCATCGATGACCCGCCGGAGAATTACTGCAAACCGGCAGCCGACCCGCTCTTTCGCAGCATTGCGGCCGCATTCGGACGTGCATCCGTCAGTATCGTACTCAGCGGAATGGGACGCGATGGCACGATCGGCTCCGGATACATCCGCGCTGCAGGCGGTATCGTGGTCGCGCAGGATCCGGAAACTGCCATCCTTCCCTCTATGCCGAAGAGTGTCGCTGAGCTGATGATCGCCACCAGGATCATCCCGCTCCCGATGCTCGGCAAAGAGATGGCAAAGATCTTGTTGCCTGTCGCTGCCGGGATCCGTTCGGCAGCGGAACCGGTGCCGCTCTGACAGGACGACGAAGCGTTCCGCCATCCCATCACATGTTCAATCAATCACGGAGGATACATTGAACCCGCTCATCATCCGCCTCGCCGCGGTCCTGCTCCTGACCGCACCGGTACCACTCATCGCACAAACATCACCGGAATCGGCATCCGCTCCCGCCGTATCACAGCCGCCGTCCGCCGACCCTGCATCGACCACCGAACTCGAGCGGTTGAAAGCGGATCTTCAGCGTCACATGGAGGAGGAGAAGAACCGCCCCGCCCCGGCGCCGGTGCTTCCGCTCCGCTATACATTGACCGGACAATTACGTCACCGTGCCGAACTGGACGGGCGGTCCTTCACTCCGGAAGCTCGGTCGCTCGGGTATCAGCTGCTCAGGTCCCGTGTGAACTTGACCATCGAACCGATGCCCGAGACGAAGGTCTTTCTGCAGCTGCAGGATTCCCGCATATTCGGCGCCGGCAGCGCTGCCCTGAACCGCGGTACACAGGACGGGATGTCCAAAGCGATCGACTTCCATCAGGCATATTTCTCCCTGCAGCAGCTCTTCGGCGCACCGCTCCGCGTCCAGGTAGGACGGCAGGAATTACAGTACGGTAACCAACGGCTCATGGGGGTCTCCTCCTGGGGGAACATCGGCACTACATTCGACGCCGTCGTGGTGCAATGGAAGGAACCGCTCTTCTCGGTCGACCTGTTCCGTTCCAAGCTGGTCGGGACACAAACGACAACCGCATCGGAGAATCTGACCGGTCTTTACGGTACCTATAAATACAGCACAGCGCATTCCGCCGATGCTGCATTGATCATGGACAATAATACGGCTGTCGTGGCCAAAGGCGCCGACAAAGGGGAGTCACGACTGAACCGCCTCACGGCGGGAGTGATGCTGAGCGGCAAGATGCTGCCGTTCGAGTACGATCTGGACATGGCGGTGCAGTACGGAAGCATCGCCGTCACGGATAGTGCATTGCTGACGGACATCCGTGCATCGTTCGCCGCCGTCCGCATCGGCATGCTGCTCTCTGCAGAACATGCGGCGAAGGTCTCTGCCCGCTATCAGCTCCTGTCCGGTGATCCGGATCAGCGGTCCGGAGAGTACACGACATTCAATACACTCTTTGCATCGGCACATGGGTATTACGGTTTCATGGATTTCTTCCCGAAGACGCTCAACGAATACGGGCTGCATGCCGTTTCACTGCACGGGTCCATCGATATCGTTCCTTCCACGGCAGTCATGGCGGACATGTATTGGTACCGTACGGATGCCGGGTTGCGTGTGACCGGAACCACCGGCCAGGTCACCACGATCGATGCGTTGGGGTACGAACTCGACCTCACCGTGCTCCATAAGTATTCTTCCGCTGTTTCGGTGAATGCCGGTGTCTCGGCGTTCGTTCCGGAAGAAGCGATGCGCCGCACCAAAGGCCCTGCGGTATCGTATTGGTCGTTCCTGATGACTACGGTCAACTTCTAAGGAGGCACTATGAGACTCCACATGATCATGTGTTCCATTGCGGCAGGTACGATGCTGCTGCACGCACAATTCTCATCCGATGCCGGAGATACCAAGGAGCAGCCGGCTGCAGGTCAGCACCACACAATGATCGCGGCTCCGCCCTGGGCTTCCGTTTCCGCTGTGCTCAAATCCGACCTCTGGCAGGTGCTGCGCGGCGGTGTCGCATCATCGTCCGAATTCATCGGGAATGCGGATGTGATGCTGACTGCGGACCTTGGAGCGGCGGCCGGACTCACCGGCAGTACGTTCTATGCACAATTCCTTGCCAACAACGGCGGAGGAGTGAACCACGGCATCGGTGAAGCGCAGATGGTCACCAATATCGAAGGCTACCGTACCCTGCGGCTCTATCAATGCTGGGTCGAGAAGGAGTTCCCGGATGCACAGGTCGCACTGCTCGCGGGGCTCTTCGACCTGAACGCCGAGTTCTATGTGACACCCACCTCCGGCGTCTTCCTGAATGCCTCCCACGGGATCGGTATCGACCTGAGCCAGACCGGGACCAACGGGCCCTCCATCTTTCCCAGCACCGCGCTCGCAGCGCGCGTTCGCATCGGACTGACCGAGAACGTGCAGACCGCCGCTGCGGTGTTCGATGCATCACCCGGTCATCCGCTGGACGGTGCGGTGTTCGATGCCACTGTCCGTTCGCAGGATGGCTTCCTCCTTATCAGCGAGACGGACTACAGTTCTTCGGATGGCCGGAAACTTGCGGTCGGTGCATGGTACTACACCGGTGCCTACGCCACCGTCTGCGGTGAATATGGACTTGAAGAGTACCGTGAAGTGCGGCAGAACGGCGGACTATACCTGCTCGCCGATCTTCCTGTCTATGCTGAACCGGGTACGGACGGAGAGGGTGTGTCGCTCTTCTCCCGGTTCGGCATCGCCAATGCCGAACTGAATGCGGTCGGCTCGTTCTACGGCGGGGGAGTGGTGTATACAGGACTGTTCGACGGACGCCCCTCCGATAAACTCGGGTATGCAGTGGCGCGTGCCTCCTTCGGAAATGATCACCGCGCGGTCTGCAGTTCCCTGGGTGTGGAGATGGCGGCATTCGAACTGGTCCACGAGATCACCTATCGGGCCGTCCTAACTTCCTGGCTCACCCTGCAGGGGGACCTGCAGTATGTTGTTCACCCATCCGGGTCACTGAATATCCGCAGTGCCTTGGCAGGCGGTTTCAGGATGGAAACTGGATTCTGAACGGTCTGGTGGGCAATTCTCCATTTGGCCAATATTGTCCAATCGGGATCTGGTTCGGATCGGAATGACATCCTGCAGTCGATAATACGTGCTGTTTTTCGCCATTTTCCGCTGTAAATGTTGGCACGCATTCTGCAAAGGACAAGCAAAACAACCTATGCAGGTCCAACAGGCAACGGGGGATCCCATGAGAACAAGTCACAACACGCAGCATCACACCGCACCAAAGAAGGTCTCGCCGGTGCAGCAGCATATGCTCGATTTCCTCCACTCGTTCGAATACCGCGGAGAGCGCTGTGAAGAATGCGGTCATCCGTGGACGGAGAACGGTCAATTGCATCATCGTACGTGCTCATGCTATGTGTCGTACCATGGGATGCACCGATATCATTAAGGAGACCTATGCACGTCCTCCTGGTGGAAGATGATGATGGGAACCGGCTGCTGGTCCGTCAGGCACTCGAGCAGCGGTTCGGCGCGGTCGTGACCAGTGCGCGGAACGGAGTGGAAGGTTTGCGGGCGCTGCAGCGGTCGGTGCCGGATCTGATCTTCCTCGATCTCTGGATGCCGGTGCTGAACGGCTCCGATTTCCTGGAGCGGGTGCGTGCCGAGAACGAATGGAAGGACATCCCGGTGATCGTGATGAGCGCCATGCAGGACAAGCAGGCGGTGGAGCGTCTGGTGCGGCTGAAGATCAGCGGATATCTCGTCAAACCGGTCACGGTGGAACAACTCACGGAACGGATCGCCAAAGTATTCACGGCTCCTGCCGTTCAATGATGGACCAAAAATTCAGCGGATGAACGCTATGATACATGATGACATCAAACAACGATTGATCTCCCTCCTGTCGGACCCCGATGCCGATGAACGGCGCCGGTCGGCCGATGCCCTCTCACAGTCGCACAGCGCCATCGTCTCCTCCGTACTCGTGCTTGCATTGCAGGATAATGATAAAGGGGTCCGCGACTCCGCTGCCCGGTCACTGCTGGACATGAAGAGCAAGAGTGCGGCCTTCGCCGTCGCGGAGTACCTCGTTGACAGCAGCTTCATCACCCGGAATCTCGCTTCCAATCTGCTGCTGCAGTTCGGCGAACTGTCGGTGGAACCGCTCATGCACTATGCGGTGCATGAGAACCAGGATGTGCGGAAACTTGCGATCGATACGCTGGGACTCATCGGCGATCCGCGGGCATTGCCGGTGCTCTGCTCCCTCGTGAACGACCCGGATGACAATGTCGTGCTTGCGGTCGTGGAAGCATTCGGTAATATCAAGGACCCGTCGGTCATCCCGCATCTGGCCATGATCTTCTCCACCTACGCCTATTCCCGCGTGGTGGTAGTGGAAGCGATGGGCAAGATCGGGGATGCGGCGGCCGGGCATTTCCTTGTTTCACAGCTGAACGGAATGGCGGCGCCGGAAGGGGACGATCTGCTGGTCAATTTTGCCATCGTGGAGGCGCTCGCCACCACCGGCAGTCCGGCCATCCTCGATACGGTCATCCGCCTGTGCGGGAATTCCTCCGGCAAGATGCGGAACATCTACCTGTACGCCCTCGTCTGCATCGCCGAACGGTACGAGATGATGCTGATGGAATTCGATCACCTGCGCGGTCCGTTCATCGACGCACTGCAGGACGACGACATCCGGATCGTCACCGCCGCGACCAAGGCGCTCCTCTCCATGATGACCCCAGAGACCGAAGCGGCCGTGCTGCATCTGCTCGGACGGAATGAATCGCTCGACCAGCTCATCCTCAACAATCTGCAGGGGGGCGGGCGCTCGTTCGTTGCCCTGGTGAAGAAATATCCCTCCTTCCAGCGGGGACAGAAACGGACCGCGCTGGAGTTCATCCTGCCGATGCTCAACGACCTCTCCCAGTCCGACGACGAGGAGATCCGCAGCGCCCGCGCCGACCTCTTCGCCCTGCTCGTGGGGGAATGGATCGATGCGGAGGAGGAACAGCGGACCACGATCATGGATGCGATGTTCTACCTGGAAGAGGAGCGGTCCGTGGCCTACTTCACCGACCTGATCAACGACACCTACTCCTGGCTCCGTATGCGCGTGCTGGAGCTGCTCGCGCAGATCAGTCATTACCGCAGCTCCGAAGTGCTGCTGCAGTTCGTGAACGAGCCGGACGAGAAGGTCCGCAGCTTCGTCACCTCCGTCCTGATCTCGCGGGGGATCCTTTCCGATGAAACCGTTGAACAGGGATAACGATGAACGTCGCACCCGTATATACGCCGCCGCCGCTGACCAAGCCCCAGACGATGTCCGATGTCACCTTCCGCGACCTCCGCGAGTTCATCTACACCAAGACCGGCATCTACTTCCAGGATAACAAGAAATACCTGCTGGAGAGCCGTATCGCCAAACGGCTGCAGGCGCTCCGCATGGAACGCTTCGAACAGTACACTGATTTTGTCCGCTTCAATTCCGGGGCAGAAGAGGAGAAGAAACACCTGTTCGATGCCATCACCATCAACGAGACCTACTTCTTCCGCAACGAGCCGCAATTCGAAGTGCTGGAGAAGACCCTGATCCCGGAACTCGCCAAGGCGAAAGGGACCGCCGGACGGTCGAAACTCCGCATCTGGAGTTCCGCCAGTTCTTCCGGCGAGGAGGCGCATACCATTGCCATGATCTTCCTGGAGAAGATCAAACCGAAATATCCCTCCATGGACCTGGAGGTCGTGGGGACCGATATCAGTCCCAGCGTGGTGGAGACCGCCCGGAAGGGTGTCTACCGCGAGTATTCGGTGCGCAACATGCCGAAGTACTACCTGGAGAAGTACTTCACCGTCAGCGACGGACGCTACACTGTGGCGGATGCGGTGCGGAAGCTGGTCCGGTTCGAGAATATGAATCTGTACGACCAGGCCAGGATGCGGATGATGACCAACTTCGATGTGGTCTTCTGCTGCAATGTGCTGATCTACTTCGACGCCAAGTCCAAGATCCAGGTCGTTTCCAATCTCTACAACAGCCTCAACCGCGGCGGGTTCCTCTTCATCGGATATGCCGAATCGCTGCACGGCATCTCCACCGCGTTCAAAGTGATCAATTTCCCCAAGGCCATTACGTACAAGAAGGAGTAATACCGTGAACCACACGATCCTTGTCGTTGACGATTCATCGACCGTCCGGAAGTTCGTCTCCGTCTCCCTCTCCATGCAGGGATTCCGCGTCGTCACTGCGGAGGACGGGATGGATGCACTCGAGAAACTGCCGAAGGAGCCGGTCGACCTCATCATCACCGATCTGAATATGCCGAACATGGACGGGATGGAGCTCATCCGCACGCTCCGCACCAATGAGACCTTCAAGGAACTGCCGATCATCATCCTCACCTCGCTCAAGGAATCGACATTGAAGGAGGAGAGTCAGACGATGGGCATCCATTCCTACCTGAACAAACCGTTCAGTCTGGAGAAGGTGCAGTACGAGGTCGCTAAGTATCTGAGCTGGTCCGAATAACCGCAACTTTACAGAGGAGAGTACCATGGCTATCAAATTCCTGGTGGTCGACGATTCGCTGACGATGCGCCGCATCGTGACCAACGCCCTGAAATCGATCGGCTACGACACGGTGATCGAAGCCGGCGACGGCAAGGAGGCGTTCACCAAACTGCAGGCCGAAGGGGCCGATTTCCTCATCTCCGACTGGAACATGCCCGAGATGAACGGACTCGAGCTGGTGAAGCTCGTCCGCTCCGCCGGTGCACACATGGAGATGCCGATCCTGATGGTGACCACCCGCGGCAACAAGGCCGATGTGCTGGAGGCGATGCAGGCCCGCGTGAACAACTATATCATCAAACCGTTCACGCCGCAGGCGCTGAAGGAGAAGATCGATCAGATCCTGAAGGTCGTGCCGGTGGAAAAAGCGTGATCATTCCCATTCAATCCCTGGACACTTATGAACGCCCAATCTGAGTTCGAGACACTCGCCATGACCATCGACACCGGGAAGACCGGGATGCGTCAATTACTGACCATGCTCCGCGCCCTGATGCCGGTGCTGGACAACATCAAGAATGCGGTGGAGAACTCCTCCAGCAAGATCCCGAAGGCCACGGAACAACTCTCCACCGTCACCCAGGCCACCGAGAGCGCCACGATGGAGATCCTCAACCTGCTGGACGACATCAGCCGACGGATCGATCTGGTGCTGAGTTCGATGCAGTCCGCCGGCAATGATCTGGCCCGGAAACAGGAGGCGGCCGCTGTCCTGAGTGTGCTGGTCTCCCAATTCCCGCCGGAACAGCGCCGGGCATTGACCGAGGCACCGGAATGGACCGTGCTTACCGACCTTGCGCCGCCGGCCGCCGCGCTCACGCAGAGCCGTACCGACCTGCAGGAGATCTCCGCCGTGTCGATGAACATCGCCATGGCGCTCCAGGTGCAGGACATCACCTCGCAGCAGATCGAGAGCGTCCGTCACCAGATCGAATCGGTCCGCATGCAGCTCTCGCATGTGGTGGGCCAGTACGAAGGGAAGATCGATGACGATGTACCGGTCGTACCGATCAAGCGTCCGTTCGACGAGGAAGCAAGCTATACCAAGGATGAATCGCGGCAGGCGGATGCGGATGACATCATCGCACAGTTTGCCCGGCAGGCCGTCGTGGCCAATAATCATTAAGCACCGGAAGGGTTCGCTATGAGTTCCCAATCGTTTTCACAGTTCGACGGAGAGATGGCGGAGCTGCTGGAGAGTTTCATCGTAGAGACCAACGAGATCTATGAGAAGCTCGGACCGGACCTGCTGGAGCTGGAGAAGAACCCCACCGACAAGGAACTGCACAACCGCATCTTCCGCGCCGTTCATACCGTGAAGGGGACCTCCGGGTTCCTCGGTCTGGACCAGATGACCGAGCTGGCGCACGTCTTTGAGGACGTGCTCAACAAGATCCGCAAAGGGGAACTGGAAGTGACCCGGCACCGGATGGATGTGATGTTCGATGCGTTCGATGTGCTGAAGGAACTGCTCGCCCGCGTGGAATCGCGCAATGCCGAACCGATGCCGCTGGAAGCGATCACGGCCCGGTTGACGGCGATCACGACCGATGCCGGTGCGGAAGCGGTCGCTGCCGCCGTACCCGTCGCCGCCGCTGCCGCAGCACCCGAGCCGGCCGCAGCGGCCGATGCGAAGGATGCTGACCATGCGAATGCACCGCAGGACCATGATCATGCAGAGACGAAGCAGCGGCCGGCGGACAATACGGCCCATCCTGCCACCGCCCGTCTTGCGGAATCGACCATCCGCGTTGATGTGGCCCGGCTGGATGAACTGATGAATCTGGTCGGGGAACTGGTGCTCGGCCGTAACCGCTTGTCCCAGATCAATTTCAAGATGAATGAATCCCTCGAAGGGAATCCGCTGGTGAAGGATCTGGCGGACACCAGTTCCCAGGTGGATCTGATCACCACCGAACTGCAGATGGCGGTGATGAAGACACGGATGGTGCAGATCGCCAAGGTCTTCAACAAACTGCCCCGCCTGGTGCGCGACCTCTCGCGCGAACTCGGCAAGGAGATCGAACTGGAGATGTACGGGGAGGAGACCGAGCTGGACAAATCCATCATCGAGGAGATCAACGATCCGCTGGTGCACATCCTGCGCAATGCTGCCGATCATGGCGTGGAGATGCCGGAGGAACGGGTGCGGAAAGGGAAGGATCGTAAAGGGAAGATCGTTGTGAAAGCGGACCACGAAGGGAACCATATCGTCATCTCCATCGCCGATGACGGGAAAGGGATCGACCCGGAACGGATCAAGGCCAAAGCGATCGAAAAAGGGGTCATTACGCCGGCCCAGGCCGAGGATATGAGCAAACGCGAGATCCTCAATCTGATCTTCGCCCCCGGATTCAGTACGGCAGAGAAGGTCTCGGCCGTCTCCGGCCGCGGCGTCGGAATGGATGTGGTGAAGACGAATATCACCAAGCTGAAAGGGATCGTCGACATCGAGTCCGAGACCGGTCAGGGAAGCACCATCATCATCAAACTGCCGCTGACCCTCGCGATCATCCAGGGGCTATTGGTACAGTCGCACGGTGAAGCATTCGCCATTCCCCTCAATTCCGTTCTGGAGGTCGTCCGGGTCCGCAAGGAGGACATCAAGACCGTCAAAGGCTATGAGGTGATCACGCTCCGCGATTCCGTCCTCTCCCTGGCACGTCTCGGTCAGATCTTCTCGGTGGACCACCAGGTACCCAAGTCCGACTGGCTCTACATCGTCGTGGTCGGTCTTGCGGAACAGCGTCTCGGCATCATCGTCGATTCGCTCCTCGGCCAGCGTGAAGTGGTCATTAAGTCTCTGGGTGATTATCTCGGCACCATTGAAGGGATCGCCGGCTCCACGATCCTCGGTGACGGCAAGGTGATCATGATCCTGGATGTCGGCCAGTTCATGACCATGGTAAGGAAGAAGGTGCTCACCCGTCAATCCTACGAAGAAATCGTGAAGGACTACAGTGCTCAACAGCCCAATTAATGTCGTCGTGGTGGATGATTCCGCGTTCATGCGGAAATCGATCTCCATGATGCTCGAAGCGGATCCCGGGATCAAGGTCGTAGCCGTTGCACGGGACGGGCGCGAAGGGATCGAGATGATCCGCAAGCACCGTCCTCAAGTGGTCACGATGGACATCGAGATGCCCGGTATGAACGGCCTCGATGCGCTGAAAGTGATCATGAAAGAGATGCCGCTGCCGGTGCTCATGTTCAGTTCGCTCACCACCGAAGGGGCCGATGCGACCATGGAGGCGCTCAATCTCGGTGCGGTCGACTT
Source organism: Bacteroidota bacterium (assembly GCA_013361065.1). Lineage (GTDB taxonomy): Bacteria > Bacteroidota > Ignavibacteria > UBA10030 > UBA8401 > UBA8401. Next base: position 11,064 of record JABWAK010000040.1, read on the forward strand.
CATCCCGAAGGATATGTCGTATGTGAACGTGAACATCGCTTCCAAAAAAGCGGAACTGATCGAGAAAGTGCGCAATATCAGCAACACGCCGCTCTTCCGGAGCCGCTTCAGAGCTTTGAACCGCACGCAATCCTCCTCACCCGCTCCGGCCGGGAAAGCACCCGCCGTGCCGCGTACCTTGCGGACACCATCGCGGCGTGATTTCCAGGCGATGGTCCTGGGTATCTCCACCGGCGGACCGTTCGCACTGCTGCAGATGCTGCCGCAGGTGCCGGGCAATTTTCCGCTTGGAATCGCCATTGTACAACATATGCCCCCTCGATTCACCCGCTCATTGGCGGACAGGATCAACTCCATGTCCCAGTTGTCGGTGAAGGAAGCGGAAGAGGGTGATGTGATGCTCCCCGGCCAGGTGTTGATCGCACCGGGCGGGAAACATCTCACGTTCCGCAAACATGGACCGGAGATGCTTGCACATATCTCGGACATGCCCTCTACCACGCTCTACCGTCCCAGCGCTGATATCATGATGACCTCGGCCGTGGAAGCATACAACGGTCCATTGCTCGGCGTGATCATGACCGGAATGGGTAAGGACGGACTGGAAGGACTCCGTTTACTGAAGAAGAAAGGAGGGTATATCATGGCTCAGAATGAGGATTCGTGCGTAGTGTATGGTATGCCCAAAGCGGTCGTGGATGATGGTATCGCCGATGCCGTCCTGCCGCTGGATGAGATCGCAACAGCGTTGTATCACGTGACCACAGGACGTTCCCATGAACCCGCTCGAGCAGTCCACCAATAATACGTTTACCGAACTTACCGAATTCACTCCCCAGCGGAGCGGTGCGGTACAGCATTCCGGCAACATCCTCCGGAACAGGCAGTTCCAGGCGGTCCGGTTCGATGAGTTCCGTCCCGACGCCGGCGCACTGGAACCGAAGGTGGTCGTCCACCGGAACGGCGATGAGATCGAGAGCATCGAGTTCGTCTGCACCTGCGGATGCCGCAAAACGGTCCGATTCGACTATGATTCCGATTGAAAAATCCTCATCTGGCGAATATTCGCCACGTCCTGCCCCTGCACTCCCTCTGTAACCGCAAAAACCCTCGAAATCGCCCATTTCGATTCTGGCACTCCGATTGCAAATGATATCGGAAACGTGAGGATGCCATGAACGGAAGAATGACACTGGAAACATGGACGATCGGTGCCGTGGTGGTCGCCGGCCTGATCGGTCTTCTGGCAGCGCTGCATGCGGACGATGAACACGCCTCTGCCGTCGAGATCGACGAGATCAACGATTCTCCCATCGGAATATAGGAGCCGGTCTGATCATGAGCATGTTCGACAATACCAAGATCCCTCTCCTGTCCAAAGCGCTCAATGCGTACTCCCTCCGTCACAAAGTGATCTCCTCCAATGTGGCGAACATCGGTACACCCGGCTACAAAGCGAAAGCGGTGGAGTTCGAGAGTACGCTGAACAAGGAGATGGCGAAGACCGCAGTGACGAACACTGTTACCAACCGCCGCCACATCGAACTCAGTTCCGCCGGGTCCGGTGCCGGTACCGCATCCGTCGTCCAGGCATCGCCGGACCATTTCAGCGAGGAAGAGAAGAAGAGCGGCATCAACGATGTGGATATCGATATGGAAATGGCCGAGATGGCCAAGAACCAGATCCGGTTCAAGTACGTCTCCAAACTCCTCGGTGAATCGTTCCGGGGTATCCAGAAGAGCATCAGAGGTCAGGCATGAAGATCGATCAATTCTTCAACGGAATGAACATCAGTGCGCACGGATTGAGCGCACAGCGAAAGAAGATGAACGCTATCGCCTCCAACATCGCGAATGCGGAGACCACGCGGACCGAGGACGGGGGACCGTACACACGTAAAGTAGTACTGATGAGCGAGAAGGATGCCGGCGCGTTCGGCGGCGTGCTGCAGACCGAGACGTATTCCATTCTCACCACGGATCGGAACCACATCGGCACCGCCTCCGTCGGCACGCGCGGTCCCGGCACCGCCACCTCGGGCGTCTCGGCAGAGGAGACCATCGATGAATCGCCGTTCAAGATGGTGTACGAACCGAGCCATCCCGATGCGAACGAGGAAGGCTATGTGCAGATGCCGAATGTGAACGTCGTGAACGAGATGGTGGATATGATCTCCGCCACCCGTTCCTACGAAGCGAATGTCACGGCGATCAACGCCGCGAAGACCATGGCCAAAGACAGTCTGGAGATCTGACCTATGTCCCTGAATATCAATACCGACATCAACCGCGCGGCATCCATTCCGAGCCGTCCCTCGTCCGTCATCAAACGGTCCGAACCGTTTCCGCAGCAGCAGGCATGGGCGGATGTGGCGATGGTAGTGAACGATGCCGCGGCCCCGGAGACCGCCTCCGTCGTGACCGGCGAAGAGAAACAGTTCTTCGCCTCCATGTTCCCGAAAGCATCCGAGGCCATCCAGTCCTACTCCGGATATTCTCCCGCCGGGATGAAGAAGCCCGTGCAGTTGGGTACACTGATCGATGCGAAAGGATAGCCATGAAAGTCAGTCAGGCGTTGACGCTCCTGCCCAATGTGGAGCAGACGGTCAATACGAAAGCGGTGGACAAGGCGCTGCAGCAGACGAACGATTCGTTCGGCGCCATGCTCAACAAGGCCATCGGTGATGTGAACAGCCTGCAGTCCGAAGCGAGCAAAGCGGTGGAGTCGCTCGTTACCGGCGAGGCGCAGGACCTCCACGAGGTGATGATCGCCGTGGAGAAGGCCCGGACGAGTTTCGACCTGCTGATGGAGATCAGGAACAAAACGGTCGACATGTACCGCGAGATCATGCGAACCCAAGTGTAAGGCGGACAGGTAGTCTATGAATCAGCTCTCGGAGTTCTTCAACCGGCTCACCGGTAAACAGAAAGCGCTCATCGGTACGGTGACCGTGGCCGCCTTCATCGGCGTGATGGCCCTGGTCAGCGTCATCAGCAAACCCTCCTACGGCGTCCTCTTCTCGAACCTGAACCAGCAGGATGCCTCCAAGATCGTACAGATCCTCAAAGAGAAGACCATCCCGTTCACACTCGATGACGACGGCAAGACCATCCTGGTGCCCAAGGAGCAGCTCTACGAACTCCGGCTGGACATGGCCTCGGCCGGTCTGCCGAATTCGAGCATCATCGGCTATGAGATCTTCGACCGCACCAATCTCGGCATCTCCGATTTCGTCCAGAAGGTGAACTACCGCCGCGCGCTGGAAGGCGAACTGGCCCGCACCATCCTGAATCTGAACGAGGTGGAAGGGGTCCGCGTCCACATCGTCACCCCGGAACGTGCCTTGTTCAAGGAGGACGAGAAGCCCCCCACGGCATCGGTGGTCCTGAAACTCCGCTCCGGCCGTCCGCTGAAGAAGGAGGAATCGCAGGGCATCGCCCATCTGGTGGCGAGCAGCGTGGAAGGGATGGATGCCTCGAATGTCACCATCCTCGATACCCGCGGCAACGTCCTCTCCGAGACCAACAAATCCAACTCCCTGGCCGCCCTCACCTCCACGCAGTACGAGCTGCAGCAGAAGGTGGAGAACTACCTGGCCGAGAAGGCCCAGCGCATGATGGACGGGACGCTCGGCATGGGGAACTCGTTCGTGCAGGTGAATGCCGAACTCGATTTCCGCCAGGTGGAGAAGAACCTGGAACAGTACGACGGCGAGAATCCGGTGGTGCGCAGCGAACAGTCCACCGAGGAGAAGACCGTCATCCGCGATTCCATCCCGCCCTCCACCCGTTCTAATTCCGTGACGAACTACGAGATCAGCAAGACCGTGGAGCATATCGTGGAGAACGTCGGCAACATCAAACGTCTCTCCATTGCCACGGTGATCAATGATAAAGCAGTGGTGAAGGAGACGGACGGGGTGAAGAACACCGAGTACCGTTCCCGCAGCGCCGAGGAGATGCAGCAGATCACCGACATTGTGAAACGCTCCGTCGGATTCGACCCGAAGCGGAACGATGATATCTCGGTCGTGAACATGCCGTTCGATACCATGAACGAACAGCTCCTGGTGCAGGAGGATCCGATCCCGCAGGAATGGAACGACATCGCGTTGAAGGTGGTGCTCATCGCCGCCATGGCCGGCGCCATCGTCATCATCCGTTCGCTGCTCAACCGGCTGAAGTACCGCATCGAGGAACCGACGAACGTCACCTGGGGGACGCGGATCTCCGGCGAACTGGAACAGCGGGCACCGGAGAGCAAGAAGATCCATCTGCCGCCGATGGAATCCGAAGTGCCGATCGAAGTGGCCATCAAGGCGGAACGGCGCGTACAGATCCAGGACTACATCAAGAAACAGCCGGACGAGGCATCCCGCCTGATCAAAGTGTGGCTCTCCGAAGAAGTATAAGGACGATCACGTGAAAACAGACTCACTGCAGCACCGGGTGCTGACGAACAAACAGAAGGCCGCCATCCTGATGATGTCGCTGGATGTGGAGACCGCCACGAAGATGATGCGCGGACTCAGCCAGGAGGAGATCGAGAGCCTCACCGTCGAGATCACCAATATGCGCGGTGCGCATTCCAACCAGCTGGACGAGGTGAACGAGGAGTTCCACAACCTCATCAAGGCGCAGGAGTACATGATCCAGGGCGGTATCGAACAGGCGCGGAAGCTGCTCGAGAGTTCGCTCGGTCCCTCCAAAGCGAAGGATGTCATGGACAAGGTCAAATCCATGACCAACATCACCGGGTTCGGCATGCTGAAGAAGGCCGATGCCCAGCAGCTCGCCAGTTTCCTCCACAAGGAACATCCGCAGACCATCGCACTCGTCCTCTCCAATCTCACCATGGACCAGACCGCCAAGGTGCTCAACGAACTGAACGACGAGCTCCGCAACGAAGTGGTGATGCGCATGGCCACCCTCGGCAAGGTCTCCCCGGCGCTCGTCGGCGAGATCGAAGAGGTGCTCACCAACGTTGCCGAAGCGGAGATCAGTCAGAATATGAGTTCGCTCGGCGGCACCAAGTCCGTGGCGAACGTGCTGAACAAGATCAACACCGTCACCGCCAAGACCATCCTGGAGTTCATCGAGCACCGGGACGGCACGCTCGCCACCGAGATCAAACGGCTGATGTTCCTCTTCGAGGACCTGCTGTACGTGGACGACCGCTCCATCCAGCGCATCCTGCGCGAGGTGGACAAGAAGGACCTCGCCCTCTCCATGAAGGTGGCGGACGAACAGCTGAAGGAGAAGATCCTCAAGAACATGTCGGAACGCGCACAGGAGATGCTGAAGGAGGAGCTGCAGTTCATGGGCCCCGTGCGGCTGAAGGAAGTGGAAGCGGCCCAGACCCGCATCGTGCTCATCGTGAAACAGCTGGAAGAGAACAACGAGATCATCGTCGCCGGACGGGGAGTGGAAGATGTCGTCGTCTGACACCATCCGCCTGCCCCGTCCGCAGCGCCGTTTCCGTCTGGAAACCGGCGCATACGATGCGATCGATGCCGCCGGCGGCCGCAGTGCCGTGCTGAAAGCGGACCAGCCGCACGCCGTACCGATGGTGCCGCTCGGCATGGTAAGCGAGGAACGCGAACGCGAGGCGTTCGAACGGGGCATCGAAGAAGGGAGCCGCCGTACTACCGCGCTGCTGCAGGAACAATACGCTGTGCGGATGGAGGAGGAGGCCCGGAAGGTCGCCGCACTCATGGATTCCATCCAGCGGGTGCTTGTGCTGCAGTCGGCCGAGACCGAACAGGCGCTCTTCCGGTTCGCGATCGGCGTGGCAGAACAGATCATCCGCCGCGAAGTGGAGCAGGATACGGAAATACTGCTCGCCATCATGAAGGACGGTATCCGGAAGATCGTCGGTGTGGAACGGATGAAGGTCCGGGTGAATCCTGCGGACCTGGAGTACGTGCACGACCGGAAACAGACCATCCAGTCGGTCTCCGACTCGCTCCGCGAGATCGTCTTCGAAGGCGATCCGTCCGTGGGGCAGGGCAGCTGCGCCATCGAGAGCGATATCGGCAATGTGGACGCCCGCATTGCATCGCAATTGGACCAGGTACGCGACATTATCAGCAAACATTCATAATCACCAATCACGGAGCCCATATGGAGATCGGCAAACGGATCGAGATCGACAAGGAGTGCAGCGAAAAAGGACGGCTGTGGAGCGATTACATCATCCAGCTGAGTCATGCGCTGCAGATCGGTCACATCCCGATCACGAAACTGCTCGTATCGTTCGATGTGCTCATCGCGCTGATGCATTACACGATGGACCGGGCGGAGCAGCGTGAATTCTGCATGTTCCGCAAGGACTCCGGTGAACCGGCCGATGTGGAATCCATCCCGCAGACCGAACGCTATTTCTACTACACGGCAAACGACCGCATCGAGGTCGCCGTCGACCTCTTCGCCCATCCGGATACGGTCGAGTTCGTATGATCGCACAGACCCCATATCGTCACGATCCGCCGCCGGCGAGTTTCGCCGCCCGGAGCGACCACTATCTCCACCTGGTCCGCCGCAAGGACCTGTTGAAGATGAACGGCCGCGTGACGAAAGTGATCGGTCTGGTCATCGAATCCAACGGCCCGCACGCCTCTATCGGCGATGTCTGCATCGTCAAGTCGAAGGATGATGTGGAACTCTCGCTGTGCGAAGTGGTCGGGTTCCGTGAGAACAAAGTGCTCTCCATGGTGCTCGGCGAGGCCGAGAAGATCAGTCCCGGCTGCGAGATCATCTCCACCGGGCACCCCCTCGCTGCGCGGGTCGGTCCGGCCCTGCTCGGCCGTGTGATCGACGGGCTCGGCAATCCCATCGACGGGAAGGGACCGATCCTGGCAACGGAGGAGCGTTCCATCTACAACGCGCCCCCGAATCCGCTCGAACGCACCCGCATCGGCAAACCGATCGCCACCGGCATCCGGTCCATCGATGCGCTCCGTACACTCGGCAAAGGGCAGCGGGTCGGCATCTTCGCCGGCTCCGGTGTCGGCAAGAGCGTCACCATGGGGATGATCGCCCGCAACACCAGCGCCGATGTGAACGTGATCTGTCTGGTCGGCGAACGCGGACGCGAAGTGGGTGAATTCATCGAACGTGAACTGGGCCCCGAAGGACTCAAACGCTCCGTGGTCATCGTCGCCACCAGCGATAAAGCGGCGCTGATCCGCATCAAATCAGTATTCATCGCTACCACCATTGCTGAGTATTTCCGCGACCGCGGCATGGATGTGATGCTGATGATGGATTCCATCACGCGTCTTGCCATGTCGCAGCGCGAGGTCGGTCTCGCCATCGGCGAGCCGCCCACCACCAAAGGGTATACCCCGTCCGTCTTCGCCATGCTCCCGAAAGTGCTGGAGCGTGCAGGAACGGCGGGCAAGGGGAGTATCACCGGACTCTACACCGTGCTGGTGGAGGGCGATGATATGAACGATCCCATCGCCGATACCGTCCGGTCCATCCTGGACGGACACATCGTCCTCTCGCGTCGGCTCGCGGCGGGCGGACACTATCCGGCGGTGGATGTCTTGGGAAGCGTCAGCCGTGTGTTCACTGCCGTCACCGCCGAGGAGCACCGGGCATCGGTGCAGCGCTTCCTGGATACCATGGCGACCTATGCCGAGGCGGAGGACCTGATCAACATCGGCGCCTATGCGAAAGGGAGCAATCCGAAGATCGATGAGGCGATCCGCCGCATCGAGGCGTACCGGAAGTTCCTGCGGCAGAAGGAGAGCGAGCACTGCCCGCTCGAGGAGAGTATCGCACGGCTCGCCTCCGTCGTGCAGAACCCGTCGGAAGAGTGATATGACATCGAGCAAATCGTCCCGTCTGAACACCATCATCACCGTCCGCGACCATCAGCAGCGGCAGACGACGCGCGAACTCTCGCAGATCCAGCGGCAGAAACTGCAGGAGAAACAACGACTGGAGGAGATGCATGGGAAGCACAGCACGGCGATGGACGCCTCCTTCTCGGCACCGCGTTCCACCGCGAAGGACGTGCAGACGAACAGCGCCTTCATCCAGCGGCTGGCAACGGATATCAAACAGCAGACCGGCGCTGTGCAGAAGATCGAAGGGATGGAGACCGTGAAGCGGGAGGAGCTGATCGAGCGGGTGAAAGCGAAGAACGTCATTGAGAAACTGCAGGAACGGGTGCAGACCGAACTGCAGAAGGAAGCGGCGGCGAAGGAACAGACGCTGCTTGATACCTTAGGACAACGGAACACCGGACCATCGTTATGAAGAATGCTGTCGTTATCGCCGTCGGATCGTTCATCTCCATGCTGTTCATCGTCGGCGCCATGTTCGTGATGTATTCCATGGATCCCCAGGCGTTCGGTGCCGCGCCGCCGGCTGCGATCGCAGCCGATACCACGGCGGCAGCAGTGCATGATTCCGTGACAGCCCATCTGCCGGAACCGGTGAAGAAGGATTCCGTCGTTCCGGCCATAACTGCCGCAGCAGTGAAGCCTGCGCCGGGGAAACCGGTCGCGGTCAGAAAACCGCTGCAGACGATCGAGTTCGCCGAGGAGGCGGATACGACCGACTGGAAGTCCAGAGCGAAATTGTTCGAAGCGATGTCGGTGGAGTCGGCATCGTCGATCCTGATGACAATGAACGACAAGGAGGTCAAACAGATCATTCCGCACATCAAAAAGCGGAATGCCGCCAAGATCCTCGCGCTCTTCGATCCCGATCGGGCTGCGCGTATCATTCGGTAGACCTATGACCACACATCTGAACCTGCTCGGCATCCTCGGCTCCAAAGGGGCATCCGCCGCAGCCTCCTCCTCCGGTACCGCCGGCGTACTCTCCTCCGGCGATACGGCACCGGAACAATCCTCCTCCTTTTTCTCCGCACTGATGCAAATGCTCTTTCGCCAGTCGGTCGACCCTCGCACAATCAGGAAAGCGATGCAGGGGGAGACGGCGACGACGCCGGAAGAGAAGGCAAAAGAGATCCCGCCTGAGGACCGGGCCGCCGAGAGCGTCCGCGCTCTCACATTCCTCAGCCATGAAAAGATGCGGGGGAATATCGCTCAAATGCAGCAAGCGCTGCATCTCTGTGAGGAGCAATTGAAGATGCGGCTCCCGGGCGAACCCGGTGCGCTGCTCTCCTATTCCCTGACCAACACCGGTGAGCATCACGCCGGTGTGGCGGACGGAATACTGCCGGATGATGCAGCGGCCGCTGCCGCACAGTTGGTCTCTGCACTGGATGAAGGGTCCGTACCGATGGCATTGCCTGCGGACAGCGAACTTCTGAAGGGTGCGCAAGCAGAACCGGTCTCCGTCCCTCCCGAACCGCTCCCGGCCGTTGTCGCCGCAACAGCAGCAGCGGTACCGCAATCCGTGATGCTGCAGACGGCTGCGGATGTTCCTGCTGCCATGATGCCGGAAGCACAGTCGGAACAGCGGCCGCAGGGGAAGAATACCTCCGGATCGGCACAACAGGTCACATCGGGCACCGCCCCGCAGATGCCCGCTGCCGTTCGCGAACCGATCATGGAACGCGCGAAGGATGAGCAGCCCCAGGTACATCCGCCGGTCGTCAACATCGGCGCTGGTGAACGAACCGAGCAGGAGCCGCCGCGCCGGCATCCTGAGATGCCGCAGCGTGAACCGCTCATCCGCGCACCGCACTCCGTCACCGTCCAGGTCCCGCGCAGCGGTTTCACCGTTCCTGCAGGGGACGAGGCACCATTGCATGCGAAGGACAACAGAACGCCGGTGAACACCATCAGTAGCCCGTCGATACAGGGAGAGGTCGCCGAAGCTGTTCAACATCCGGAGCCGCTGCAGCGGCAGCAACAATCCGGGCGGTCACCGCTGCAACAGACCATCGAACCTCCGCTCCGCGGAGTGAAACACCAGCCGCACCAGCAGTCACCGCTGCCGGCAGGGCCGGCGGATGCGATCCTCGCTCCGGAACCGGAGAGCCGTCCCGCCGACGCAAAAGTGTACGATGCCGCCGCATTCCTCGATGAGATCCTGTCCGGCGGCGATGTGAAGAGTGTGCAGTTCACCGGCGGAGCCAACGGTTCAGCAGCGCCGCAGCAGGATGCCGAGCAGAAAATGCCGCAGCAGTCCGTGCCGCAGGAAGCTCCTGCAGCACAGGCGGTGCCGCAGAAGGAATTCGCCGTTCCGTCCGCGGACCGCGGCGTGATCGGTGCGCCGGCACCGGCAGAACCGAAGATCCATTCCGCACAGACCGCACCGGCGGCACCCGTGAATGCGCCGATGTTCGACCGCGCGGCCGTTCAGAACATGTTCGAGCAGCTCTCCAAAGGAGTGTCGATCGCGGTGAATGAACATCATTCCGAGATGCGGATCGTCATGCATCCCGAATCGCTCGGCGAAGTGACCCTGCGCGTGCAGGTGGAGGAGGGGAAGGTCAGCACGACGATGGATGTGCAGCAGACGCAGGTGAAGCAGACTATCGAAGCGAACATCCCGCAGCTGCGCGAGGCGCTCTCCGCCAAAGGGCTCACCATGGACCGCATTGAGGTCACCACGGCACAGAACGGCATGACCGGCGAATCGGCCCGGAACCGCCAGGGGAACGACCGGAAGAAGGGGCGTCAGGAGTTCGAACTGATGCAGGACGACGCATCGTCCGTGAAGCTCTACGGCTATAACACTGTTGAATACACCGTCTGAAGGAGCATCCGATGACCACGACCGATGTCACCAATGTTGCCTCGATCAACGCCCGCGCACCGAAGAACACGCTCGGCAAACAGGATTTCCTGAACCTGCTGGTGATGCAGATGAAGCATCAGGACCCGCTCGATCCCATGAAAGGGACCGAATTCGCCGCCCAGCTGGCCCAGTTCAGCTCGCTCGAGCAGCTCACCAATCTGAACAGCTCCATGACCGCCAGCCTGGATGCCAACGCCATCCTGGCACAGTCGATCAATAACGGACTCTCCGCCACGTTCATCGGCAAGAATGTCCGCGCGGCGGTCGATACGTTCCGGTATACCGGCAGCGGCGAAGTGCAGATGGGCTACACGCTGCCGAAGGATGCCGAGAGTGTCACGATAAAAATTTACGATAGCAGCGGAAATCTGGTAAAGACCATGACCGGAGATACCGATAAAGGAGAGAATACCCTTCGGTGGGACGGGACGACCGTGAAGGAGGAATATGTGGCGGAAGGGGAGTACCGGTTCACGGTGGAGGCGAAGGATGCCAACGGGAACGCAATTTCGACAGAATCCTACATCTTCGGCGAGATCGCCGGGGTCCGGTTCAAGTCCGAAGGGACCGTCTTCGTCATCGACGGGATGGAGATCGCCTTAGGGAACATCCTTGAGATCATGGGAGGAGGATAACGAACATGTCTGACAATATCGTGAACGGCGTCCGGGTCCCCTTTATACCGGTCGGCGGGGTGTCGCAGACATCCTCGCGGCTGCCGGTGGACCTTGCGGAAGCGTCGCCGTTCAACAAGGTGCTGGAGAAGGAACTCCAGCAGCTGAAATACTCTAAACACGCGCAGCAGCGGCTCGAATCGCGGAACATCGAGCTGAGCGAGGCGGACCGTTCCAAACTGGAACAGGCGGTGTCGCGCGCGGACCAGAAAGGGGCGAATGATTCGCTGGTGTTCCTCCGGGACATGGCTTTCATCGTCAACGTCAAGAACCGCACCGTCATCACGGCCATCGACCGGGACGGGATGAAAGAGAATGTATTCACGAATATCGACAGCGCCGTTGTTGCGGGCTGATCAGAACAACTGTACCACTTAAATAACCCGGGCTGGCCCTTTGGCCGTGCAGAATCGCGGTCAAGGAAGCCCCTCCGTCAAGTCGACCGACAGAGATTTGACGACATTCAACACCACCACTACGGAGGGTCCTACCATGGCATTCCTACGATCACTTTCGGCAGGCGTTACCGGTCTGCGCAATCACACCCTGATGATGGACGTTATCGGTAACAACGTTGCCAACATCAACACCATCGGCTTTAAAGCAAGCCGCATCACGTTCGGCGAGATGTTCGCGCAGACCCTGCGCGGCGCCTCCAGCGGTACCGCTTCCAGCGGCGGCACGAATCCGCTGCAGGTGGGACTCGGCGCTTCCGTGCTCTCCGTTGACATGCTCTTCAAACAGGGCGGCATCGAGATGACCGGGAAGGATTCCGATCTTGCCGTGTCCGGCAACGGTCTCTTCGTGGTCAACAAGGGGGGCAAGAACTACTACACGCGCATCGGCGCCTTCGAGAAGGATGCGAACGGCTACCTGGTGCAGAACGGCGCCATTCTGCAGGGGAAGATGGC
>JABWAK010000215.1 GCA_013361065.1 Bacteroidota bacterium
AGAAGAACGCAACGTATTTCGATACACTCCACATCGTCACCGGCAACGCCACGGCCTCCATCATGAACCGTGCGGCCGGCGCGCTGATGAACTTTCGTCAGATCAGCGATACGGAGATCGGCATCTCGGTGGATGAGACCACCACCGTGAAGGAGGTCGAGACCATCCTCTCCGTCTTCGCATCGGTCAAGAGCAAAGTGATCTCCGTGGCGGAACTCGCCAAGAACGTGCAGATGGACTGGGATCCGATGTTCATCCGCACGAGCAATTTCATGCTCCATCCCGTCTACAACACGCATCATTCCGAGCATGAGATGCTCCGGTACATCCACGCGCTGGAGATGAAGGACCTCTCGCTGAACTTCTCCATGATCCCACTCGGCTCCTGCACCATGAAGCTGAATGCGACCACGGAGATGCTCCCGGTGACCATGCCGGAGTTCGGCGGTCTGCATCCGTTCGCACCGCGCGAGCAGGCGATGGGCTACACGCAGATCTTCGAGGAACTCTCCAACGATCTGAAGGAAGTGACCGGATTCGCCGGTGTGTCGCTGCAGCCGAATGCCGGCGCGCAGGGTGAGTATACCGGTCTTCTCGTGATCCGCGAGTATCTGAAAGCGAAAGGGGAAGGGCATCGTTCCATCGCGCTCATTCCGTCATCCGCCCACGGCACCAATCCCGCCAGCGCGGTGATGGCCGGGATGCAGGTGGTGGTGGTGAAGTGCGATGAACGCGGGAATGTGGAGGTGGAGGACCTGAAAGCGAAAGCAGAGCAGCACAAGGAGAACCTCGCCTGCCTGATGGTGACCTATCCCAGCACGCACGGCGTGTTCGAGGAGAGCATCCAGGAGATGTGTGCGGTCATCCACCGGTACGGCGGCCAGGTGTACATGGACGGCGCGAACATGAACGCACAGGTCGGTCTCACCTCCCCGGCGCGCATCGGCGCCGATGTCTGCCATCTGAACCTGCACAAGACCTTCTGCATCCCGCACGGCGGCGGCGGTCCGGGTATGGGACCGATCTGCGTTGCGGAACATCTCGTACCGTTCCTGCCGGGACATTCCGTGGTGGAGATCGGCGGGGAACAGTCCATGAGCGCCGTCTCGGCCGCGCCGTGGGGCAGCGCGAGCATCCTGCTGATCTCGTACGTCTATATCAAGATGATGGGAGCGACGGGACTGACCAATGCGACCAAATATGCCATCCTGAATGCGAATTACATCAAAGCGCGTCTGGAGAAGGCGTTCGACATCCTCTACGTGGGGAAGAACGGCCGCTGCGCCCATGAGATGATCGTTGATATGCGCAAGTTCAAGGCGTCCGCCGGTGTGGAAGTGGTCGATATCGCGAAACGCCTGATGGATTACGGTTTCCATGCACCGACCGTCTCGTTCCCGGTGGCCGGCACGCTGATGATCGAGCCGACGGAGAGCGAACCGAAGAGCGAACTGGACCGGTTCTGCGATGCGATGCTCCACATCCGGAAGGAGATCGAGGAGATCGAGCAGGGGGTGTATCCAAAGGAGAGCAATGTGCTGAAACATGCGCCGCATACTGCTTCGGTCGTGATGAACAGCGACTGGACACGGCCGTACCCGCGCGAGAAGGCCGCATTCCCGACCGCCTGGGTCCGTTCCCATAAGTTCTGGCCGAGCATCGGACGGATCAATGATACGCACGGAGACCGGCAGCTGATCTGTGTCTGTCCGCCCATGGAATCATATATGGAAGAAATGAAATAAATTATCAAGATTACAAGATTATCAACATGATCTGATTACAGTAATCTTGGAATTATGATAATCATGCAATCTTGCAATTGAATCGAACCTTTTATGCTAACTTCTGATGATGAGATACGGACGTTACTGACAAGTGCACGCACTATCGCGGTGGTGGGGGCATCCCCGAAACCGTGGAGGGACAGCGGTTCCATTGCGCAATATCTTCAGAACAAAGGGTATACGGTCTTTCCGGTGAACCCGATGTATCCGGAAGTGCTCGGGATGAAGTGCTATCCCGATCTCCGGTCGGTGCCGGGGAAGATCGATATTGTCGACATCTTCCGGAATCCGGATGAAGTGATGCCGGTGATCGACGAAGCGATCGCTGTCGGCGCAGCATCGGTCTGGATGCAGCTGAACGTGGTCAATCCCGAAGCGGCGGCCAAAGCGGAACAGGCCGGTCTCGCAGTGGTTATGGACCGCTGTATCGCCGTGGAACACCGGGCGCTCGTCCGCTGACCATGACCGTTCGTCCGTACCGAGGCAGAACCGATGTTCTGCCTTTTTATTTTCACTATATTGGACCGATGCTCAGACCGATCCTTCTCCTTCTCTCCCTGACGGCGGCACTCTCCGCTCAGGAGATCACCGTGCCGCAGTTCACCTTCCCGGATTCCACATACCGGGTGGGCCAGGTGATCTACATCGGGAATGAAGTGACGAAGTATTACATCATCGAGCAGGAGATGACGCTGAAACCGGGGTCGCTCATCACGTACACGGACCTGCAGTACGACATCAACCGCATCTACAGTCTGCGGCTCTTCACCAAAGTGCACATCGACGTCCTGCCCGACTCCGGCGGTACGGCGACCCTCTCTGTGCAAGTCGCCGAGCGATGGTTCTTCTATCCGTTCCCGGTACTCGGGATCAAGGACCGGGATTTCACCAAGATCTATTACGGGGCCGGACTGGCACACAACAATGTGGCCGGGGACAATGTGCAGCTGTACGGTGCGTTCGCCATCGGGTACGATCCGTTCGTTTCGATCAACTACATCAATCCGCAGATCGATCCTGTCAACCGGCTCTTCTTCTCCTTCCGCGCGTACTATACGGAGCAGCGCAACCGCAGTCTGGTATCGCTGGCCGGTGCGCCGAACTTCGATGAGCGCCGTTCCGGCGCCGAGATCACTGTCGGCCGCCGTTTCTCCCTCTTCACGCTGGTCACTATGAAAGCGGAGTTCCTCAATCTTTCCGTGACCGATAACCGCGCCGGACGCACGCTCTCCCCGGGCGGACGTGATGAGTTCTATTCGCTCCACACTGCCTATTTCTACGATTCCCGCGACCTGAAGGAATATGCAACACTCGGTTCGCTCATCAGTTTCGGCATCTCCAAGTACGGACTCTTCGAGCAGGATGTCGATTATCAGCGGTATTCCTTCGATCTGAGGACGTTCATACCGGTCCGCGAGGAACTGACCATGGCAGGACGCATGTTCGGGAACTTCGCCTACGGCGGTACGGTGCCGAACTACGGGCATACGTTCTTCGGATACAGCGAGCGGGTCCGGGGTCATTTCAACACCATCCTGGAAGGCGAGCACATTGCCGGAGCAGTGGTGGAGGCACATCTGCCGATCATCTCGCCGCGGTACATCCGGTTCGAGAAGATCCCGTTCGAGCAGTTCAAGGATATGCGGTATGCCCTGAATGCTGCCGTCTTCGCCGATGCGGGGAACACCTGGCACCGGACCGAACCGACCGCGCTGAACCGATGGTATTCCGGCTACGGCGCAGGGCTCCATCTGCTGCTCGGCTATAGCGCTGTGGCAAGGGTCGAATTTGCGGTGCCGTACGGAAGTCCTTTCTCTCAAGGGGAAATTATCCTAGATTTGGGAGCGGCCTTGTAGGATTCGATGAAGAATGCTTAACAGTATTTGTGTATATGAGTAGTTGAGACAAAGCGTTTTTCTCTACCTCTCACCGACTCATATACTCATCGACTCAGAATTTTTTTCTCAACTACTTTTTCTATGAGTGAATTCTTTTACGTTCCTGCCGAGTACATCATCGATCAGCATATTGCGATCGAGGGGGAGGAAGCGCGGCACATTGCGCGGGTGCTGCGGAAACAGCCGGGCGATATGGTGTGGGTGGTGGACGGGGCCGGAAAGGCCTATGAGGTGGTCATCCGTCTGGTGGCACCGGAGATGATCGAATGCGAGATCCAGTTCGAGCATCATCACCTGCATGAACCGGACATCGATGTGACGCTGGCGGTCGCACAGCTGAAGAACCCGTCCCGCATGGACTGGATCATCGAGAAAGCGACCGAACTCGGCGTCCGGACCATCATCCCGCTGCAGACCGAGCGGACCATCGCCCGGTCGCCGAAGGAGGAGCGGTGGAATAATATTGCGCTGGCGGCGATGAAGCAGTCCGGGCGCTGCATCCTGCCGAGGATCGCTCCGCCGGCAGGACTGGCGGAACTGCTGTCCGAGTCAGGACCGTACGACATGAAGCTGATCCCGTACGAACGGACCGACCACATCCTCTCCATCGCCGAGGCGCTGAAGCACCGCAAACCGCCGCGGACCGCGATGATCCTGATCGGGCCGGAGGGAGGGTTCACGGATGAGGAGGTGCGGATGGCGGAGCAGACGCAGTTCACACAGGTATCGCTCGGACGCCGCCGGCTGCGGACCGAGACCGCCGCGGTCGTTGCCCTGAGCTGGGTGGTAGGGAATGAGTGATAATAGATAGAGTTGAAGCTCCGCGATGTTTTTGAACGGACGCCAGAACGTTAAACGAATCTCCAGATTCGTTTCTTGGAAAACAGTTATCGTATAGAACGACTCTGGAGAGTCGTTCAACGTGCGGAGACATCACTAAAGGGAATCCCTTAACAGACAACAAAATGTTAAACGAATCTCCAGATTCGTTCCCTGGAAAATTGTTATCATATAGAACGACTCTGAAGAATCGTTCAACGTGCGGAGACATCGCTAAGGGAATCCCTCAACAGACAACGAAATGTTAAACGAATCTCCAGATT
>JABWAK010000041.1 GCA_013361065.1 Bacteroidota bacterium
GTAGAATTCCGAGATGCCGAGGTACTGCGTCCGGTCCCATCCGCGCACATCATCGTACACCGCGATCTGCGGATACCATTGACACATGCCGAAATCGTTCCCGTCATTACCGGTCCGCAGGTCCGGATCGGCCGGGATTTCGTACTCCCATGCCACGGTGACCGTCGCGGTGCTCTTCGGCAGGAGCGGGAAGGGAAGCGGGGTCTCCATGACCGTCTCGTCGACGAGCGTTGTGACGAGCGCTCCGTTCACGGTAACGGTGCGGACAGTGATCCCGTCCGTTACCACAAGCGCCCGGCTGTTCTGATCCCCGCTCTTGCGCGGTGTGGCATCCTTCCGGAAGACGTTCTGATAGAGATGCCAGACGAGTGTGGTGAGAGTGTCGGGTGAATTGTTCGTGTAAGTGATGGTCCCGCTCCCGTACAGCATCTTCTTCTTGGCATCCAGCGATGCCTTCAGCGAGTAGTCGACCTGCTGCTGCCAGTATGCCGGGGAAGGTGCGCCGTCGGGTTGTCGTGTGAACTGTTGGGAGAGAAGGGGTGCTGCCAGGCAAAGGAGCGTGAGAAGAGCGGGGAGGAGGTGTTTCATATCGTCCTGTATGATAGTATGATAGAGCGTGATCGGTATCGGGTTAGACCGCGCATCGGATGACGGGGTTTCGCCGCCGCCGCAGGGTTCATTCTCCGGCCGACCGGTGCGTTGTTCCGGATTCCTTCATGAGTTCCAGTCCATATTCGCGGATGACGGTGATGACGGCAATGGCGCGCTTTCCTTTGGCGGTCAGCGCATACTCGGTCTTTGGAGGAACGGTCGGGAAGACCTTCTTGGTGATGAACCCGTTCTTCTCCAGTTCCTTCAGCTGCGTGCTCAGCATCTTCTGGGTGATGTGCGGGATATCCTTCTGCAGCTCGGAGTACCGCATCTTCCTCCCTTTCAGCCGCCAGAGGATCGGCATCTTCCAGGTGCCGCCGATCTGGTCCATAGCGAACTCGACCGGGTTGTAATAGATCTTTCCGTTGTAGATGAAGTCCGGCATGGCTCAATAATAGCGAAAAAAGAGACACATACCAAAAAGTGCGTTACACACTTCGCCGTACCGTCTTGTATCGCTCCCGTCCGCACGGTATGTTGCTGTGCACATCATACCAGGGAGGACCTCCGTGAACACATATTTCTCAAAAACGCGCGTTGAAGCATTCAGCGACGGCGTCTTCGCCATCATCGTCACCCTGCTGGTGCTGGAGATCAAAGTGCCGCATGTGGAGGACCACGCATCCATGCCGGCGCTCATCGATGCGCTGATACCGCTCTTCCCGAAGGTGATCAGCTGGATGCTCAGCTTCCTGATGCTGTGCGTCATCTGGGTGAACCACCACCGCATCCTGGAGCAGCTGGAGCGGATCACCCACGGCATCTTCTGGCACAATGCCCATCTGCTGCTCTGGTGCTCGTTCATCCCGTTCCCTACGGCACTCATCGGGGATTATGTCGGGAATCCGGTCGCGACGACGGTGTTCGGCGTGATCATGGCGATGACCGCCTTCTCCTTCACGCTGATGCGCCGGAACATCCTGCGCTCCCGGCATGTTCTGAAAGCAACGGCGGATGTCGCCCGCTTCACGGCGGATACGACCCGGTCGCTCTTCTTCGGCCCGGTGCTCTATCTTATCGGCGCAGCGGTGAGCATGCTCCATACCGCCGCCGGAATGGCGGTGTTCGCCTTCATCCCTGTCTATTTCATCTTCTTCACCTCCGCCGCTCCGGCGGAACATTGAAAGGGAACTCCATGACCATCGCTGTGATCGGAACCGGCAACATCGGCGGACGGCTCGCTGCTGTTTGGGCCTCCAACGGACACCGCATCATCCTCGGCACACGAGATCCGGCATCGGAGAAGGTCCGTGCCCTGATCGCGAAGCATCCGGAACGGATCAGCGCCGCCTCCGTACTGGAAGCCGCAGCGGCATCCTCGGTGGTGCTGCTGGCGGTCCCCGCTTCCACGGCCCATGCTGTTGCACGGGAGCTTGGCGATGTGACCGGGAAGATACTGATCGATGCGATGAATGCGGTCTTCCGGAGACCGGAACCGTACGCACGGACCTCGGAAGCGATCCGGGCGGCGAGCGGCAGCGACCATATCGTGAAATGCTTCAATTCCGTCGGCGCGGAGAATATGGACGATCCCCGGTACGGCGGGCAAACGGCGGATATGTTCCTCTGCGGCGATCATTCGGAGGACAAGAAGGTTGTGCGGACGCTGGCGGAGGAATGCGGGTTCACCGTCTATGACGTGGGTGGACTGGAAAAGGAGCCGCTGCTGGAGAACCTGGCGGCATTATGGGGAAGTCTGGCGATGGGAGCCGGATTGGGCCGGAATATCGCCTTCAAAGTGCTCCGGAGGTGATGGTTCTCTCTTCTTGCACTTCCCTCCAATATTGCGTATTTTGTCCTCAGAAACCCTGCCTCTGTAGTTTTCGGCAGGGATTTTTGTTTGATGGAGCGGTGAAACTGAAGAAGTCATGGAGTATATGAGTCGTTGAGTAGTTGAGAAAAAACAACATTCAAATATGATCTCAACGGCTCCACGACTTCAAGACTCATATACTTCACGACTTCAGGACTTCACGACTCAACGACTTTCTTAGCTTTCCATGAAAAACATCCGCAATTTCTGCATCATCGCTCACATCGACCACGGGAAATCCACGCTGGCAGACCGCCTGCTGGAATTCACCGGCCGTATCACCAAACGGGACCTGGTGACCAACCAGGTGCTGGATGATATGGACCTGGAGCAGGAACGCGGCATCACCATCAAGCTCCACGCCATCCAGATGGAATACAAGGCGAAGGACGGCGAGACCTATATCCTGAACCTGATCGATACCCCCGGCCACGTCGACTTCACCTACGAGGTCTCCCGTTCGCTGGCCGCCTGTGAGGGAGCAATTCTGGTCGTGGATGCGTCTCAGGGAGTAGAGGCTCAGACCATCAGCAATCTCTATCTGGCGATCGATTCCGGTCTGGAGATCATCCCGGTGATGAACAAGATCGACCTTCCCTCTGCCTCCACGATGATGGACACGGTGCGGGACGAGGTGATCGGACTGATCGGCTGCAAGGACGAGGAGATCATCCGCGCCAGTGCGAAGGCCGGCATCGGCATCGAGGACATCCTGGAAGCGGTCGTGAAGCGCGTGCCGCCGCCGAAAGGGGACCCGGAGAAACCGCTCCGCGCGCTCATCTTCGATTCCAAATTCGATGCGTACCGCGGCGCGGTGGCGTACGTGCGGGTGGTGGACGGCGTGCTGAAGGAGAAGGAGAAGATCAAGTTCATCAACAACGGCAATACGGCGGAAGTGGAGGAGTGCGGCGTGCTCTATATGAACAAGAGCCGCACGAAGGAGCTCACGACCGGCAACGTGGGATACGTCATCGCCGGACTGAAGAACGTCCGCGATACGAAAGTGGGCGATACCATCACCACGCAGTACCACGGCGCTACGGACGCACTCTCCGGCTACAAGGAAGTGAAGCCGATGGTCTTCAGCGGTCTCTATCCGACCAATGCGGATGACTTCGCCGAACTGCGCGACTCGCTGGAGAAACTGTCACTCAACGATTCATCGCTCGTCTACGTGCCGGAATCGTCCGGCGCGCTCGGCTTCGGGTTCCGCTGCGGTTTCCTCGGTCTGCTGCACATGGAGATCATCCAGGAACGGCTGGAGAGGGAGTTCAATCAGAGCCTCATCACCACCGTGCCGAACGTGGAGTTCCGCGTGATCCTGACGAGCGGCGAGACCATCACGGTCGACAATCCGGCGGACATGCCCGATCCCTCCAAGATCGACCATGTGGAGGAGCCGTACATCAAGGCGCAGATCATCACGCCGACGGAGTACATCGGCAACATCATGAAGCTTGCCACGGACCGCCGCGGCATCTGGAAGAACACCAGTTATCTGGACCCGACGCGCGCCGACATCTCGTACGAGTTCCCGCTCTCCGAGATCATCTTCGACTTCTATGACAAGCTGAAGTCCCTCACGCGCGGCTATGCATCGCTCGATTACGAGTATCTCGACTACCGCGAATCGCACCTGGTGAAGCTGGACATCCTGCTCAACGGCGAGCCGGTCGACGCCCTCTCCACCATCGTCCATTCGGAGAAGGCATTCGAGATGGGGAAGAAGCTCTGCACGAAACTCAAGGAGCTCATCCCTCGTCAAATGTTCGAGGTGGCCATCCAGGCGGCCATCGGCGCCAAGATCATCGCCCGCACCACCGTCTCCGCCATGCGGAAGAACGTGCTGGCGAAGTGCTACGGCGGTGACATCTCCCGGAAACGCAAACTGCTGGAGAAACAGAAGGAAGGAAAGAAGCGGATGAAGCAGGTGGGACGCGTTGAACTGCCGCAGGAAGCGTTCCTGGCAGTGCTGCAGATGGGGGATGAATAAGAAATCCCAAGGTCCAAATCACAAGCACCAAAAATCAGGCACCAAATTCCAAATTCCAGAATTCCGCAGTTGTATAGTGTAATGATAGTTTGAAGCTGCTGAACAGAACCGGCACGAACGATCACGAGAGGATCATGGCGAAGGAAGAAAAAGAACAGAAGGACGTGACCAAGGCACCGCTCACGTGGAAAGAAAACTTCCTCGCGCAGGTGCGCGAGTTCGTCATCGTCTTTGGCGGTTTCATCCTGCTCAACAACTTCATCGTCGCCTCCTTCCTGGTGCCGACCGGTTCCATGGAGAATGAAGTGCTCACCGGCGACTTCCTGCTGGTGAACAAGTTCCTCTACGGCGCCTCCACGCCGCGCAACATCATGTTCACCGATGTCCGCCTTCCCTGGACGACCATCCCCGGGTTCCGCGATGTGGAACGGGGCGATGTGATCGTGTTCGAGTTCCCCGGCATGCGGGACGAGGTCCGCTCCGAAGCGTTCAATTTCTACCTGAAACGCTGTATGGCGGTGGCGGGCGATACGCTCGAGATCCGCAACCGCGTGGTCTATGTGAACGGCGCCGCGGCCCCCATCCCCAAGAACATCAAGTTCGATAATCTGCGGACCCTGCCCCCGGGGCTGGCCGATGACCGCATCTTCCCGCCGACATCGCCCTACAACGAGGACAACTACGGTCCCATCGTCGTACCGAAGAAAGGGATGACCATCCCGCTCACCGCCGAGAACTTCCGGAAGTGGGCCACCTTCATCGGCCGGGAAGGACATACGGCAGAATGGGCCGGCGCTGCGCTCATCGACGGGAAGCCCGCCGCGGAATACACAGTGGAACGCGATTACGTCTTCGGCATCGGCGATCATCGGGACAATTCCCTGGACAGCCGTTACTGGGGATTCATCCCGCGCGAGAACGTGGTCGGCACGCCGATGATCGTCTACTTCTCCGTGATGCTCACGGACGAGTACCGCGGCCGCCTCGCTATGCAGGGTGAGACAATGCGGATGGAGTGGATCTATACCACCTTCTCCGGACGCAACATCCTGCTCGACATCCTGACCAAGATCGTCATCACTGTCTTCAATCCGGAAACGATCCGCTTCGGACGCATCGGCACTATCATCGGCTGAGCCGGGGCCCGTATGTGGCGCACTGCGAAGGATCTCCTTATCGTACTGTTCGCGACGCTCCTCTTCGCCGCCGGACTCAAATCCTGCATCATCGATGCGTACAAGATCCCGTCGGCCTCCATGCAGCCGGCACTCCTCCCGGGTGATTTCCTCCTGGTGAACAAGTTCATCTACGGCGCCCGCACACCGCACAAGTTCCTGTACATCCCGCTTCCCGTCGTGCAGTTCCCTGCACTGCAGTCCGTCCAGCGCGGCCAGGTGCTCGTTTTCGAATTCCCCGGCGAGCCGGAGGAAACGATCGTCATCCGGAATCTGTTCATGGTGAAACGGTGCGTCGGTCTTCCCGGGGACACGGTCAGCATCACCGGCGGGACGGTCACGGTGAACGGCGCACGGTCCGGATTCTTCCCCGCAGCGGACCGGGAGTTCGGGCCCGTCGTCGTGCCGGCGAAGGGGATGGTCCTGCCGCTCGATGCATCGTCCGCGGCCCTCCACCGCGTCTTCATCCTGCGCGAAGGGAGCACCGTGGAAACGAAAGAGGGGAAGGTCTTCATCGACGGTGCGGAGACCGACTCGTACACCGTGAAGCGGGATTATTATTTTGTACTCGGTGATAACATCAACAACAGCGCCGACAGCCGCTCCTGGGGCTTCGTCCCGGACGAACACATCGTCGGCAAAGCAATGCTCGTCTACTGGTCCCGCGACGAACACGGCATCCGTTGGGACAGGATCGGTTCCATCATCCACTGACCGCAAAAAGTCATAATTAATAATTCATAACTCATAATTTCCTCACTTTTGACTTTTAACTTTTCACTTTCCTTTTGACTTTTCCCTTTTAACTTTTCCTCGTGGCCTCTCTTTACCTCCATATCCCCTTCTGCGAACACAAATGCGTGTACTGCGACTTCTATTCCATCGAGAATATGAGTTCCATGGACCGGTTCCTTGCGGCGCTGGAGCGGGAGATCGAACTCCGGGCGCACCGGCTTCCGGCGGGGGAGAGTATCGAGACGATCTTTTTCGGCGGCGGGACCCCTTCGCTGCTTTCCGCCTCCCAATTCGACCGCATCTTCTCGCTCATCCATAAACATTTCTGTGTGACCGCGGATGCGGAGATCACCTGCGAGTCCAACCCCGGCACGGTGGAGCTCGGCAAGCTGCGCGAGTTCCGTGCGGCGGGATTCAACCGGATCAGCTTCGGCATCCAGTCGTTCCACGATGACGATCTGAAATTCCTCACCCGCATCCACACCGCGGCGGAAGCGGAACGTGCGGTCGGTGCGGCGCAGACGGCCGGCTTCGACAATGTGAGCTGCGATCTGATCTTCGCTCTGCCGGGACAGACGCCGGAACGGTGGCAGGAGAACCTGCGCCGGGCGGTCGCTCTCGGTCCCCATCATATCTCCGCCTATGCGCTCATCGTGGAGGAGCAGACGCCGCTGGCAACGATGGTGAAGAACAAGCTCGTCGCGCCGCTGCCGGACGAGGAGGATGCGGCGTTGTACGAGATCACCATCAGCACGCTCACCGCGCACGGATACGGTCAGTACGAGGTCTCCAATTTCGCACGCCCCGGTTTCCGTTCCCGGCATAATTTCAACTACTGGAACCATACGGACTATATCGGTCTCGGACCGTCCGCTCATTCCTTCTGCAAGGATTCACCGGTCACCGGCGAACGGTGGTGGAACGTGCGGAGCATCCAGAGTTACTGCGAAGCGCTGGAGAAGGGGGTGTTCCCGGTGGCAGGGAAGGAATCGATCGACCGCGAGAAATTCTTCACGGAGGAGATCTTCCTCGGTCTTCGCAGCACCGGCATCGATCTGAGGAAGCTCTATCCGCTCTACGGCGAGGATGTCTTCACCCATAAGAAAGAAGAGATGGACAGGATGGAACAGGAGGGATTGCTCCGGCGTCAAAACAACATGATTTCGCTGACATCTCGCGGTTATGCGGTCTGCGATGAGGTGGCGGGAAGGCTCATCCTGTGAACGGCTGTGCCCGTAAACCTATGATTTTCTTTTGAAAATCGGCACTTTCAAAGTATATTTATCCACTGTTGTCGTTCGTTTTCCCACTGAAGAGGTAGTAATGGAGCATACGAAACTCAATAAATACGTCGCCGGATTCGTGTTCCTGTCGACATTGATCGTTTATATCCTGACGCTGGCGGACACGGTCGTGTTCTGGGACGTCGGTGAATTCATCTCCGCGGCGTATTTACTGCAGGTCCCGCATCCTCCCGGTTCCCCGCTGTTCCTGCTCATCGGCAGCGTCATCGGCATGATCCCGTTCTATGACGATCCGGCGGTCCGCATCCACTTCATTTCCGCCCTCTCCAGCGCACTGACGGCGATGTTCCTCTATCTTTCCCTGGTGAAGATGATCATCCTCTGGCGTCCGCGCACGGAGGACACCTGGAACAAAGTGTCGCTCTATACGTCCGCCGCGGTCGGCGCACTCTCGCTCTCCTTCAGCGCCACCTTCTGGTTCAATGCGGTGGAAGCGGAGGTGTACGGCATCAGCATGCTCTTCGTGGGACTCGTCACCTGGCTCTCGCTCCGCTGGAACGAGCGGGCCGATTCGCCGAGCCACCAGAAGTACATCCTGCTCATCGCCTATCTGATCGGTCTGTCGCTCGGCGTGCATCTGCTGGCACTGCTGGTCATCTTCCCGTTCCTCATCATCGTCTTCTTCAAGCGGTACGAGTTCTCCGTCCGCAACTACATCATCTTCGGCATCGTGGCGATCGGTATCTTCGCCGTTGTCTATCCCGGTATCGTGAAGATGTTCCCGAACCTGCTGGACGGCGAGTACGCCATCGGCGGCGGTGCGGAGAGCAAGAGCATCCTCTGGACGATGCTGCCGATCGGTGCGATCGTGGCGGCGGTCTACGGCGTCTGGCGCTCCATCCAGAACCGCAACGAGATGCTCCATCTCGCGTCGATGTCGTTCCTGCTCATCCTGCTCGGCTATTCCACCTACACCATGGTCATCATCCGCGCGAACGCCAATCCGCCGATGAATGAGAACGACCCGAGCACGCTCAAGAAACTGGTCGCATATCTGAACCGCGAACAGTACGGCGATTCCCCCATGATGAAGCGCCGCTGGAGCCAGGAACCGCAGCACCAGGGCATCTACACCAATTACAAGAGCGACGGCGATTATTTCCTCCGCTATCAGCTGGACGAGATGTTCCTCCGGTACTTCCTCTGGCAGTATGCCGGCCGCGAAGGGGACTTCCAGGGTGCCGGTGTCGATTGGAAACAGCTCTGGGGCATCCCGCTCTTCCTGGGTCTGTTCGGATTCTATTATCACTGGAAGAAGGACCGGGTGATGTGGTGGGTCTTCTTCAACTTCTTCCTGCTGATGGGCCTGATCATGGCCATCTACTTCAACATGCAGAACCCGCAGCCGAGGGAGCGCGACTACTTCTACGTCGGCGCCTTCTTCGTCTTCTCGGTCTGGATCGGCATCGGCACGCTCGGCCTGGTCGATACCATCCGTGAGTGGGTGAAGGAACAGAAACTGCAGACCTATCTCGGATACGCAGCCCTCGCGTTCGCCGTCATCTTCGTGCCGGTGAACATGGCTTATACCAACTACGAACCGTCCGACCGTTCCGGCGACTATGTGGCGTGGGATTACTCCTACAACCTGCTGCAGTCCTGCGAACCGGATGCGATCCTCTTCACGAACGGCGACAACGATACCTTCCCGCTCTGGTACCTGCAGGATGTGGAGGGGGTCCGCCGTGACGTCCGCATCGTGAACCTGAGCCTGGTGAACACCTCCTGGTACATCATGCAGCTGAAGCATCAGGAACCGTACGGCGCCAAGAAGGTCGCTATCAGTCTCTCGGACCAGGAGATCGAGCAGATCGGACCGATGCAGTGGGAGCCGCGCGAGATGTCCATCCCGGTCCCGGCCGACGTGATGCAGCAGTACGCACAGTTCTCGGACCGTCCCGCGCAGCCGCAGGCCGGCGCCGCAGAACAGGCGAAGGCAGGCGAGATCCGGTTCACGCTCTCCCATACGCTGCAGTTCCCGCAGGCGAACGGACAGGTGATCAGGGCGATCCGCGCGCAGGATATCATGGCATTCGACATCATCCGCAGCAACAACTGGCAGCGTCCCATCTACATGGCGGTCACCTCCACGCCCGATTCCAAGATCGGTCTGGACCGGTACTTCCGGATGGACGGTCTCGCCATGAAGCTCATCCCGTACCCGGCACCGAGCGAGGAAGGGGTCATCGATCCGGCCATCCTCTCCGCGAACCTGCTGAACGAACCGGCCGAGCCGAATCTGAAGTTCCAGCGGGGCTACAAGTTCCGCGGACTGCGCGATACCACGGTGCATTATGACGAGAACGTGGAACGTCTGGCGATGAACTACCGCAATGCCTTCATGCGTCTGGCAATGCACCATCTGAACGTCACGCGCGACAATGCCAAAGCAGTGGAAGCGCTCGACTCCATGATGGCGAAGATCTCACCGAAGGTGCTGCCGCTCGACTACCGCGTGGAGTTCGACATCACCAACTTCTATCAGTTCGCCGGTGCGAAGGAACGGTATGCCGAGATGTCGACGAATCTCGAACGCCGCCTGCTGGAGATGGCCTCCAAACAGATCACCGAGCCGTTCCAGAACCAGTACCATCCGTACTACATGCTCATGACCCTCTATTCGAACCGCGGGGACTATGAGAAGGCGCTCGGCATCCTGGACCGCATCAACAAGGACTACGGCACCACCCCGGGTCTGCCGGAATGGGTCGTCTCGCAGAAGGCACAGATCCAGGCACAGCTGGCGCTCCGCGGGGGGATGAAGGATACCCTGGCAAAGCAATGACCCGATGCACACCGCATCAGCGATAAGCAGCACCTCACAAAAAAGGATGGAGCAGCCGCTCCATCCTTTTTTTTCAACGGAACAGCATAATCATCGGACAGGCGTATGAAAGAATCACGGCTCGAACATTGGGACAACTTCTGGGAAGAGAAGAAAGAGGTCAAGGAGGTCTACTCCAACTCGGACCGCGTCGTGCGGAACCTGGTGAAGGTGATGGACGTGAAGGGGAAGCGCATCCTGGAGATCGGTGCCGGCACGGGGCGTGACAGTTTCCCGCTCGTGGAGCGCGGCGCCATCGTCTACCAGCTCGATTACTCCATGAACTCCCTGAAGATCATGAAGCGTATCGCGTCCGAAGAGAAGATGGATGTCCGCATCATCGGCGGTGATACGTTCCAATTGCCGTTCAAGGACGGTTCGTTCGATGTGATCTTCCATCAGGGACTGCTCGAGCACTTCCGTCATGAGAAGGCGCGCGACCTGCTGCGCGAGAACATCCGCGTGCTGAAGAGCGGCGGACTCCTCTGCGTCGACGTCCCGCAGCGGTACCACATCTACACCCTCATCAAGACCTTCCTGATCGCCATCGACAAGTGGTTCGCCGGCTGGGAGCGTTCCTTCTCTGTGCCGGAACTGAAGCGGGAGATGGAAGCGCTCGGTCTGAGGACCGTCCATACCTACGGCGAATGGATGTATCCGAGTCTCTTCTACCGGATGACGCGTGAAGCGCTCCGCACCGTGAAGATCAAACTGCCGCTCAATCCGAAGGTGCCGGTGCTCTATTCCATCCGCAAAACGCTCCGCGATGCGGTGAAGGATACGGCGCTGACGACCTATACCGCACTCTCCATGGGAGTGATCGGAAAAAAGCAGTGACATCAATGATGAATGCAGAATGGAGAATGGAGTGTCGCTGACGATCCATTCTCCATTCCTCATTCCTCATTCTGCATTGTATATATGAATATTTTAGTGTTCAATTGGCAGGACCTCTCCCATCCGCTGGCCGGCGGGGCGGAGGTGCATCTGCATGAGACCTATTCCCGCATCGCGGCGATGGGTCATCAGGTGACGCTGTTCTGTTCGTCGTACGAGGGGGCGAAACGGACGGAGGAGATGAACGGTATCACCGTCATCCGCGAAGGGGGACGCTTCCTGTTCAATTATGTGGTGATGAAGAAGTATTTCACCACCTTCCGCAGCGGCGGGTTCGATCTGATCGTGGATGATGTGAATAAGATCCCGTTCTATACCCCGGCGTATGTGAAGGAACCGGTCCTGGGAGAGCTCCACCATCTGCTCGGCACCAGCGTCTTCCAGGAGACCATCTTCCCGCTTGCATCGTACGTCTATCTCGCCGAACGCGCCTCTCTGCCGATGTACCGTAAGATCCACTTCATGATCCACAGTCCCAGCACGCAGACCGAGGTGACCGCGAACGGATTCTCCCCCGACCGTATCCACTACGTGCCGTACGGCATGAACCATCAGCTCTTCCGCACGACCGGTATCCCGAAATCCCCCGTTCCGCTCATCGGCGCACTCGGACGGCTCAAGAAGTACAAATCGTTCGACCATCTCATCGAAGCATTCCCCATCGTCAAGAAGGTCATCCCGGAAGCGAAACTGGTCATTGTCGGGGACGGTGATGACCGTCCGCGTCTGGAGGAACTGGCAGCGACAAGCGGCGTAGGGGGCGACATCACCTTCACCGGGTTCGTCAGCGAGCAGGAGAAGGTGGAGTGGCTCAACAGGATGCATGTGGCCGTGAATACCTCCGCCAAGGAAGGATGGGGACTCACTGCCATCGAAGCGAATGCCTGCGGCACCACCACGGTGAGCAGCAATGTGCAGGGACTCCGGGATGCGGTGCTGGACGGTGAGACCGGTCTGCTCTATGAGTACGGCAACCGGGAGCAGCTGGCGGAGAAGGTCATCCTGCTGCTGCGCGATGCCGCACTGCGCGAACGGCTCACGGCAGCGGCGCTGCAGCGCTCAAAGGAGTTCGACTGGCAGATCGGTGCCGAGCGGACGATGGAAGTGATCGAACGGGTGGTGCGGGAGAAGAAGCGCTGAAGAGATGAATGTAAGTATCGTAGTCGTGTTGAAAAATTTAAACAAAAATCTGCTTTGTCATTCTGAGTCCCGCTCGATGCACTTGACCATTGCGGAACGAAGAATCTGCTTGTGACAAACACCAGTCTAAGAATTTCCCCAGTTTCTCCTGCAACGCACACTACCGCCGCCGTATCAGCGCGCTGCTCGCCCAGACGGGGTGCGTCATGGAGTAATCGTCCTTCGGGAAGATCAGCAGTGCGTCGCCGGTCGGCAGGTTCATCATCACGCCGGATTCGGAAGTGAAGTTCATCAGCGAACGGACCTGCAGGAAGACCCGCACATCCATTCCCGGCGTAATGGTCGGGACCTGGTTCCCGTAGTTATCGGTCGTGGGGATCGGACCGTCCAGAAACACCACCACATTCACCGCTCCGTTGGCGGTATTCCCGGCGATCTGCAGGTATTCACCCTTCGTCTTTGCGATCACCGGCGTCTTTTGGATGTACCCGCTGAACGCCACGATCTTCCCCCGCCATGCCTCCTCATCCTTATACATCTTCAGATTATTGAACTCGTAGGATGCCTCGTTAGTGATGCGATGCAATTCGGCCGCACTGACATCGCGCTGCTGTGCGGCGACGGAAGAAGCAAGGAACGCGATGGCGAAAAGGAGCAGGTGCGGACAGGGAAGTGAGCGGAACATAGAGGGTCCGGATCGTGATTGTGAGCGTGGTGATGGAATCAGTTCAAGAACGTATCGATATATGCATGAAAAGACAATCTATTTTTTGTATTATGCAGTGACTTCTAAGGTGACCGACATGCTTGTCCGATTATGCTTCGCCTTTCTGATCGCCGTTTCCTTCGGTTCGGCCCAGTCATTGACGGACCGCTACTCCGCCTTCGGGACCATGTTCGTGCCGCAGTTCGCTTCCGCACCGTTCCCGCATCCGCTCCGCGCCGGCGGACACACCTACGGCGGCAAGACATTCCCCGCTGCGTTTCACTATTCGGACAGTACCGTGGCCATCTTTGTGCCGAAGGGGTTCCGTGCTACGGAAACCGCTGATATCGTCATCTATTTCCACGGCTGGTACAATTCCATCGACAGTTCCTGCGCACAGTTCTCACTCATCGAGCAGTTCTGCGAGAGCGGGAAGAATGCGTTGTTCGTCTTCCCTGAGGGACCGAAGCATTCCCCCGATTCATTCGGCGGAAGGATGGAAGAGAAGGATGGGTTGAAAACTCTGGTATCCGATGTTTTGCAGTACCTGCAGGAGAAGAATGTGCTGAAGGAGGGGAAGGCCGGCCGTATCATCCTGGCCGGACACAGCGGAGCCTACCGTGTGATCGCCCACTGTCTGATGCGCGGCGGTATGACCGGCAGCATCACCGATGTGATCCTGTTCGATGCATTGTACGGACACACGGAGAAATTCGCATATTGGATCGACCGGTACAAAGGACGGTTCATCAATATCTATACCGATGACGGCGGCACGAAGAATGAAACGCTGAACCTGATGGCGGACCTGGACGGTTGGGGGATCCCGTATGCAGCAGCGGAGGATTCCGTAGTGACACGTCAGTTTTTGCAGCAGCACCGGCTGCTCTTCATCCATACGGACCTGACGCATAATGAGGTCATCGCCAAACGCCGCCAGTTCCGCGAGTATCTCTCAACGAGCGCGTTATTACCGATCAAATAGTATTCTTCAATTCATCATTCTTCACTCATCATTCATCATTGTTCCTCTTCTATGAACTACAGACTTCTCGGCAATACCGGACTCCGCGTCTCTGAACTCTGTCTCGGCACCATGACCTTCGGCGAAGAATGGGGCTGGGGCGCATCGCAGCAGGAATGCAAGGCGATGTACGATGCCTTCGTCAATGCCGGCGGCAACTTCATCGACACCGCCAACCGCTACACGGAAGGGACCTCGGAGAAGATCGTCGGCGAGCTGATCGCGCACGACCGGGAGAGCATCGTGCTGGCGACCAAGTTCACGCTGAAGATGAAGGACGGGGACCCGAACTGGAGCGGCAACCACCGCAAGAACATGATCCAGTCCCTGCACCACAGTCTGAAACGGCTCAAGACCGACTACATCGATCTCTATTACGTGCACGCGTGGGACTTCACCACCCGGCCGGACGAACTGCTCCGGTCGCTGGATGATGTGGTGCGGCAGGGGAAGGTGCTGCATATCGGCATCTCCGATACGCCGGCATGGCTGGTGTCGCAGATGAACACCATCGCCGAACTGCGGGGATGGACGTCATTCGCGGGACTGCAGGTGGAATACAGTCTGGTGGAGCGGACGCCGGAACGGGAACTGCTGCCGATGGCACGGGCGTTCGGCATGACGGTGCTGCCCTGGTCCCCGCTCGGCGCCGGCGTGCTCACCGGGAAGTTCTCCGGCAGCATGCCGCAGGAGAAGAGTCGGGTGAAGGAGGGGAGCCGCCGTCTCTCCGAACGGAATCTGAGGATTGCGGACGCGGTGATCGCGGTAGCGAAGGAACTCGGGGTCTCCCCGGCGCAGACCGCGCTGGCATGGCTGCTTCATCAGCCGGGTGTGAACATCCCGATCATCGGCGGCACGAAGGCATCGCAGGTCACGGACAATATCGGCAGCGTCTCGGTGCGGTTATCGGAGGAGCAGCGTAAACGGCTGAACGACGTGAGTGCTATCGAGATGGGGTTCCCGCACGATTTCCTGAACGCTTCCGCCATGCGGGATATCATCTACGGCAAGACCTATCACCGCATTATTAAATAGCTTTATCAGGATTGCCGAACCCTTGTCAAGGTTGTGACAACGTATCAAGAACCTTGACAAGGGTTCTTTCATAACGGAGAACACCATGCCCAAGAAACTGACCGGAACCAAGGATTTGAACTCTCTCTCCCTGCTGGGACGAGATGCTGCGCCGCAGAAGAAGCTGGAGGTCTTCCCGAATCACCATCGGGACAGGGAGTACACGGTGACGTTGACCACGGATGAGTTCACCACGCTCGGACCGGTCAACCGGCAGCCCGATTTTGCCTCGCTGCAGATCGAATACGTTCCGGACCGGCACATCGTTGAATCCAAATCGCTCAAACTCTATCTGCAGACGTTCCGGGACGAAGAGACCTTCTATGAACATGTGGTGAATGTCATTCTGGATGACCTAGTAAAGGTGCTCAAACCGAAACGCTGCACGGTCACCGCCGATTATGCCGTCCGCGGCGGTATCGCGATGTCCGTCCGGACGATATACGAACGCCCCCGCCGTTGAATGGTCTTTCTTGCTCCATCTTCTACAAGTTTTTAAAACAGCAATGCCGCACATCCCACAGAGAGGTGCGGCATTGTTCGTTACCGGAACTCCTTCCTATCGTCTCGTCAGCCGCTGGATAAGCCCCGCATGCTGCGGGAACACCTTCACCAATTCCTCCCTGTCGGCCAGTTCGAAATCGTCGAAGTCGAATCCCGGCGCAACGACACAGCCGACCAGTGAGAAGGAATCATCGTCATCCACCGTGCCGCCGAACCATGCGCCGTGGTGCACCACCGCATGCGGGAATTGTCCTTTCGACAAGTCCTTCCCGATATGCTGCTGTGTGTACGTGCCGTCCGATGCGATGGAGTGGATCGTCAGCGCGGAGCCGTCGATGTGGAACCACTGTTCATCCGAATCGAGCCGGTGCAGCGACGAGAATTCGCCGGAGCGGAGCAGATAATAGATGGCGGTGGAATAGGCGCGTCCGCCGCTGTAGCGGAACGGCAGATTCGGCTGCGACACCACTCCCTCCGCACGATAGATCTCACGGAAGAAACCGCCCTCGGGATGCGGCATCAAACCAAGACGGGTGATCCAGGACTGAGCAGAGGAATTCATAATGGATAATTCATAATGCACAATGAAATCGGAACGCCGGAGTCCATTCAGTGAAAAGGAGCGCAGAATGAAAGAAGCACGCCGAGCTATGCACTTCGTTCATTCTGCATTCTCCATTATTTCATTCTGAATTGTTCTTACACGGCTCCGATCACCACATTGATCGCCGTGGTATTCACGATATCCTCCACCGAGCAGCCGCGGGAGAGATCGAACGCCGGTTTTTTGAGTCCCTGCACGATGGGACCGATCGCTTCTGCGCCGCCAAGGCGCTGGCCGAGCTTGTAGCCGATGTTGCCGGCGTCGAGGTCCGGGAAGATGAGCACGTTCGCCGTACCGGCCACGGTGCTGCCGGGAGCTTTCGATGCGCCGACCTTCGGGACGATCGCGGCGTCCAGCTGCATCTCGCCGTCCAGTTTCAGAGCGGGATTCTTCTCTTTGGCGAGCGCGGTCGCTTTCACCACTTTGTCCACATGCGGATGGTTCGCGCTTCCTTTGGTGGAGAAGGAGAGCATCGCCACGCGGGCTTCGTCGCCGGTCAATTTCGCATGGTTCTCGGCGGTGGTCAGGGCGATGTCGGCCAGTTGTTCCGCGGTCGGGTCCGGCACCACGGCGCAGTCGCCGAAGGAGAGGATCTGGGTCGGGAAGACCATCACGAAGAAGCTGGAGACGACGGAGATGCCCGGCTTCATGCCGATCACCTGGATGCCGGCGCGCATCACGTCGCCGGTGGTGGAGAGCGAACCGGCGACACTGCCGTCCGCCATCCCTTCGCGGACCATCATCGCGCCGAAGAAGAGCGGCTTTTTCATGGTGGCGGATGCTTCTTCCGGAGTGATCCCTTTCGCCTTTCGCAGTTCAAAGAAGGTGTCGGCGAAACGCTTCTGCAGGTCGGATGTTTCGGGATCGACGACGGTCACGCCGGTCAGGTCGACCGATTCCTTCGCGGCCAGGTCCGCGATGGCGGACGCAGCGCCGATGAGCACCGGCTGTGCGATCGCCTCATCGGCGATGATGCGCGCCGCTTTCAGCGTGCGCGGGTCCGCCGCATCCGGCAGGACGATGGTCTTCTTCAGTTGTTTAGCTTTGGTGCGGACTTCCGTGATGAAATTCTGCGGGTTCATGATGATTCCTGTCAGTCTAAGAGGTATGGATGTATGGGAAAGATGGATCGTACGTGCAAAATATACGGAGATTTCCCTTGTATTGCGACGGTGACTGTATGGTGAGGGTCACCTCGCAGGTGACCCTCACCTGCATTTCCGTTTGACCATCCGTTTGCTGACGATGAGGTGCGAGTCACCTCACAGGTGACTCGTGCCGACGCTAGCAGGTTACTTCTCGGTTATAGGAAAAAATCCAAAAACTTCATCGCAAAACTGCGACGGATAATCTTGTACAATCACCTTGATAGCCAACCAACGCTTCTATCTTATTGTAAATGCATCAAATAGAGCGATTATCCGGTTTGTCAAAAATCATTGTAAAATTCAACAGGGAGTCTTGGCTTAAATATTGCTCTAATTATTTGATACATTTAATAGTATGGCTTCAACGAATAGTATGGATGAATGCGAAAAGCATCCTCTAATGTTAGAGTAACTTGAAATGAGTGCTAAGCGAAGTATGAAGATCAAAAAAAATTTTCTTTTCCTGCTATTAACAGGCATAGTTCTGTTTTCGTGCTCCGATCATCCATCCAAGCCAAAAACAGACGTTATTATTCCACCATTAGGGAATGATTCGGGTGGACGAACGATCGATGGCGAACCTGATTGGTCGCAGGTGGCAGATGTTATTGTGTTCACGCATGTACCGCAAAATGCTGCGGAAGCATTGGATGGTGACAGTCAGATCTGGACCATGGATTTTGAAAGCGGTGAACGAGAGTTTGTTACGCAAGGCAGCAGGCCACGATGGTCTGCAGACGGCACGCACATAGCCTTCCATCGTAATCTGACTATTTGGCTACGCAATATGATAACAGGCAACGAGAAGCCCTTAACGCCGTTCCGTTCTTTTTTCCCTTCCTGGTCGCCGGATAATTCATGGATCATATTTGATGCGGAATATTTAAGCCCAAACCAAACAGCATCAATTTGGAAAATTCATCCAGACAGCACCGGATTGATGAATATTGCTGGATATGGGACATTTGCATCGAGATTTCCGGATTGGTCTCCGGCAGGCGATGTAATTGTATTTGAAAGATATATACAAGGAGCCGGATCTGAAATTTGTCTTATGGATACATCAGGGAATTTAATTTCCCAATTAACAAACAACGATTATCCCGATACACACCCGCAATTTTCTATGGATGGAAAGAAAATAACATGGGTTGTGGATCAGCATAACAATAATCCGGCCAATGGTATATGGATCATGAATGCTGACGGAACCAACAAAAAATGGCTTGCAAAAGGGGGTATGCCTACCTTTTCAAGGGATGGAAAATCCATTATCTATTTTAGTTGGATCGATTCGATCAAAACAGAAACATTGCTCATGATCGATATTGATGGGACCAACAATAAAATAGTCTGGCTCCCGTGAGTGCCAACGTTTTGATGGTGAGGGTCACCTCGTAGGTGACCCTCACCTGCATTCCGTCTACCTATCCATTGTCGTACTATGAGGTGAGAGCCACCTCGCAGGTGACTCGCACCGACGGCACTCTTTTGATTTTCCCTGGAGAAACCGTTCCAGAGAATGGCTCAGTTACTGCGCTCTCAAATGTAGCGTCAATAACGAATTATCCTAACCCATTTAATCCTACAACAACAATTCGGTATACGATCCCGGACCAGAGATTTGTTAATCTGAAGGTGTATGATTATCTGGGCTGAGAAGTGGCGACGCTGGTGAATGAATGCAGGAATGCGGTGAACACACAGTGCCGTTCAACGCGGGACCTCTTGCCAGTGGAATCTATCTTTTACAAAATCGCTGCCGGTAAGTTCTCTTTTATTCAAAAAATGCTACTCGTAAAATAGCATCAAGTGATTCAGCCCTTTTCTGATAATCAGGAAAGGGCTGAAATGATGACATATTTGATTGCAATATGAAAAATAAATTCTTTAATAATTATCTAGAAAAATATCCACTGCGCAGCCGTACCCATTTGTTACTGTCAAAATTACTACTGTGTGTACTGTTTGCTGTTACTTTAAAAGCACAATATAACATTCACGGAAAAAGACAGAAACATAATAAATGAGATTAAAAAAGAAGGTATAACTGTTGATGAAAAGATATATAAAAACAATCCCAATACGATAACAGGGCTTTTGGGTGCATTGAGAAATATCAATACTTGTAAACGTGGGCATCAAAATACATTATATCGTAATGCATCTGGGAAATGTCGCAAATGTGATAATGATAGAGGAAAAGGGATAAAGGAACCAAAAATTGTATTTTCGTTTAGTGAAAAATTAAGAAATTTAAATTTAATAAACAATAAACATATTCCCCTTATTTATTTAAGAGCATCCATTAATCAAAGAATGGCTTTGTTGCAAGGGTTAATGGATACAGATGGATATGTTTCTAAAGAAGGACAATGCGAGTTTACCACAACAAATAAAGATTTGTATATCGGCACGATGGAATTGCTTTATAGCTTAGGTTACAAGCCAATGCCTACGATAGGTAGGGCTATGTTGTATGGCCGGGACATTAGTGCTAAATATAGAATACAATTTTGGGCTTATCGTAATAATCCAGTGTTTAGGCTTGAAAGAAAAATTGAACGTCTGAAAAACCATACAGAAAAAGATAATCGCTCACATTATAAACAGATTATTGCAGTTAATCCTGTTGATTCTGTACCAGTGCGATGTATTCAGGTTGATTCTCCATCGAGTCTTTATCTAGCTGGCAAATCAATGACACCAACACACAATACTTCCATATGCGGAGGGCTTGCTTTGTACTTGCTGATGGCGGATGGTGAAAGCGGCGGTGAAGTTTATTGTGCAGCGGGCGACCGTGCCCAGGCATCCCTTGTATACAACACGGCTAAAGAGATGTACGAATCATCGAAGAAACTTGAGGGACGTTTAGAAGTGTTCAAGCGAACAATGTTTCATGAGGAATCAATGTCAAAATATGAGGTACTCAGCGCGGACGCGCCGAACAAGCACGGCCTCAATGCATCGGGCATTATCATAGACGAGCTGCACGTACAGCCGAACCGCGACCTCGTTGATGTGCTTGTAACTTCTACAGGTGCACGTGAACAACCGCTTACAATCATGATCACTACGGCTGGCTATGATCGAAACTCAATTTGTTGGGAATACCATGAATATGCCAGGCAAGTGATTGCTGGAACAATCAAGGATGAAACCTTCCTTGGCGTGATCTACGCTGCGGATGAGAAAGACAACTGGGAGGATGAAAAGACCTGGAAAAAAGCAAATCCGAGTCTGGGACACACGATAAGTATGGAATATTTGCGGAATGAATTCAAGAAAGCGAAGGAGATCCCCGCTTATCAGAATACATTCAGAAGATTGCATCTGAATCAGTGGACAAGTCAATCAACCAGATTCATCGATATGGCCTCATGGAATGAATCGGCTGGTATTGTAGACAAGGACGAATTACAGGCATGTATCTGTTATGGAGGTCTTGACCTTGCGTCAACAATTGACATCGCAGCCTTTGCCTTAGTGTTTCCACCCGAAGAGGAAGGCCAGCCATTCAAGGCTTTGCTATTTTTCTGGATTCCGGGCGACAATATTCAGGAAAAAATCAGGCGCGATAAAGTGCCGTATGATCTATGGGTCGAACAGGGCTATATCAGGGCAACACCCGGCAATGTGATCGATTATAGTTTTATCAGGGCGGAAATTAACAGACTTAAGGAGTTATATAACATTCAGGAAATTGCATATGACCCTTGGAACGCAACGCAGATAACACTTGAATTGGCCGAAGAGGACGGCATGACTATGGTCCCGCTCCGTCAGGGTTTTCAAAGCATGTCCGCACCAACAAAAGAACTCTTAAAATTAATTGTATCTAAGCAATTACATCATGGCAATAACCCTGTTTTGAACTGGATGGCCGATAATATGGCGGTTAAGACCGATCCGGCAGGTAACATAAAACCTGATAAGGAAAAAAGCACTCAGAGGATAGACGGTATAGTTGCCCTGATCATGGCATTAGATCGTGCAAGCAGAAATGTTAATACGGGTTCCGTATATGAGGAACGAGGGCTTTTGGTAATCTGATCTGATATGTGGCCTTTTCATAGAAAAGAAAAACGAAGCAGCCTGAGCAATCCGCAAGCGTGGCTTGTGGATATATGTGCTTGGATGAGAAGTATTGGAACTTCCTGGCTATTAACCGACTGATAACATCTCATTCTTAAAATGTTAAAAGTGTGAGATTAAAATTTAACAAATATTTCATCAGGAGAACCAATGACCACACGCGTCCTATTCCTATGCACAGGCAATTCTGCCCGCAGCCAGATGGCGGAAGCTTTTTTACGAAAGTATGGTGGGGACAATTTCGAAGCGCACAGTGCCGGCTTGGAGCCAAAGGGAATGAACCCTTTCACCTTCAAAGTGATGGAGGAGATTGGGCTTGATATTTCCAGTCAAAAATCAAAAGGTGTAGGTGAATATCTGGGCAAGATGTTGTTCCAGCATCTCATCACCGTTTGTGATGATGCAGATAAGAATTGTCCCACCACTTGGCCGGGGATTTCCAACCGCATGCACTGGTCATTCGAAGATCCGGCAGTTTTTGAGGGTACGGACGAAGAGAAGCTGGCAAAATTTCGCCAGATCCGTGATCAGATTGAGCAAAAGATTAAGGACTGGTTGAAGCAACAATCTTAATCAGATAAAAAACATCCCCGTTTATAGCGGGGATGTTTTTTATCATTTCACTAATTGTTCGTCTGGCGGACAAACTTCCTGCGCCGCCGCAACCATCGCTGGCGCTGACGCGGCTTGTGGATACCAGCGTTTCTGCAACCAAAACGCCACATTGACCAGTCCGATCATCACTGGCACTTCCACCAGTGGACCAATTACCGCCGCGAATGCTGCGCGGCTGCTGATGCCAAAGACCGCCACCGCCACCGCGATTGCCAGTTCAAAGTTGTTGCTGGCGGCTGTGAAGGAGAGGGTGGTCGTCTTGGAATAATCCGCGCCAAGACGGTGTCCCATCCAAAACGAGATCAGGAACATTACTACGAATTAAATCAAAAGCGGAATGGCGATGCGCACCACATCAAGGGGGATTTGCACGATCAGATTACCTTTGAGTGAGAACATGACCATAATCGTGAATAAGAG
>JABWAK010000216.1 GCA_013361065.1 Bacteroidota bacterium
TAATATGTATAACGGACGATGAAAGCCTATACCCCACAGACCATCAGTCTGCAGAAGCTGCTCGTATACCATTCGGATTACGTCAACGAACTGCAGCGCCGGAACCCGGAGACCCGCGGTACGTACGAGCGGACGCTCCGTGAGTTCATGCGGTGGGTCCGTCTGGAACCGGAACTGGAGTGTTCGGCGAAGGAGATCGAGAAGTACAAGAAGTTCCTTCTCACGAAACGGAAATTATCCCCGGTCTCCGTCACCATGTATCTCTCCTCCGTCCGCAAATTCTTCGACTACCTGGTCGGCAGGGGGATCCTCACTACCAACGCCGCCAAACTTGTCAAAGGCGGTTCCCCCGGTCAGCAGCATTCCCGTCAGAGCATTACCATGCAGGATGTCCAGGCGCTCATCCAGGCGATCGAGCGGAGGGATGAGATCGGTTTCCGCGATTTCGCCGTCGTGAAGCTGATGATCGGCTGCGGTCTCTCCGAGATCGAACTGATCCGGGCCGATATCGGGGACCTGCAGACCCGCAAAGGGGCGATCTCCATCCGCCTGCAGATGAAGGGACGGAAGAGCAAGGACCGGACCGTGACGCTGCCGAACGATGTGAAGGATGCGGTGAAGAGTTATCTCGCGTTCCGGACGAATGCACAGCCGCATGAACCGCTCTTCATGAGCGCAGGGAACCGCACCCGCGGACAACGGATGACCTCGCGCGGCATCCGTGAACGGATCAATTACTACCTGCAGAAGGCAGGGGTGAAGAACGGACAGGACAGGAAGATCACGGCGCTCTCACTCCGGCTGACCGCCATCAAAACGATGGTCCAGCAAGGTGCGAGCGTGGAGGAGATAAAAAAGAAGTTTCATATCGTCAAAGAACTGACCGTTCTAAAATACCTGGAAAAAAAGAAAGAGCAGTAAGAAATTGAGTCATCGGATCATTGATTCTTTGGACCAATAACGATAGACAACACAACGATAATTGAATGCGCAAGGATTAAAGAAATTGATTCAATGTTCCATTGATTCATTGAATCAATAACGATACAACATCAAATTGGTGTATTAAGTAAACGTATACGAATTGAATCAATGTCCCATTGAATCAATGAATCAATCTCGACTATTTTTTAATTCTATTTTTTGATCGTCGAAAGCAATATTTATGAGTTATCCATTTACCGATATCGAAAAGAAGTGGCAAGAATACTGGCAGAAGCACGGCACGTACCGTACCACCGATGATACAACAAAAAAGAAACTGTACGTTCTGGATATGTTCCCGTATCCCAGCGGGGCCGGACTGCATGTGGGCCATCCGGAAGGATACACGGCGACCGATATCTTCACCCGGTTCCAGCGGCTGAACGGCGTGAACGTGCTCCACCCGATGGGGTGGGATGCGTTCGGTCTCCCGGCGGAACGGTATGCGATGCAGACCAACATCCATCCGTCGGTGACGACGGAGGAGAACATCAACAACTTCCGGCGGCAGATCAAGATGCTCGGACTCAGCTATGACTGGGACCGTGAAGTGAACACGACCGATCCGGCTTACTACAAGTGGACGCAATGGATCTTCCTGAAGATCAATGATTCCTGGTACGATCACTGCGTGCAGAAGGCGCGTCCCATCGCCGAGCTGATCACGGAATTCGAATCCGCCGGCTGTTCGAAGATCGACTGCACACTCTATTGCGGGAATAATGACTGCTGCTTCACCGCACAGGGCTGGAAGGCGATGACGGAGCTGGAGCGGCAGAACGTGCTGAAGGATTTCCGACTGGCCTACGTGGCGGAGATCCCGGTGA
Source organism: Bacteroidota bacterium (assembly GCA_013361065.1). Taxonomy (GTDB): domain Bacteria; phylum Bacteroidota; class Ignavibacteria; order UBA10030; family UBA8401; genus UBA8401. The sequence goes on from JABWAK010000216.1 coordinate 1,812, forward strand.
ACTGGTGCGAGAAACTCGGTACAGTACTGGCGAACGAAGAGGTGGATGAGTGGGTGGAGAAAGGCTACACGGTGGAACGCCGTCCGATGAAACAATGGATGATGCGCATCACCGCCTACTGTGAACGTCTGCTGCAGGATGCGGCGACGCTCGACTGGCCGGCATCGACCGTGGAGATGCAGAAGAACTGGATCGGCCGTTCCGAAGGAGCGGAGATCGATTTCGCTATCGACGGCAGTGATGCGAAGCTCCGCATCTTCACCACGCGTCCCGACACGATCTTCGGCGCCACGTACATGGTGATGGCGCCGGAACATCCGCTGGTGGATGCGATCACGGTGCCGGAGAAGCGGAAGGAAGTGGAGGAGTACCGCAAAGCAGCAACGCTCAAGTCCGAACTGGACCGCGGCATGGACAAGAACAAGAGCGGCGTCTTCACCGGCGGATACGCCGTGAATCCGTCGAACGGTCAGCGCATTCCTATCTGGATCGCGGACTATGTATTGATGGGGTACGGCTTCGGCGCCATCATGGCAGTACCGGCGCATGACGAACGCGATTGGGAGTTTGCGAAGAAATACTCACTGCCCATTGTCGAAGTGGTGAAGTCCCCGCACGATGTGCAGCAGCAGGTCTATGTGGCGACCGAAGGGGCGTGCGTCAATTCCGCCAATGCCGAGGTCGACCTGAACGGAAAGAGCTATGACGATGCGTTCGCCGCGATCGTCGGCTGGTGCGAGCGGAAGGGGATCGGACGGAAGAAGATCAATTTCAAACTGCGCGACTGGCTCTTCTCGCGTCAGCGCTACTGGGGTGAACCGATCCCGATCATCTATTGGGAGGACGGGACGATGAGCGCACTGAGCGAGACGGAACTGCCGCTCGTGCTGCCGAACCTGCAGAAGTTCCAGCCGTCCGGCACGACCGAGTCGCCGCTGGCGCTGGCAACGGACTGGGTGAGCGTCACCGACCCGGCGACCGGGAAGAAAGGCCGCCGTGAGACCAACACGATGCCGCAGTGGGGCGGAAGCTGCTGGTACTATCTGCGCTACATCGACCCGAAGAACGACACCATCTTCTGCGATCTGGAGAAGCAGCGGTACTGGATGCCGGTCGATCTGTATGTGGGCGGCTCCGAACATGCGGTGCTGCATCTCATGTATGCGCGGTTCTGGCACAAAGTGCTGTTCGATCTCGGCTACGTCACCACCGCCGAACCGTTCATGAAGCTCCGCCATCAGGGGATCATCCTCGGCGAGAACTCCAAGAAGATGTCCAAATCGCTCGGCAACGTCGTCAATCCGGACGATGTGACGAAGGAGTACGGCGCCGATGCGCTCCGTCTGTTCGAGATGTTCATGGGTCCGCTGGAGGAGATGAAACCGTGGAGCACGAAAGGGGTGGAAGGGGTCTTCCGGTTTCTCAACCGCATCTGGCGTCTTTACGTGACCGAAGAAGGGACGCTCAATCCGCTCATGACCGGGAGTGCGCCGACGCCTGAGTTCCTGCGCGTGTTCCATCAGACCGTGAAGAAGGTGACGGAGGATGTCCCGGCGCTCCGGTTCAACACCGCCATCGCTCAGATGATGATCTTCGTGAATGAGGCGTACCGGCAGGAGAGTCTTCCGAAGGGTCTCATGCAGCAATTCCTGATCGTGCTCGCGCCGTTCGCTCCGCACATCGCGGACGAGCTCTGGAGCATCATGGGGAACAGCGGCTCGCTCTTCAGCACCGCCTCCTGGGTCGTCTACGATGAATCGCTGACCCAAACGGACCAGGCCGAGATCGTCGTGCAGGTGAACGGGAAGGTCCGTGCGAAGTTCAACGCACCGGTCGGACTGCCGGAGGATGAACTGAAAGCACTGGCCCACGCCGAACCGAACGTGAAAGCCCATCTGGACGGCAAGCAGATCGTGAAGGAGATCGTGGTGAAGAACAAACTCGTGAATATCGTCGTGAAGTGAAAACGAGGAAGAAAAGTTAAAAGTAAAAAGTCAAAAGCATAAGTCAAAAGTGAAAAGTCAAAAGTTGGCAGCGATGAGTTTGCACGATAATTCTGCCGATACAAGTTTGATTTTCTGAAATCTGATAATCTGTAATCTGACAATCTGCCATCTGTCTGCTGTTAGCTGAATGCTGATAGCTGATAGCTGAGAGCTGTATTATTCTATGATCACCGCCATTGCCATCACCAAGAATGAAGAAGCGAACATCGCGCGCTGTCTGCGGAGCGTGCAGTGGGCGGATGAGATCATTGTGGTGGATGCGGAGAGTACGGACAGGACGGCGGAGATCGCACGGTCGCTGAATGCGAAGGTGATCGTCCGTCCGTGGGAAGGCTTCGCGAAGCAGAAGGAGTTCGCGTTCCGTCAGGCATCGCACGACTGGATCTTCTCCATCGATGCGGACGAGGAAGTGACCCCGGAGCTGCGGGAGGAGATCCGTACCGTGATCACCGCGCCGCATCCGCTGAACGGATACGAGGTGCCGCGGCGGAGTTTCTTCCTGGGGAAATGGATCCGCTACGGCGGATGGTATCCCGGATATCAGCTGCGGCTGTTCCGCGCGGCACAGGCGAGGATGAACCACCGGCCGGTCCATGAGGGATTCCTGGTGGAAGGGATCAAAGGAGTGCTGCGGTCCGATCTCAATCATTACACCTACAATTCGATCCACCAGTACATCGAGAAGATGAATGATTATTCCTCGCTCGATGTGCTGAACAAACTCTCCACCGGCCGCGTCATCCGCTGGTACCATTTCCTGCTCAATCCGCTCTCGGCGTTCCTGCGCATGTTCGTCTCGCTGAAGGGATGGAAGGACGGGATGGAAGGATTCCTGCTGGCGTACTATTCCGCCGTCCATACCCTGGCGATCTTCGCGAAGTGCTGGGAGTATCAGTCGGCGCAGCGGCAGGGGGGCGTGCTCCCACCGGTCACCCCGGAAGCGGTGGCGGAGAT
>JABWAK010000217.1 GCA_013361065.1 Bacteroidota bacterium
GGTCGCACAAGGCGAAGGATGGTCAGATCGTGGTCATCGAGGATTTCTCCTTCGATGCACCGAAGACCAAGGAGATGGCCGGCATCCTGAAGTCGCTGCAGGTCGGCGGCAAGAAGGTCCTGCTGCTCACCCCGAAGACGGACCTGGGTGTGCTGAAGTCCGGCCGGAACATCCCGACCCTCAACATCCTCGAAGCGGCCAAAGCCTCCACGTATGATATCCTGAACAACAGCGTGGTGGTGATCCAGAAGAGCGGTGTGGATGTCATCAATAAAACTTTTGCAAACTAAACGGTAACGGCAGCGATTATGACTGGAATCCTCATACAACCTTTGTTGACCGAAAAGATGACCGAGCTGACCGCCAAACGTCAGTACGCCTTCAAGGTCGATCCGAATGCGAACAAAATCTCCATCGCGAAAGCCGTCGAGAAGAAGTTCAACGTGAATGTCACCAGCGTGCGCACCGCGAACGTGAAGGGCAAAGTGAAATCGCAGATGACGAAGCGCGGACGCATCGCCGGCCGCCGCAGCGACTGGAAGAAAGCGATCGTCACGCTGAAGGACGGACAAACAATTGATTTTCTGGCTAACGTTTAACGGGAAGACAGAGTTATGGCATTACGTAAATTAAAACCGACGACCGCTGCGACCCGATACTACTCGATCGCGACGTTTGAAGAGATCACCAAGACCACGCCGGAGAAGTCGCTGCTGGCGAAGATCACGAAGTCCGGCGGACGCAACAACCATGGCCGCGTCACCTCCCGTCATCGCGGGGGCGGACACAAACGCCGGTATCGTATCATCGACTTCAAGCGCGACAACCGCAACATCGAAGGCACGGTCGCTTCCATCGAGTACGATCCGAACCGCTCCTCCTACATCGCCCTGATCCATTATGTGAACGGCGATAAGCGGTACATCCTCGCACCGAACGGTCTGACGGTCGGAACGAAGATCATCGCGAGCGAGACCGCCGATATCGTGACCGGCAATGCTCTGCCGCTCCGCGCCATCCCGGTGAACACGCAGGTCCACAACATCGAGCTCCGTCCCGGCAAGGGCGGACAGATCGCACGCAGCGCCGGCAACTTTGCCACGGTGCAGGCGAAAGAGGGCCGGTTCGTGCTGTTGAAATTCCCCTCCGGCGAGGCACGCAATGTGCTGGCCGAATGCTATGCCACCATCGGTCAGCTGGGCAATCTGGACCATGAGAACATCAGCTACGGTAAGGCCGGCCGTTCCCGCTGGCTCGGTATTCGTCCGTATGTGCGCGGTGTCGCCATGAACCCGGTCGACCATCCGATGGGCGGCGGTGAAGGCAAGACCTCCGGCGGCGGTCATCCGGTGAGCCCGTGGGGTCAGAAGTCCAAGGGTCTTAAGACCCGCAAGCACAAGAAATCATCCAGTCAATATATCGTCAAGCGTCGCACCAAGTAATCACGAGAGTATTATGAGTCGTTCCCTCAAAAAAGGTCCTTACATCGATGCGCGTCTGCTGGAAAAGGTCGAGGCGCTGAACAAATCGAACAAGAAACAGGTGATCAAGACATGGGCGCGTGCGTGCACCATCTCTCCCGAGTTCGTCGGACATACGTTCGCGGTGCACAACGGGAACAAGTTCATCCCTGTCTATATCCAGGAAGCCATGGTCGGTCACAAGCTCGGTGAGTTCGCCCCGACACGGATCTTCCGCGGTCACCCGGGTGTGAAGTCCGAAGCGGCGTAATCAACTTTCTATTTTGGAGTCGAGTATCATGGAAGCAAGAGCATTACAACGGTTTGTTGGAACATCCCCGCGCAAGATGCGGATCGTGATCGATCTGATCCGCGGGAAATCGGTCGGCGAAGCGATGAACATCCTCCATTTCCAGCCGAAGCATGCGGCGAAATCGGCGGAGAAGGTGCTGCGTTCTGCCGTGTCGAATTTCCAGAACAAGGATGCGAACGCCGGTGTGAGTACGGATGATCTGGTGGTCAAAGAGGTGTTCGTGAACGGCGGCGCCATGATGAAACGCATCCTGCCGGCGCCCATGGGACGTGCCTATAAACTGTTGAAGCGGTCGCATCATCTTACGATCGTGGTCGATAAACGTTCATCCAAGAAAAAATAATTTCAGCTGAGGAGTCACCGTGGGACAAAAAATCAATCCGGTCGGTTTTCGCTTGGGTGTCATCAAAGGTTGGGATTCCAACTGGTATGACGAGAAGAACTATGCCGGGAAGCTCCAGGAAGATATGATGGTCCGGAACTATCTGCGCAACCGCCTGAAGAAGGCCGGTGTGTCCAAGATCCTGATCGAACGCACCCCCAAGAATGCGCGCATCACCATCAACACCTCCCGTCCCGGTGTGGTCATCGGCAAGAGTGGTAAGGAGATCGGCCAGCTTGAAGAGGAACTGAAGAAGGTCACCAACAAGGAAGTGAAGATCCTCATCAGCGAAGTGAAGCGTCCGGAACTCGATGCCCAGCTCGTCGCGGAGAACATCGCATCGCAGCTCGAAGGCCGTATCGCGTTCCGCCGCGCCATGAAGCAGGCGATCACCGCATCGATGCGGATGGGTGCGGAAGGTATCCGTGTGAAATGCAGCGGCCGTCTCGGCGGCGCTGAGATCGCCCGCACCGAGCAGTACAAGGAAGGCCGTATCCCGCTGCACACGCTGCGCGCCGACATCGATTATGCGCACGCTGAGGCGTCGACCATCTATGGGAAGATCGGCGTGAAGGTGTGGATCTGCAAAGGCGAGGTCCTGGACCGTTCCACAAAATAATTCGAACCGCAACTGGAGTAGTGTACTATGTTAATGCCCAAGAGAGTCAAATTCAGGAAAGCACAGCGCGGCCGCATGAGCGGTGTCGCGACCCGCGGCGCTTCGGTCGCGTTCGGCGATTACGGCCTGAAGGCCATGGAACCGGGTTGGATCACTGCCCGGCAGATCGAAGCGGCCCGTGTGGCGCTCACCCGTCTGATGAAGCGTGAAGGCAAAGTGTGGATCCGTATCTTCCCGGACAAACCGGTCACGAAGAAACCGGCCGAGACCCGTATGGGATCCGGAAAAGGCGCTCCGGAGTTCTGGGTGGCGGTGGTGAAGCCCGGCCGTATCATGTTCGAAGTGGGCGGCATCAACAAGCAGCTGGCGCAGGAAGCACTGAAGCTGGCGACGCACAAACTTCCGATCAAAACAAAGTTCGTATCACGTATCGACCTGGCAGCGTAAGGAGCAGCAGATGAAACCACAAGAATTACGTCAATTGACCAACGAAGAGATCGGCAAGCGCATCGAGGAGAATCTCGAAGCATTGGCGACCATGAAGTTCCAGAAGGCAACCAGTCAGGTTGAAAACACGTCCAAGTTCACCTCTCTGCGCAAGGATATCGCACGCATGAAGACCATCATCCGTGAGCGTGAACTCGGTAAGTCCAACGTTGCAGCTAAGTAAGAGAAGAGAATACTCAATGGAGACTCGAAACAACCGCAAGACCAGAACCGGCAAGGTCGTCAGCAACAAGATGGCAAAGAGCATCGTCGTTGCGATCGAACGCAAAGTGGCCCATCCGCTCTACAAGAAGTACTTCAAGCGGACCACGAAGTTCTACGTTCACGATGAGAAGAACGAGGCCGGTGTCGGTGATACCGTGAAGATCATGGAGACGCGTCCGCTGAGCAAACTGAAACGCTGGCGGCTGGTCGAGATCGTGACCAAAGCGAAATAATTTGAACGACAGACGATAGACAGTTCGGAGACGACAATGATCCAAGAAGAAACCAATTTAGTGGTAGCAGATAACTCAGGCGCGAAGAAGGTCCGCTGTATCCGCGTGCTCGGCGGTCATGACCGGCGCTACGCTTCCGTAGGCGACCTGGTGGTTGTCTCCGTCAAATCGGCGATCCCCGGTGCCGGCGTGAAGAAGGGCGAGGTCTCGCGTGCCGTGGTGGTCCGCACCACCAAGGAGATCGGACGCAAGGACGGTTCCTACATCCGGTTCGACGAGAACGCTGTCGTGCTCATCAATCAGCAGAACGAACCGCGCGGCACCCGTATCTTCGGGCCCGTTGCCCGAGAACTGCGTGAGCGTCAGTTCATGAAGATCGTTTCCCTCGCACCCGAAGTTTTGTAATCAGAAAGAGAATCCGTCATGCATGTGAAGAAAAATGATATCGTCGTTGTCATCTCCGGCAACTCCAAAGGCAAGGAAGGCAAAGTGCTGAAAGTGTTCCCCGAGAAGCAGCGGGTGATCGTGGAAGGCGTGAACATCATGAAGCGCCATACGCGTCCCTCCCAGAGCAATCCTCAGGGGGGCGTCGTTCAGAAGGAAGCGCCGATCCATGCATCCAATGTGATGCTGAAGGACCCGAAGACCGGCGAGAAGACGCGCATCGGCTACGCCCGCACCAAGGACTCGGTGAGCGGGAAGAAGAAGGTCATGCGCATCGCTCAGAAGAGCGGCGAGATGTTCTAATAATCAATCATCGGTGCTACGCGGATAACGTGGCACATCATATAGAGACCGACCATGGCCAAAGAGAAGAAACAGCAGCAAAAGGAAGAGAAGAAAAAAGGACCGGGCGTCCGCGAAGCGGGTGTCTATCCGCGTCTTGCCGAGAAGTATAAGAAAGAGATCGTTCCGGCGATGATGAAGCAGTTCCAGTACAAGAATGTCATGCAGGTGCCGAAGCTGGAGAAGATCTCCGTGAACATCGGCGTCGGCCAGGCGACCCAGGATGCGAAACTGC
>JABWAK010000218.1 GCA_013361065.1 Bacteroidota bacterium
AGCGGCGGGATCTCATTGCTGATGAAACTGCAGCTCTTCCTGACGGTGCTGTTCCTCTTCCTGACGCTCGTGATGCTGGCGGAGCTGTTCCGCAACAATGGTTCGGCATTCCTGAACGCCGGTACGACCATCTTCGGTGTGATGTATGTCGGCGTGTTCCTCGCCTCGCTCACCGGCATCCGTGAACTTTTCGGGGCGGAGTTCCCGTACCATCTGGCGATCCAATTCGTGCCGGATGCGTCGCCGCTGGCCGATGACCTGCTCCGGACGACGACCTATGCATGGGGAGGGTGGACCATCGTTGCGATCCTCGCCTCTATCTGGATGTGCGATACCATGGCGTACTTCGGCGGACTCACGATGGGCAGACATAAACTCTTCCCGCGCGTCAGTCCGAACAAGAGCTGGGAAGGGGCTGTGTGGGGATTCGCCGGCGCAGTGGTGACGATGCTCGTCTTCCGGTCAACGTTGCTGCCGTACCTCGCACTGCATCAGGCGCTCATCATCGGCGTGATGATCGGGGTGTTCGGCCAGATCGGGGATCTGATCGAATCGCTGCTGAAACGCGATGCCGGGGTGAAGGATTCCTCCGGCATCATTCCGGGACACGGCGGGGTCTTCGACCGGTTCGACAGTCTCATCTTCGTATCGCCGATGCTCTATCTCTATATCGATTTTGTGGTGCTCTCCTGATGAATACTCGGCAGCAAAAGATCAACATCATCACCCTCGGTTGTGCGAAGAACACGGTCGATTCCGAAGCGCTGTACAGTCAGCTGCTGCACAATGACTTTGCGCTGACGGAACGGATCGATGAGGCGGACATCGCGATCATCAACACATGCGGATTCATCGATGCAGCGAAGCGTCAGTCGGTCGATACGATCCTCTCCGCCGTGGAACGGAAGAGTTCCGGCCAGCTGGACAAGGTGTTCGTCATGGGATGCCTGGTGGAACGGTACAAGAACGATCTACAGAAGGAGATCCCGGAGATCGACAATTTCTTCGGCTCCAACGAGCTGCCGAACATCCTGGAGACGCTCGGCGGCAAGTACAAGTATGAACTGCTGGGGGAACGGTCCGTCTCCACACCGCATCATTTCTCCTATATCAAGATCTCCGAGGGATGCGACAATCCCTGCTCCTTCTGTGCCATCCCGCTCATGCGGGGCAAGCACCGCACGAAGCCGGTCGAACAGGTGATGGATGAGACGATGCGGCTGGTGGAGAAGGGGGTGAAGGAACTCATCGTCATCGGACAGGATACGACCTATTACGGACTCGACATCTATGGTGAACGGAAGCTCGCATCCCTCCTCACATCGCTTGCCTCGGTGAAGGAATTGGAATGGATCCGTCTGATGTACGCCTTCCCGGCGAAGTTCCCGACCGAGATCCTGGAGGTGTTCAAGAGCAATCCGAAACTCTGCCGGTATCTGGATATGCCGATCCAGCATGCGGCGGACAATGTGCTGAAATCGATGCGCCGCGGAATCACCCGCCGCACCACCGAGAATCTGATCGGGACCATCCGTGAGGCAGTTCCGCAGATCGCACTGCGGACCACGCTCATCGTCGGATATCCCAACGAGACCGAAGCGGACATCCAGGAACTGGCACAGTTCATCCGGGATGTGAAGTTCGATCGTCTGGGGGTCTTCACCTACTCGCAGGAGGATGACACCACGGCGTACGGGCTCGGTGATCCGATCCCGGAGGAGGAGAAGGAGCGGCGGAAGGAATATATCATGGAGATCCAGCGTGAGATCTCGCTGGAGAAGAATGAATCCCGGATCGGGATGCAGACCCGTGCCGTTATCGAACGGACGGAGGACGGCGGCCTGGTGGGAAGGACGGAATGGGATGCTCCGGAAGTCGATAATGAAGTGTTCATCCCGGCAACGCCCGGCGTGCGGACCGGTGATTTCGTCGACGTGACGATCACCGATGCGACCGAGTACGATCTGTATGCAGAGATCATAACCAAGGAGAGATGATGAAACGGTTGCTCATACTGCTCCTCTGTTCCTCTGCGCTGCTGGCGCAGGTGGAATCCCGCAAGACCTACGTGGCATTCGATCTGCCGAAGTTCTTCGTGGATGTGCTCGGGTTCTCCTCCGGCGATTCGCTCACCACGCGGGTCGATATCTATCTGCAGGTGCCGTACGACGACATCCAGTTCGTGAAGAAGAACGATCGGTACACCGGCAGCTATGAGGTGACGGTGAACTTCCTGACCGATGACAATGCATCCGTGGCCGAGAAGATCTGGACGGAGGAGGTCCGCGTTCCGGTGTTCGAGTACACCGAATCGAAGAAGACCGCAAGCCTCACCCGCCGCTCCATCGACATGCAGCCGGGCATCTACACCATCCGTGTACAGGTGAAGGACCTGGAATCGAAGAAGGTCTCCTACGTCGTGAAAAAGATCCTGGTGGGGAATTATTTCAGGAAGGAACTGGCGCTCAGCGATGTGATGCTCGTGAACCGGTCCGCCGCCGAAGGCGAACGCCGCGCCATCACACCGAACATTTCCGGTGACATCGGCGAACGGAACAATTCCTTCTCCATCTTCTTCGAGGTCTATACGGACGGTTCCATTGATTCGCTGCTGCTCCATTACACGATCACGGATTCGAAAGGGAAGGAGTTCCTCAACACCGTGCAGCGGTTCAATGTGAACGGAACAAAGGACCAGGTGATCACCCGTTTCGACAGCGCCAAGTATGCGCCGGGTGCGTATGTGCTCACCGTGGATGCCCGCTCCACGCTCGCGGAACCGGGCTCGCTCCCGATCGTGAAGAAGCGGATGTTCGTCGTCCGTTCCGGCAACATGCCGGTGAGCATCTCCGATGTTAGCCTGGCAGTGAAGCAGATGCGGTACATCGCCAAGGCGGATGAATACGATCAGATCGATGAGACCGAGGATCCGGACGAGAAGCGGCGCCTTTTCGATGCCTTCTGGAAGAAACGGGACCCGAGTCCCGGGACCGACCTGAACGAGTACATGGAAGAGTACTACAGCCGTGTGGAATACGCCAACAAACATTTCTCCCATTACCAGCAGGGGTGGCGGACCGATATGGGGATGGTCTTCATCCTGTTCGGTTCACCGAACAATGTGGAACGGCATCCGTTCGATATCGACTCCAAACCATACGAAGTGTGGACCTACTTCGAGTACAACCGCAGTATCGTGTTCGTTGATGAATCCGGTTTCGGCGATTACCGGCTGCTGACGCCGATCTGGGACCTGCTGCAGCGGCTGAAGACCAACTGAGATCCCGTTCCGCGCAGCGGAACATGCAATGACTCCCCGTCCTGTCATAACATCACATCAGCTGTCCGCTCTTTGCGGATGGCTTTTCGTGTTGTACGGTATCGCTTCGGCACAACCGACGGTCCGCAGTATCGCCTTCGAAGGGAACAGTTACTTCTCCGACCGTCAGCTGATCGAACAGGCCCGCATCACGATGCCGATGCCCTCCTCCGGTCTTACGGCGATGTCCGATGCCGTCACTGCGTTGTATCGGGCGGAAGGATACTATTCTTTCACGGTCGATTCCATCGTTGGTCTCCGGACATCGGAGAATGGGGAGCAGGACCTGACCATTTTCGTGACCGAGAATGTGCGGACACTCATCGCGGAGGTCGTGATCAGCGGGACGTCGGTCCTGCCGAACACCCGTCTGCTCGAACGGATGGAGACGGCAACCGGTGAACCATTCCGTCCTGAATTATTGGAATCGGATATCCGGACCATTCTGGAGATGTACGCTGATGCCGGTCATCCGTTCGCGGCTGTATCGGCAGAGAGTATCGGTACGGTCCAGGATGATCCGGCTGCACTGAAGGTTCATCTGATCGTTACGGAAGGACCTGCCGTTACGATCGATGAGGTCACTGTCGAAGGGAACACCGTTACGCGTCCGGAGGTCATCATTCGGGAGGCACGGCTGATCCCGGGTGGAGCATTCGACCAAACACGATTGGAACTCATCCGACGGAGGATCGAACGGCTGCAGCTCTTCTCGATGGTCGGTGAACCGGAGTTATATATTCGTACTGGTTCTGCCGGCTCGACGCTGAGCGGCGGATTGAGGATACCGGTGACGGAGGGGAGTGCGAACAATTTCGACGGCATCCTGGGATACGTCCCGCCGACGGGCACCGGTACGGAAGGATACATCACCGGCAATCTGCATCTCACCATGCGGAATCTGTTCGGCACGGGACGCAAGGCGATGTTCCGATGGCAGCGGGAGACGGCGCTGACGCAGGAACTGGAGCTGCAGTACCGGGAACCGTGGATGTTCGGCATCCCGCTCGCCGTGCAGGCGGCATTCCAGCAGCGCAAACAGGATTCGTCCTACGTCCGCACGAAGAGCGATCTGCGCACGGACCTCGCGGTGACCGATGCACTGACCATCGCTGTCCACGCGTCGTGGGAATCTGTCTATCCTTCCTCAGAGCTGCAGCGGTTCACCGTGTTCCGGAGCGAGGCACTCTTCTTCGGCGCCGATATGCTGTATGATACGCGGGTGAACCTGCGGAACCCGACCGGCGGGCTGCGGTACTCCGCTGCCGTGCAGCAGGGAGAGAAGCGGATCCTCGGACCGGAACAGTATCTTGGTCTGACCGTGCTGCGGAACTTCACGCTCCGCCGTTTCTCGATGGATGCGGAGGTGTTTCTGAGCACCCTGTCGCGGCAGGTATTGATGTTCGGAGTGCAT
>JABWAK010000042.1 GCA_013361065.1 Bacteroidota bacterium
GGATTCGGATAATTCTGTTTTAATACGAACGACGACAGAATCCCTGCCATTTTTTCTGATTCAACAACTGAAGTGATCCCAGAGAATGTCAATGTTTTAATCTGAGATATCGGATACTTCTTGATCACACCGCCAGTTAACTCAACGAACATTGTGTCCGATTGAGCCTGCAGCGATAACGGAATCTGCCACAGGAACAATAACAACCATGGTTTCATTGTACCTCCTTGAAGTGATATGAAATTGAACGTTACAGTGCTAGTAAGCACCATGAATACGTAGGGACAAACCACCACAAGTGCAGAAATCGCTCAAAAGATTTTTTTATCCCTTCCACCGGTCTATATTGAGATAACAGAAATACTGGCAAACTCCATTTAGCTTTGCTTCTCATCTGCCTCGATTACATACACTTCCTTTCCTTGTCCGTTCCGCAATATTCGTGATTGTTCAGTATATTGCAGTATGCAGAACGGCTCCTTCCTCCTCCAACGCGGCTCCGCCCGTCTCCACTACACGGTGAACGGTACCGGTACACCGCTGCTCATCTGCCCTGTTTCCTGGGGAGTGGATGGTCACCGCTGGACCACCCTTGACCGCCTCGCAGAACACTTCACGCTCATCCGGCTCGACCCGCGCGGTACCGGCGGCTCCGGACCGGTTCAGGACAAAGAAGAATACGGCATTCCGGTGCTGGTGGAGGACCTCGATGCGGTGCGGGTGCACCTGGGACTGGAACGCTGGCATGTGATGGGGCAATCGGCCGGTGGATGGAGCGCACTCGAATACACACTGGCCCATCCCGGTGCCGTGGACCGGCTCGCAGTGATCTGCTCCGCACCGACCGGGAAATTCCACAAAGGTACCTTCCGCGACCCGTCGCATCCGCTCCATCCCCGCTTCCAGGAGGTCTCGAACGCCGTCCGTTCCCTGCCGGCCGAGGAGCGGGTGAAAGCGTTCAACCGTGCCGTGTATCAGTTCGACGTTCAGACCGACGAGGCGCGGCGGACCATCGATGCCGTCTTCGCGAACGCGCCCTTCGACGGAAAAAGAAACCAGTACTTCGTCATGCAGGAACTGCAGCGGTATGATGTGACCCCGCGCCTGTCCGGTATCCTTTCCCCGACACTCGTCATCGGCGGTGCGCATGATGCGCATGTCGCTCCCTCCTGGAGCTGCGTCATCGCAGAAGGGATCCCTGGAGCGCAGCTCGTTATGATGGAACAATCCGGCCACTTCCCCTGGCTGGATGAACCGGAACGGTTCTTCTCCACGATCACCGAATTCTTCGAACCCTCACTACCGCAGCACTGAGACCTATGAAACTTCGAACGCTCTCCCTCGTTCTCTGCACCGTTGTCACCCTCTCCGCGCAGACCTATCATCTGCCGGTCTCCTGGAAATTCACAACATCGGACAGCGCTGTGTTCCGACAGTCCGAATACCGGGATGCGCATTGGGATGTCATCGCCGTCCCGGGTGCGTGGGAGACACAGGGACATGCGGACTATGACGGCTATGCATGGTACCGCGTTGACTTCACCGTGCCGGCGAAAGCACTCCGCGAGGAACTGCAGCTGCTGCTGGGACGGATCGACGATGTCGATGCGACCTATCTGAACGGAACACTGGTCGGATCCATGGGGACATTCCCACCTCGCGATACTTCAGCGTGGAATATCCAGCGCGCCTACACGATACCCAAAGGCGTCCTGAGGCAACGGAACACACTGGCCATCCGCGTCTATGACGGCGGCGCACCGGGCGGGATCATCGGCGGACTGATCGGGCTCTTCTCGAAGAAGGCGTATATGGATGCATTGTTCCTCGGTCCGGCACCGAAGCGCTCCTACACGAAGCTGACAACGACCAACGGACTCATCGCTGCGGTCTATGATGATCAGACACACCGGATTGAAACTGCACTTCCGCATATCTTCCAGGCGTACGATTCCGCAGCATCGGTCCGCCCCTTCGCTTACGGAATCCGTCCCAACACGGCGGACGTTCCGCGGTCGGTCCGGTATGCGGAGAACACCCATGTGATCCGTGTGACCTACCCTCGTTTCACCATCGAATATTTCGCACCGTTTGTGACCGGCGAGAAGATCCTCTACGCCAGCGTCCGCGGGAAGGAGCGGGACATCGCATCAATCAACTTTAACACCAGTCCGGGTGCAGGCACATTGCTCACGAGGACCGTGGAGCGCACCGGTGAACGGATCTTCCTCTTCTCGTTCATTGATTCACTGCACGACAACCGTGCGGCGGTCGACGCCGCGGTACGGCGGCTGAGTGCACAAAAGGAATCACCTGCCGTTCAGGAAGTGCGATGGATGCGCTCGGTGTTCGCACGGGCTGTGCTGCCGGAAGGACTCACGGCCGATGAACGGAACACCGCAGAGCAATCGATCGCGGTGCTGAAGATGTCCCAGGTGGGGGACCGTGAGGTCTTCCCGCTGGCCAAAGGTCAGATCCTTGCCTCTCTGCCGCCCGGAGTCTGGAACATCGGCTGGGTACGGGACGGTTGTTATGCCATCATGGCGCTGGCGCGGATCGGATTGTATGATGAAGCGAAGAAGGGGCTCCAGTTCATGCTCAACGCCGAATCGAACCATTACCGGAACTTCATCCACACGGACGGGAAGGATCACGGCATCGGGGTCGATTATCAGATCTCCGTCTGCCGGTACTTCGGCACAGGGAAGGAAGAATCGGATTTCAATGCGGAGGGACCGAACATCGAGATCGACGGATTCGGATTGTTCCTGAGCGCGCTGGTGCAGTACGCGGAAGCCAGCGGCGACACGGCGTTCGTCCGTTCCGTCTGGTACACAGTGTCGGAAAGGATCGCAGAACCGATCATCCATTCCATTGCGGAGAACGATCTCATCCGGCGTGAATCGGGACCGTGGGAGCGGCATCTCCCCGGCGAGCAGTATGCGTTCACCTCTGCTGCTTGTGCCGCAGGACTGCAGGACCTTGCCGCACTCGGCGCGCGGATGGGATACGCGACCGGACGGTATGCAGCGGCCTCGGAGCGGCTGCGCAGCGGGATCACCGGACGGCTGACCGATGGTGACGGCGCGGTCATCGGCCGGATCGGTGCACCGCGGGACCATAAGGAATATTATGACGGCGGAACGTTCGAAGTGTTCGCGTCGCGGACGGTGGATGACCGTTCCCGTTTTCTCCGGCATATGGCAGCTTATGAAAAGGTACTTCGGGTCCCGGATCCGCAGCGGGGCTACATCCGCATCAAAAGTCCCGACTGGTACGAGAGCCAGGAATGGATCTTCCTGGATACACGGATCGCCACGGCATACCTGCACCACGGAATGAAGAAGGAGGCGCGGCATCTGCTGGATTGGATCACTGCACAGGCGCGGTTCAATTACCATCTGATCCCGGAGATGTACGGCTATGCGCATGCGACCTATGAAGGCGCGATCCCGATGGTCGGATTCGGCGCCGGCACCTATCTTCTGGCGTTGACCGACCTGTACCGGTGAAATGATGCGCGACCTGACCACAGAAGAACTCGCCGAGGTCTTCCGGGAGATCGCCGCCGGCACTGCTGTGAAGCGTTCCCGGCATGAACTGATATCGGGCGGTATCGACCGGACCGACCTGTTCCTCCGCATCCTTGCGGAATCCGGGTTCCATCCGGTCACCGTGGAGGCGGTCGGGATCCGTCCCGGCGAACGCACACCGGCCTTCCACGTGCAGAATGGGACCGCTCTGTTCGGATGGGTGTTCTGGGAGAAGTTCTCGCAGTTGCGTTTACGGAAATTGTTCGGTACTGTGGTACGGAAACCGAACGGAGACTGGCTCGTTCAGGTCCCTGCACACAGCACCGCCGTCATCTACGCCGATACATCACAGATACTTCCTATGGACATCGACCGGCCGTTCGAACTATGAAACGGATCCTCTGGCTCCTCCTTCTTCTGTCTGCGTCCCTCCCCGCACAGCGCACCGAACGGATCGTATCGTACGATCTGCGTGCTGCATTGAACGGTCGGACCGGGACCATCGCCGGAGTACTCACCGTTGCGCTGGACCGTACCACGGCACGCCGTGAACCGCTCGCGTTCGCTGTCCCCCGTCAGTGGGAGATCGCAGCAGTGCGTGACCATGAGAATGAGACCGTGGATCTTGAACGGAGCAGTGCCGAACAGACCGGCCTCCCGGTGGTCCGCATCGATGAACCGGAGGATGCAGACACGGTCCGCCTGACCATCGAGTTCACCGCCCGGTTCGATTCATCCCGGTTCGCCGGCGCCTTCATCACCTCCAATGAACTCTTCCTTCCGTGCACAGATTCGCTTGGATGGCTGCCGCTCTTCGGTGCTGTTGATGCCGGAAGAGTGTCCTTCGAACTTACATCGGACGGTGAGATGTCCTTCTTCGCTGCCGTACCGCTCGATTCGCAGGCAACGGAACGGGGTGTCCGATGCTCGTTCTCCGCCGCCGCGCCGGTCCAATTCTCCGAAGTGTTCACGCTGGCCGGGATCGTCCGTCCTGTACGCGTCAGCAACGCCGGGAGCGATTCGCTCTCTCCGGTGACATTCATCATTCCGCCGACGGGATTCGACCGGCAGTACGCGGAAGCGGTCTGCCGTCAATTGTCGGATGCCGCCTCTTTCTTTTCGGCACGGACAGGGAAGCATCCCGGTCCGGGAGTGACCTATGTGATCGCCGGAAATGCCTCCGGTGCTCCCGAAGCAGTGGAGTTCAACGGGACGATCTTCCACCGAGGCTCACCGGCCTACAGCCGGTTCGATTCCGCGTCCCTGCACCGCTTCGGGTACAATCACTGGCTGCTGGAGACCGCACGTCGGTTCGTCCCGGTCACCGCGGATTCAACATCGTTCTTCGATGACGGATTTGCTTCATACCTTGTCCATCGATTCCTGTCGGAACGATTCCCGGCACAGGTGCAGCAGGAGCGGATCAACGCCATCGCCAATACTCTCACCTTCTTCCCGCAACCGCCGGTCAACGCCGGTCACCGCACCCCGTTGAATACGGATGCCATCGTGGCGTATCGCGGACGGTACATCCTGCTGATGCTGGAGTACCTTCTCGGCACACCGGCCTTCGACAGTGTCATTGTGAGAATGTCGCAGCGTTTCAGTGCCGAACCGGCCTCATTCGAAGTGTTCCGCCAGCTCTGCGAGGAGGAGTACGGCACGCCGCTCGGATGGTTCTTCGATCAATGGTTCCGCCGTTCGGATGCACCGGAATATGTGATGCAGTGGAGCCATGCGCGGACGCCGCGCGGGATGTCCGTGGTGACCGTGACCGTTGAACAGCGCGGCGTACAGTTCCGGATGCCGCTGCCGGTCCATTTCACCTTCGGCCGCAGGACCATCGTGAAAAGGATCCTCGCCGAACAGCACCGCCAGGAGTTCACCTTCGTCTTCCCCACACCGCCGTCCACGGTCGAGCTCGACCCGCAGTACACCGTCCTGCGATGGCTGCTGGAACTCCGTATCAGCGCACATGCCAGAACAGCGCTGCAGTACCTTACCATTGCACGCGATATCGAGAATGCGGAGCGTGAGGCACAATACACCCTTCAGCTCGACCCGAACAATTCCACCGGCAGTGCGCCGTTGGTGTATTTTGTCCTGGGGAACTGCGCCGCTGCAAAGGGAGAACCGGTGAAAGCGAAGGAATACTTCCAGAAAACACTCACGTTTGGCGCAGCAGCGGAGATGGAGCAGTACAAGCTCCTCAGTCTGCTCCGCACAGCGAACCTGCTGCAGGCAGAAGGCAAACAAGAGGAGTCAGCGGCTCTGTATCGGCGCGTGATCGCGGACGGGATGGCCGATCCGCTGCTGTATGAACACGCCATCATCAAGGCGGAACGAAGGCTCCAGACGCCCGCCGGGAACAGTGAGGACCAATGGTTCGCACTCCCGTGACCATCACCACCGCTGTGCCGAAGGGATTCTCCTTCCCTGCGACCGTGAATTCCCACGGCTGGTACGACCTTCCTCCCTTCCGCAGCGCCGAACCATATTCTGAACTGCACGCACTCATCCCCCTTCCCACACGGCGCACCGTTGATGTCCGCCTGACCGCAGGCACGGTACGTCTCCGCATCGACATCAAGCAGTCCGGACCACTGAAGAAGGAAGAACAGGACGCCATCCGGTCGACCGTCCGTTCCATGCTCCGGCTGGATGAACCGTTGGAGGAATTCTATGCACTCTGCCGCCGGGAACCGCATCTTCGCTGGGTGCCGAAACGGGGTGCGGGTCGGATCCTGCGTGCGCCGACCGTATTCGAGGATGTCGTGAAGATGCTCTTCACCACCAACTGCAGCTGGTCCCTTACAAGGATCCAAACGACCCATCTCACACGCAAACTCGGAACGGAGACCGCGCCCGGGCTTTTCACCTTCCCCCATCCTTCCGCGATCGCACGCATGAGCGATGCCTGGCTCCGGCGAGAGATCTCCTGCGGATACCGCGCACCGTACCTGCTGGCCCTCTGCCGCTCCATCGACAGCGGACGGATCGATCTCGAACCGCTGCGCTCATCCGAGGCTCCGACGGAGGAATTGTACCGCACACTCCGTTCCATCAAAGGGATCGGACATTATGCCGCCGGGAATATCCTGAAACTGCTCGGACGGTACGATCATCTCGGCATCGACTCCTGGGTGCGGTCACGGTTCGCCGAGATCCATCGGAACGGACGAACCGTGCCCGATGCCGCGATCGAACGGCACTATGACCGGTACGGCCGGTGGCGCGGACTCGTCTGCCTGATGGAGGTAACGGCGGACTGGCATGCCTGAACCACTGATGTTGGAATTTGCCTCTCTATTCCGGATATTGTATCCGTTATCAATCATCAGGCCCAACCCATGAACATCGCCATCGTCGCTTCGGAATGTGCACCATTCGCCAAGACCGGCGGTCTTGCGGACGTGGTCGGCGCACTGCCGCGGTATCTGGCGGAACGCGGAGCCGATGTCCGGGTGTTCATCCCCAAGTACGATTCCGTCGACGAAAAGAAGTTCGGTCTCGTCTACCAGGACTCCCTCGGACCGTTCCCCGTCCGCGTGGGCGGCATCGCCCGCACTGTTTACATCCACACCGCGGTCATCCCGCGCTCAACCGTTCCGGTCTATTTCATCGATTGCCGTGAGTTCTATCACCGCGGGACGATCTATACGGAGCATTGGGACGAGGATGAGCGGTTCATCCTGCTCAACAAGGCGGTGATCGAACTCTGTCAGCGGATGCAGTGGGCTCCGGATGTCTTCCACTGCAACGATTGGCAGACCGGTCTTCTGCCGGTGCTGGTGAAGGATAACTACAGCTGGGACCGGATGTTCGACCGCACGGCGTTCCTCTACTCCATCCACAACATTGGCTATCAGGGACGGTTCTCGTTCGACACCATTGCGAAAGCAGAGCTCCGTCCCGAGTACGGCCGCGGCGGCCTGCTGGACCACGACAACTCCTTCTGTATGATGAAAGGGGGCATCCTCTTCTCCGAAGTGATCAGCACCGTCAGCGGCACCTACGCCCAGGAAGTGCTCACACCGGAGTACGGCTCCGGCATGCAGGACCTGCTGCGGATGCGGAAGGACGATTTCTTCGGTGTGCTCAACGGCATCGATACGGACGAGTGGGACCCGCGGACAGATCCGCACATCCCGTTCCACTATTCTGCGGACGATCTTGCCGTTAAAAGGAAAAATACACAGGCGCTGCTCGAGAAGACCGGCATGACGTACCGCCCGGACGTCCCTGTCATCGGCATCGTGTCGCGGCTCGTCCCGCAAAAAGGATTCGATATGATCGCGGAAGCGATCGACGGATTGATGCAGCTGAAGGCACAATGGGTGATACTCGGGAGCGGCGATGAGGAGTATGAGCGGCTCTTCTCCGCCATGAGCCGCGCACTGCCGCAGACCTGCTGGTCGTACATCGGTTTCAACAATCCTCTTGCCCATCTGATCGAGGCGGGGGCCGACATGTTCCTGATGCCGTCCCGCTACGAACCGTGCGGTCTCAACCAGATGTATTCGCTCCGCTATGGAACGGTCCCGATCGTCCGGAAGACCGGCGGACTCGCCGACACTGTCCACGACTGGCATGAGTATCAGTATCTCGGCAAGGATGGCGGCAACGGCTTCTCCTTCAACGACGCCAACGGCGCGGCCTTACTCGCTACCGTGAAGCGTGCCATCGACTCGTTCCATCTGCCGGACGAATGGGCGGCCATCCAGCGGAACGGAATGCGGGAGGATTGCTCCTGGCAGCATTCCGCCGGCGAGTACATCCGTCTGTACGAACGGGCGATCGCCTCCAGGAAATGAGCATGGAACTGCGGCGCTACGGGAATTCGGATGTGATGCTGCCGGTGCTCGGATTCGGCGCCGGCCTGATCGGCGACGGTGCGATGGATGAGAATTACGCGGGATATTTCCTGAATCAGATCGTGGACCGGGGTGTGACCTTCATCGACACCGCACGGGGGTACGGACTCTCCGAGGAACGGGTCGGCAGACACCTCTCGTGGCGGCGAAATGACTACATCCTCTCCACCAAGGTCGGCTACGGCATCCCGGGACATCAGGACTGGACCTATGACTGTATCATCGCCGGTGTGCACGAAGCGCTGCGCCGGATGCGCACGGACCATATCGATATCGTCCACCTGCATTCCTGTCCGCTGGAAACGCTGGAGCGCGGCGAAGTGACTGATGCACTCGAACGATGCGTCCGCGACGGCAAGGTCCGCGTGGCGGCCTATTCCGGTGAGAACGAGGCGCTGCAGTTCGCCCACGCGTCGGGAAGATTCGGCGGACTGATGAGCTCCGTGAATATCTTCGACCAGCGGTCGATCTCTGCGGTCGTCACCCCTGCGGCAAAGAACGGAACGGGCTACATCGCGAAACGTCCCATCGGCAATGCACCGTGGCGCTTCGCACAGCTGCCGCTCGGCGATTACTGCGAGGAGTACTGGAAGCGGATGAAAGCGATGCAGCTGGACTTCGGCGATGCATGGCTCCCCACGGCGCTGCGGTTCACCGCATACACGGCCGGCATCACCTCCTGCATCGTCGGAACAACGAATCTGGAGCATCTGCAGAGGAACATCGACAGTGTCCGGCTCGGACCGCTGCCCGATACGCTCGTCAATTCTTTGCGCACAGCATTCGCAGCGCATGACCACCACTGGACCGGACAGATATGACCATGGGATCACTGAACCATCTTCTCGATAAAAACCGCCAATGGGCGGCGGAACGGACCGCACAGCAGAACGATTTCTTCAAGCGGCTGGCGAACATCCAGCGGCCGCGCTACCTGTGGATCGGCTGTTCGGACAGCCGCGTTCCCGCCAACGAGATCGTGGCGCTCGATCCGGGCGAACTGTTCGTCCACCGGAATGTCGCCAACGTAGTGGTCCATACCGACCTGAACTGCCTTTCCGTGATCCAGTATGCGGTGGATGTGCTGGAAGTGGAACACATCATGGTGGTGGGTCATTACGGTTGCGGCGGTGTACGGTCCGCTCTGCTGAACAAGCGTCACGGACTGATCGACAATTGGCTCCGTCACATCCAGGATGTGAATCAGAAGTACCGAAGCATCGTCCAGGCCGCCGGCGATATCGATCAGCAGGTGGACCGCCTCTGCGAGCTGAATGTGATCGAACAGGCGCTCAACGTCTGCGAAACGACCATCATCCAGGATGCGTGGGCGCGCCGGCAGCCGCTGCAGGTGCATGGCTGGGTCTATGGACTCAAGGACGGATTGATCCAGGACCTCAAGATCACGATGGATTCACCGCAGGACATGCACGGCATCTACGAGCGGGCGGTGAAACATCTGACGACATCGAAAGGGACCAATGGATAAGGTGAATCTCCGCGAGAAACTGTCCCTGATCGACGAGCATTGGAGACCCAAAGTGGTCGGAGCGCTGAACGGACAGGAAGTGAAGCTGGTGAAATTCAAAGGGGAGTTCGTCTGGCATCATCACGCCGCGGAGGATGAACTGTTCCTCTGCATCGACGGCTCGCTGACGGTGGAATTCCGGGACCGTGCCGTTCAGCTCCATCCCGGGGAGTTCGTCATCGTACCGCACGGCGTGGAGCACCGGACCGTAGCGGAGAATGAAGCATCCGTACTGCTCTTTGAGCCGGCACAGACCAGGAACACCGGCAACGTCACCCACGAAACACTCACCGCCCCCAACGGCGTCCAACTCTGACACCCGTCGGTTTTGCGGTTCCGATATTCCTGTGTATATTGGGGAAAATCCCAGAGGAACCGATGCACCGAGAGATCCACCAGTGGCACAGTCCCAGCCTGAACAAATCGATGGAGATCGCCGTCTACGGCCATTATGGTCCGGCGCTCCTCATGTTCCCCACCGCTGCTGCGGATTTCCTGGAGTATGAACGGTTCCAGCTGATCGATGCCATCGCTCCGTACATCAACGGCGGCAAGCTGAAGGCATTCTCCATCAACAGCATCAACAGCGAGAGCTGGATGAATAATGCGATGCTGCCGCATCACAAAGGGATCCGGCATCAGCAGTACAACGATTATGTCATCAATGAAGTGGTACCGTTCATCCACAATCACAACAACGGCCTCACTCCTGTCATCACCACCGGTGCGTCGCTCGGCGCTTTGCATGCACTGAATCTCTTCTTCCGCCGTCCGGACATCTTCAGCGGCACGATCGCCATGAGCGGCGACTACAATCTGCAGACGTACACCAAGGGGCATTACGACGACAATGTCTTCTTCAATTCACCGGAGCAGTACCTGCCGGGAGTGACGGACCATGAGTATCTGGAGCAGATGCGGAAAGGAAGGATCGTGATCGCGACAGGTCAGGGGGATTTCGAGAATCCGGATGCCTCACGGCGGCTGTCCGGCATCCTCCATGCGAAATCGATCCCGCATTGGCTGGATGTGTGGGGACACGACATGCCGCACGACTGGCCGACATGGCGCGCGATGTTGCCGTACTTCCTGGACAAGGTCTGACGAATTCCATTAGATTCCGGAACCACTCAAACCTCACAGCGTTCAGCAAGACCTTTCATCATCGTTGCAGGAATCAATGAATCTTGATAATCCTGTAATCTTGATAATCTTTTAATCTATCGTACTCTCCATCGTCATCCTCCCCTCCATCACCATCACGGCATTCCCTCCGACGCGCACCGACGTCACCGCGCCGTTGGACTTATCCGCTTCGATATAGAGCAGACTGGGACGGCCCATTTCGCATCCCTGTTCCAGGTTCCAACGCACGGTCCCGTTCTGCAGCGGGTCCCGCACCGCCAGATACCCGGCGAATGCCGCGGCGGCACTGCCGGTGGCCGGATCCTCGGGGATCCCGAGCAGCGGAGCGAACATCCGTGCGTGGTAGTGGAATCCCTCCCGCTCGCATTCATCGGTGAAGACGAAGATCTCCTTCAGTCCCAGCGCTTCCATGACCGGCACGTTGATGCGGATCCTGCCGATGACATCGGCACCGCGTACGGCAACGAACAGGAACGGGAATCCGACCGAGACGAACCGGAGCGGGAAGCGGGCATCATCCAGTTCATGCCGCCCCAGTGTGAGCAGCTGCGCAATATCCTCCGCCGCGGGAACGGTGTCATTGAACTCCGGCAGTTTCGCTGCCGTCAATTGTGCGAAGGTCGGAGCGCCGTTCACACGGCGGATCGTGACCGGTACCGCACCCACCTTCTCTTCGAACACGATCCTCGTCTCCTCCCCCGTGAGCGGTATCGCTCCGGTCACCGCCAGCACCACTGCGGTACCGACCGTGGGATGTCCGGCGAACGGCAACTCACTGCCGGGCGTGAAGATGCGCACCCGTCTGGCATGGGCCGGATCATCGGGCGGGTACACGAACGTTGTTTCGGAATAATTGAACTCCCGCGTGATCTTCGGCAGCAGTTCCTCCGGGATCCCCCGCGCATCCGGGAAGACCGCCAGCTGATTGCCGCCGAACGGTGCATCGGTGAAGACGTCACAGGTATAGTAATGGTATTCCATAGGGACCTACTGTTTTATTTCGGAAGCCGCACGACCGCCAGCAGCGGGAAGTGATCGGACGGGAAACGGCCGTGGAATGAATCGGTCAGTACGGCATGCGAACGAACGCTGATGCCGCTGCTGACGAAGATATAATCGATCGGGTCCGTGCTGTACTCGCTGATGTTGAATCCGTTGAAGGTGCCGCGCGGACCGTACGGCGGACGTTCCGCGATGCTGAGTGCATCCTTCATCGCACGCCGGTTGCTGCCGGAGGTGATCGTCATATACGGGGCATCGCCGGGACCGGAATTGAAATCACCGGTGATGATCACCGGAAGCGATCCCGTCCGGGCATTCACGGAATCCATCAGCAATGCTGCGCTGTTCTTTCTCGCCGTCACCCCGATATGGTCCAGATGCGTGTTGTAGAAATAGAACACCTTCCCTTCCTTCCGGGTACGGAACTTCCCCCAGGTGACCACACGGTTGCATCCCGCGTCCCAACCCAATCCTGGCTTTGACGGCGACGGCGAACACCAGAAGGTAGAGGTCTCCGTCGGTTCGACGACCGTTCTGCGGTACAGCACCGCCATGAATTCTCCGGCATCCTTCCCGTCATCCCTCCCGACACCGAACCAGGCATACTCCGGCAGCAGCGCCGCGATCGTATCGAGCTGATGACGCTGCGCTTCCTGCAGTCCGACGATATCCGGCGCATGGTGACGGATAAGGTCCGTCAGCATCTTCACCCGGTTCGGCCAGGCATTCACGCCGTCGCTCGTCAGATCGAGCCGGATATTGTACGACATCACGGTCAGTTCCTGTGCCGGCATCGATAGGATGGTGAAACAAAGGAGTGTGAAGAGTGTTCTCAGGTACTTCATAATGTTCCTATTCGTATGGAGAAGTTCACACCGCGCTGCCGTCGCGGAGTGCGGTAAAATATCCCTCCAGCCGTTCTGTCCCGTACACCGGTACAACGGCATCCGCAGTGCTGACCGCTTTGCCGAAGTCCAGCAGTGCGTGGATGCGCGGATTGATGAGCCGGAGCGGCGACGTCATCACACTGAAGAGCGCCGGCGGGACGGAGATGATGGACGGTGTGCGACCGGCAACCCGGAACGCCAGTTCCACGATCTGCCGGCGGGTGAAGATCTCCGGTCCTCCGGCCTGGATCATCGATTCGCTCCGTTCCAGCGCCGCAACACATGCCAGCGCCACCTCCCGCTCGTGCACCGGATTGGTCCGGTTGCTCCCGTCACCGATGATGAATCCGCGTCCCTGGCGCGCCATGGCAAAGATCTCCGCCAGAAAGGCGTAGAACCCGGCGGGACGGACCACACTGTATGCAATACCGGACGCTGCCAACCGTTCTTCGAACTGCCGGTGGGCGCGGACGTATTCCGTTGCTTCATATGGTCCTTCACCGGCCACGGAAACGTAGACGAACTTCCGGACGCCGGACCGCTTCGCTTCCTGCAGCAGTGCATCGTTCCCGTGCAAATCCACAGCAGTGAAGGATGTTCTGTCTCCCATCGCCTTCATGTTCATCGATGCACCGGCGCAGGAGATGACGGCGTCGACACTGTGACAGGCCCCGGTGAGCGACGCGGGACGTGTCAGATCGGCGATGACCTGTGTGAGACGATCGTTCGTTCCGGCGGATGATGCCCGTGCAACGGTTCGGGAGAGGACGCGGACCGATACGCCGCGCTGCAGCAGTTGTTGGACGACCAGACGGCCCAGGACGCCGGAGGCACCGGCAACAAGGATGGTATTCATCGTTTCTTCCGTAAGAGGGGGATCCGGGGATCGATCCCGGAGAATATGTTCAGGATCTTGTGAGCGTGCAGATCGAAGACCGCGGACGAGAGGAAATACAGGAACCCTGCCGCCATCAGTGTCTGCGGTTCATCGATCCAGAGACCGGTGCCGCGCGGCGCCAGCATGGTGCGGAACTCCGGCGTCCAGCCGAACGCTGGCAGCGGCAGCAACGCCGTCACCATCACTGCGAGCAGGTAGCTGACCAGGCTCCAGACCCAGGATGCCATCAGTACGCCGAGACGTGCATTCGCCTCCTCCCCGCCGCTCAGCACCGTCATCAGCCGGTTGAGGATGAGGAACCAGAAGGCGGCCATCGGCCACCACTCGCCGCTCTCCATCGCCAGCGCATACACGAAGATGGAATAGAAACATCCGAGTGCGATCACCCAGAGTATCTTCTTCACCGGACCGCTGCCGGCGAACAGGGTCCATCCCATGAACGCCGCGGAGTGGATCGTCACGAACTCCAGGATCATCACCGTCATGCCGTAACGCAGCATGTCGCTGCCGAGCGCTGTCGGCGCTCCCCAGGTGATGAGAAAGCCGAGCGACATGACGATATTCGGTGCGGAGGAGATCCCGTGGCGGATGCCCGGGGGAAGCAGGGGTGTGTTCATCGTTCGGGAGTGGTCCTTGGTCCTTGTACGCTGCGCCGTTTCAACGATGCATTGTACCAAAAGAATCGGGCAATTACAACGGACGGGGACGGTGCGGAACGGTCAGAGCAGATCCTTCAGCTTATCATAGCCGGTCCTGCTGACCGGCAGCTGTGTGGCGTCCTTCAGTACCGCCACCCGGGAATCCTTCGCATAGAGTTCGATCTTGGCCAGCCGGTCGATGTTGAGGATGTACGAACGGTGGATGCGGACGAACCGCCGCGGGTCGAGCAGTGTCTCGAGTGCGGACAACCGCTGCATCTTGAGATGCGCTTTCCCGTCCGCGCGGACGGAGATATAATCATCCTGCGCTTCAATATAATCGATCCTCTCGGCAGGAATGATGATCACTTTGCTTCCCTCTTTGATGAGGATCCGCTCGAGCGGCTGTTGTGCGGAGACCGCTTCTTCGGCGACCGCTTTCACCGGCGCGGCGGCAGGTGTGCCGATGCGCTGCCGCGCATGGTCCAGCGCTTCCAGGAACCGTTCCCGGCTGTACGGCTTGAGCAGGTAATCCACCGCATGCACATTGAACGCCTGCACCGCATACTGATCGAATGCGGTCACGAAGACCACTGCGGGCGGGGTCTCCAGCAGTTCGATCACTTCAAATCCGTTCAGCTTCGGCATCTGAATGTCGAGGAACATCAGATCCGGCTTCAGTTCCGCCACCGCCTTCACCGCTTCGAATCCGTTGGCACATTCGGCTACGATGGAGATATCCGGCCGGCCGGACAGATATTCGCGGATGATGCTGCGTGCCAGCATCTCATCATCCACGATGATCGCTGTGATGGTCGGTGTGGTCATGCGTGCTGCTCCCATGGTAAGAACAGGACCGCCTGGAATGTTCCGCCGCTGGACCCGGTCCTCAGGTCCCCGTTGCTCCCGTACAACGCTTGCAGCCGCTGCCGGACGATCTCCACCCCCATGCCGGCCCCTTTCTTCCTCGGTCCGTCCTCTTCCACCGGGTTCTCCACGGTGATGAAGAGCCGGCCGTTCTTCAGCTGGGCGGTCACACTGACGGTACCGCCGGTCAGACTATCGGCGATGCCGTGTTTGATGGCATTCTCTGCCAGCGGCTGGAGGATGAGCGGGGGGACCGCTGCTGCATCGGCACCGGGCTGCGCGGTGATGGATACGGAGAGCCGTTCCCCGAACCGGATCCGCTCGATGGCGAGATAATCATTCAGCAGCGAAAGCTCCTCGCGGAGCGGGATACTCTCTTTCGCGCCGTACGACAGGCTCTTCCGGAAGAAATCGGCCAGCATGGTCGTCATCGTCCGTGCCATGTGCGGATCGGACGCGGTCAGCGCGCTGATGGAATTGAGACTGTTGAAGAGGAAATGAGGATCGATCTGCATCCGGAGCGCCTTCAGTTCGGCATTCTGCGCCAGCAGACGCGCTTCGTACGCATCGCGCTCAGCACCGGTGCTCTGTTCAAACGCGGCGAGCAGGTACGCAACGGCGAGCGAGATGATGAAGAACGGGATGCCGGTGATGAAGATGATGACCAGAGACTGCGGCACCGGCATCGGCGAGATCGTCAGGGAGAAAAGGTCCGCGCTGAGCGTTATCATCCCCCAGCCGAGGGCGGACCAGAGGCCGCTCACGATCATCGCGGACGCACCGGCCACGGTGAGGACCACCGGTATCGGCGTCTTCCCCAGCGGGAATGCGCGGCTGAGATACCAGGAGGTGAGATTGATCTCACCGTAAATGAGGAGCATCGGGACCGCCGTGAGCAGCGCGACGGTGAGCGGGATCGCGTGGACCGATGACACGAGGAACGCCGTCAATGCACCGACGGCGCTCCAGATGGCAAGATACAGCAGATGTTTCTTTCTGTCCGACAGGATGGGGTGCATGCGACGTCAGTTCTTCACTTCGATGCCGCCCATGATGATGGTGCCGGTGAGGACGAGCCGTTTCCCTGTTCCGTCCTTGGACGGATAGGTCCTGTCCTCCACGCCTCCCATGATCGGCGTGGTCTCCACCACCACGTTCCAGCCGACCGGCACCCGCAGCTCCAATCCGCCCATGATGATATTCACATCGATCAGCGCCTGGTTCCCTTTCATCTCGGCATCCCGCAGGTCGATCTCACATCCGCCCATCAATGCGGAGAGTTCTCCGCCGCGGAATTCTTTTGAGGTGATGATCCGTTTCACACCGCTCATCAGCGCGGTGTTCCGGATATACGCATTGCCGTCATCACCCGCAGGCGAAGCGGTCTGATAAGGACTTGTCTCCGCTTTCAGCTGTGTGCGGCTGCGCGAGCCTCGCAGGAAGTTGATGCCGATGACGATCAGAACGACCGGCCACCAGTCCCAGATACGGAAGTCGATCACATCCATCCGGTCCAGCATCATCAGTGCACCGACCGCCACGAAGATCCATCCGAAGATCTGGCCGGAACGGTTCGAGGACTGGGCGACCTTGGAGATACCGAACACGATCAGCAGTGCCGGCCAGAAGTAGAGCACCGTCCCTGCATCGATGACCTGGAGATTGTCCAGCATGAACACCAGGCCGACGCCGATGATCATCAGTCCAAAGATGAACTGCGAGGAAAGGAACGAAAGATTCTTATTCTCCATGACCATTCTCCTTGAGCGAGTACCGGTGTTGTTTCCAATAGGATTCCCACAGCATGCTGATGCCGACCGCCACGAGCATCGCCGGCCAGGTCTCCCGGAAGCTCAGATCGTACACATGATAGATCGACACATAGAGCCAGGTACCGAGGAAGATCCACCAGACGCCGCCGCCGATCTGCTGCACATGCGTGATGCCGAAGAACTTACTGATACCGACCACCACGAAGATGAGCGGCCAGAGATGCCAGACGGACCGGACGCCGAGATCCTCCAGGTAGAAGATATCCAGATGCTGCAGCAGCATCACCGTACCGAACAGGACCAGAAGGATCCCGATGACGGCATCCTGTACCCTGTTATCATTGCGACATGTCGTTTCCATACGCGGAACCCTTTCTATGCGATTGTTCACGTATGAACTTACCGGATTTTTGCCGTTTTGTTGGGGTTTTTTCGGTGAATTGCGGTCGGGACTCGGCGAATACCGCAGAAAAGGAACAGCCGGACATCACTGTCCGGCTGCGGTGCCCGAACTGCGGTCCGGCCTACTTTCCTCCGCCGTTCAGCAGCATCTCGAACTGCAGCGCCATTTTCTGCTCCATCTCCTCCCCGCCGCTGAATCCCACATCCTTGAACCGGATGACCCCCTCTTTGTCGATGATGAACTTGGTCGGAATCCCCTCGACGCCGTACTGCTTCACCACATCCGTGTCGAAAAGGACCGGGAAGGTGTAATTGTTCTTCTGCAGGAAATCCTTCACATGCTTCTCCCGATCCTGCGGTGCCACACGTTCCCAGGTGTTCAGCGCAAGGATCATCACGTTCGGATCCTCCTTGTACCGGTCATATATCTTCTGCAGATGGGGGAACGATGCAAGACACGGACCGCACCAGGTCGCCCAGAAGTCGACCACTACGACCTTCCCTTTTAGAGAGGAGAGTTTCACTGGCGTGCCGACAACGGACATCAGTTCGAAATCAGGCGCCGGTTCCGCGATCATCTCTTGCTGCACCTTCTTGCGCAATTCAGCGATCATCATGGTCTTCGCAGCCGCCACCACGGAGTCGAACCCGGCATCCGAGCCGTGCAGCGATGCATACGCCGTGCGGTACAGACCCATCAGTACAGCGTTCGCTTTCCCTTTGACGATCACGGCATGGGAAAGCTCCGCTGCTTTGGCGAACTTCTTGTTGGCAACATAGCATTCTGCCAGACGCGCATTGTTGTCCTGATCGTCCTGCTGCATCAGGGCGTTCGATTCCTCCATCACCGGCTCGGCCTCAGCGGTCCGTCCGAGCTTCATCAGTCCTTCGCCGTACGTATCCGCGATCATACCGCGCTGATAGGAGGCATTCTCCTTCCACGCATCACGGGTGACAGAGATGAACTCCAGCGTGGTGCGCACATCGCCGGTGACGCTCCGGTCCAATCCCTGTTTTGCCAATTCCGTTCCCGCGGCGATCTGTTCCCCGCCGGAGATCAATGCATAGGCGGCGCTGTTGTAATAGTTTGCCGAGACATCCGGATACCGTTTCAGGAAGGCGATCACCTGCGGCACATCCTTCGCCCGCATGAACGCGGAAAGGAGCATCGGCTCCAGCCCCCGGCGGACGGTGAAGTTCATGACGAACTCCGCCGCCAGTGCTGTCCGCTGTTTCGCTTCCGTGGTGCTCAGCAGTTCCTGGATCGCTTTCTGTTCGGCGATCGGTCCGCGCGGATTCTTTGCGACCCATGCTGCTTCAATCGCTTCACCCTCCTCCGCCTGATCGGTCATGACGAAAGCGCTCAGCAGGTCCCGCACAGCCCGTTCGTTGTTCTTCTGTTTCGCATAGAGTTCCTTCAGTTCCTTGGCGATCCGCTTCTTCGTCTTCTCCCCCGGCGTCATTCTGCTGTCCAGCACCCACTGCATACCGTACGCACGCCAGTTCTTCGGATAGAGCGATCGTTCGGCTTTGAGTGCCTGCAACGCCGCTGCCGTGTCCGGACGGTTTTTGAAACCATAGTAATTCTTCTGCAGACTCAGCACGGCAAGCTGCACCTGTGCATTCTCGACCGGTTTCTTGTTCTTCCCGTACAGCATCACCTTCCACACGTTGCCGTTGTTATCGTCCGTTCTGTCCCCGGCATCGAACCGGAGCGACATCGTCACGGCATGCTCCTCCGCAACGGCGAAGGATGCCTTCCACACATTCCCTTCCTTCTGCATCTTCACTTCCAGCGGCGCCGGTGCGTCATCGGTACGGGAGAACAGCATCACGGCATAGAGCTCGGCGGCGTCGGTATGGACCGCCCCGGGAGCGGCCGGATCGTAGGTGACGGTAACGATATCACCGTATTTGGGATTCTTGGGGGTGATGACCGCCAGGTCGCCGGCGGTCAGGTATGCGGTCAGGACGAGGAACAGCAAGATCTGTTTCATAGGTGATTCCTTCATGTCAGGGATGGTTGGAACTGCAGATAGTATAGCGGAAGGTCTCCGTACAAGCAACCGGAATTCAGGGAAGCTTCCGGAGTCCATTGCGGCAGAGAGGGGAATTCCTGCGCTGCACCTCCTCGAACCGATTCCGGTTCCGGTCCGGCACGCGCGTCTGCGGATGCCAGAGATGGTACTGCACCGCCAGATTCCGGAGCGATTTGCCGGTGACACCATTCAGATTCAGGCGGTAGAAGATGTCGGTATCCTCCCCGAAACCGGGTCCGTCGTAGGATTCATCGAATCCGTTCACATCCACCAAATGCTGCCGGAAGGTGGAGAAGTTGCTGCCGAGCATACCGGTATTCTTCTCCACATAGGAACGGAGGAGCGGACTGGTGATGCGGAACCCGTGCTCCAGGCGGACGGACGAACCGGTCAGTCCGTCCAGCAGATCGGACACGGAGTACCGCTCAAACGCACCGGAATGGATCGCATCCATTGTCAGCGCCTTCGCCCAGCGCTTGCCGTGCTCCACGCGGCGTCCCAACAGCACTTTCCCCTGCTCACGCTGCTCGAAGTGATCCTGCAGGAAATGTTCGCCGGGGATGCAGTCCCCGTCGATGAAGACCAGGTAGTCGGTCGCTGCTTCACTGATGGCATAGTTCAGCATCACGTTCTTGCGCCACCCTTTGTCCGCATGCCAGAGATGTCGGATGGGGAACCGGTAGAGTCTCTTTGCATCGTTCACCGTTTCGGCCATAGCGCGGGCGGAACCGTCATCCGCCACGATCACTTCGAATGCAGGGAACGACTGCCGTGCCAGTGCAGCGAAGATGAACCGCAGTGCCGGGACGTTGTTATAGACAGCGATGATGAGTGTCAGCGCAGGCTTCATACCCCTTCCGGTAGATGGATGACTCTGGTCGCAACCGCTTCGATGAAGGCCCGGTCGTGCTCCGCGAACAGCAGGGTGGGACGCAGGTCCGCGATCATCCGCTCGACCGCCTCCTTCGATTCGATATCAATATAATTGACAGGTTCGTCCCAAACAAGCAGATGATGCGGCAGACAAAAGGAGCGGCAAAGGTCGACTTTCTTCCGCTCCCCTTCACTGAAGGTCTCCAGCGGACGGTCGAAAATGTCTCCCTGGACGGAGATACTCCCCATCGCAGTGCGGAAGAGGGTCTCATCGATCCCCGCCGTGCGCAGGTGCTGCCGGAGCAGACCGCTCGTCCACAACGGAATCTGGTGACCGCTCACGATGGTCACCGGTCCCGGCACACGCCTCCGCCCCCCGCTGAGCGGGAGTGTCCCGCGGACGGCATGCAGCAACGTACTCTTGCCGCAGCCGTTCGGACCGATCACCGCCACCCGCTCGCCGCGGCGGACCGTCAAGGAACATCCCTGCAGGATGGTCCTCCCGCCGAAGGTGACATCCGCCTCTTCCAGGGAGACCAGAAGCTCCGGCGCATCGTCCCGCTGATGGAGACGGAGCGGACGGACCGTCTCGGCATTGCGGAGCAGCGACCGCTGTTCCTCCAGCCGCTCATCGATGCGCCGTTCCGCTGCCAGCGCACGCTTCATGATCTTCGCCGCCTTGCGTCCGAGGAATCCTTTATCGAACCCGCCGATCTTCTCCCGTTCTGCAGCCATGCTCCAGGAACGCCGCTGCGCTGCTTCCTGCTCCAGCACCGCCACCTCCCTGCGGATCGTCGCAACGCGAGCTTCCTCCGCTGCCTGCTCCAGCGCCATCTGTTCACGCCAGCGGGAATAGTTTCCCTGCAGTACGCGGATGTCCGCTTTGTTGATGGCGGCAACGTGGTCACAGCAGCGGTCCAGCAGCGCACGGTCATGCGACGCGATGATGAATCCCTGTTTCCCCGCAAGATAGTCGCCGAGCAGTCTGCGTCCGTCCATATCCAGATGGTTCGTCGGTTCATCCAGCAGCGGAAAGACGCTGCTGTCCGCAAAGAGCGGAACGATGCACGCACGCGTCCGCTCGCCGCCGCTCAGCGTCCCGAACGGACGGCGGAGCAGCGCGCCGGAAAGTCCGAGACCGTCCGCCTCGCGCTCGATGACCGCATCGATGGAGAAGCCGCCCCGTTCCGAATACTGCTCGAACAGGGAATGATATCGCAGCAGCGACCGGTCATCTCCGGCGGCCAGCAGACGCTCCATCTCCTGTTCCCACGCATCGAACGGAGCGACCGCTTCTTTGATCAGGGAATGGACGGAACGTCCTTCATCCTTCACCGTGTACGGAAAGAGCATCGTCCGGAGCGGTCGATCGATGGCACCGGAATCAGGCGTGAGCGAGCCGTGCAGCAGCTGCAGCAGCGTCGATTTGCCGCGACCGTTCCGGCCGACCAGGCCGGTCCGCCAGTGACTGTTCAGGGATAAGGTAAGGTGTGAAAATAACGGGTCGACCGACCCGGGATGCCGGAATCCGGCATTGGAAAGAACGAATGATGGCATACTTCCTCCGCAAAAGGATTCAACCGTGTGAACAGCGTTCGGTGACTGTCACCGATACAAAATCGATTGATGGTGACAGTCACCGAACGACAGTTCAACACTGTGATTGGTGATAGATGATGATCGAGAGAGATGATGAACGAACAAAGAGGAGGGTGTGGTGGTGCCGGGAGATCGCTGCTTTGTTCGCTGTTATGCGGAGGTTTTCATCGTTCGTGGATTTGGTGATACACCGGCCTTCCTGCTGAAGGACCGATACAAATATACTGGATCAACGGGAATTTACCAAACGTCACAGTAGGACGGGATGGCATCCCGTCCTACATCCTTTCTGCGTAATTCTGCGATATCTGCGGGAGTGCTTTTGCTTCCCTGCGCATCGACCTTGGTCATTCATCGTTCATCATTGCTCTTGTTACCCACTTTGTGCGTAATTCTGCGCAATCTGCGGGAGTGCTTTTTTGCTTCCCTGCGCGTCGACCTTGATCTGTGCATCTTTGTTTGTTTTTCGCTGGACGGGATATCATCCCGTCCTAT
>JABWAK010000219.1 GCA_013361065.1 Bacteroidota bacterium
TGCGCAGAGCGCGGCGGTCCATCACCCGACCTCGGGCATATCGTACAGACCGCCGGCATTCACCACATCCACATAGCCGGCATTCTTCAGCATGCGGGCGGCATACGCGCTGCGGGCTCCGGACGCACAATACACGATGAGCGGTGCATTCTTATCGCCGAACTCACTTATCCGTGATGCCATCTCGTCCACCGGGATGTTCACGGCGTTCGGATAGGCCTCTTCGTTGAATTCCTCCGGTGTACGCACATCGACGATCTTCGCCCCTGCTTTGATCTTATCTGCCAGTGATGCCATTGCTCTGTTCCTTTATGCTGAGTGATTGATGATTGAATGATAAAATTCTTGTATTCCCTGTTCACGAGGAGAAGTTCCATCCGCCGGTCCACCGTGCAGCGGCATGACCGCCGGCGATGTTGAACACTTCCTTCCATCCTTCTGCTTTCAGGATCCGGGCGGTCGTATGGCCGAGGAATCCATCCTTGGAGAGGATATAGAGCGGCCGATCCTTCGGGATCTCCAACAGACGGTCCCGCACCTCATCCGCCGGGATGTGGAGCACATCCGCCAGCGGCGCCTTGGACTGTTCTCCCAACGTCCGGACATCCAGAACGGTTCCCCGTCCTTCGTTCACCGCCTTCAATGCTTCATCCGGCGTGCGCAGCGGGCTGTAGCCGCTGATGTGGTTCTGTCCGACGAACGAGGCCATGTTGACCGGATCGTTCGCGCTGTTGAACGGCGGCGCGTACGCCAGGTCGAGTTCCGAAAGGTCCTCCAGGGTCATGCGGCCGTGGAGCGCTGTCGCCAGCACATCGATCCGCTTCTCCACCCCTGCTTCTCCGTACGCCTGGCCGCCGAGCAGTCTGCCGGTGGAGAGCTCATAGACGATCTTCAGTGCGAGCGGTTTTCCGCCGGGATAATAGGTGACATGATTGTCCTTGAACACATAGGCGACGCCGACATCGAGTCCTGCCTC
This sequence comes from Bacteroidota bacterium, assembly GCA_013361065.1. GTDB lineage: Bacteria > Bacteroidota > Ignavibacteria > UBA10030 > UBA8401 > UBA8401. The sequence continues at coordinate 977 of JABWAK010000219.1, forward strand.
GCGGGCCATCCGTTCGGAAAGACCGGTGGATGCTGCGGTCTTGTCGAAGATCTTGACGACCGCCGTCCCGAGCGCACCGCGGTACTTCATCGAGCCGCCGAGCACATTCGTTCCGGCGATGCGACCCTGCCGGTTCGCCGGTCCGGCGAGCGGGATGCGCAGCGTTCTTCCATGCACTTTATGGATGACCTCCACCATATCCCCGGCTGCGTAGATGTGGGGATCGGAGGTCTGCATCGTATCACTGACGACCAATCCTCCGCTGGCGCCGATGGTGAGACCGGCATTGCGTGCGAGGGTCAGCTCGGGACGGACACCGACGGAGAGCAGCACCATCTGTGCATCGATGGACGATCCATCGCTCAATACTACGGAGCCAGGGTTCACAGAAGAAAGACCGACACCGGTGCGGACGACGATCCCCTTCTCTTCCAGTCCCGCCTTCACCATGGCACCGAACTCCTTGTCCATCTGGATCATCACCTGCGGTGCGAGTTCGACGACGGATACCTGAATGCCGCGTGCATGCAGCGCCTCGGCCATCTCCAAGCCGATGAAACCGCCGCCGGCAACGACGGCATTCGCGGGTTTCCGTTCGTCGATATACTTATGGATCCGGTCCATATCCGGGATGGTCCACAATTTGAACACATGTTCCTGGTCCACACCGGGGAGGGGCGGCACGATGGGCGACCCGCCCTGGGCGAGGATGAGTTTGTCGTACGGGATGCGTTCCTCGCCGTTCGGCGTGGCGGCGATGACCTCGTTCCGATCACGGTCGATCCCGACCGCTTCGGTCCGTGTCCGCACATTCACGCGGTACCGGCTGTAGAATCCTTCCGGCGTCTGCAGGAGCAGGCTGGAACGGCGCGGGATATCCCGGCTGATGAAGTACGGCAGTCCGCAATTGGCGAAGCTGACATATGGTCCTTTTTCCAGGACGGTGATCTCCGCCTGTTCGTCCAGACGGCGGACGCGGGCAGCGGCGGTCGCCCCGCCGGCAACGCCGCCGATGATCACTATACGTTTCGGTGCTGTTTCGTTCATGATGACAAGAGGTCAGTTCAATGGCACATACAATTTCCTACATCCATAAGATGCAGTGAAAAGGAATTGGATTCAATCGATCCGGTGTGTGAACATTGCCCTATTCGGAGGGAATGGTCGGATTTTCGGCAGGCGTTTAAAACAGCACTCCCATACCGGGCGAGTATGGGAGTGTGCATTGGTGAAGAAATGAACGGTTCAGTCCGCGAAGACCGCTTTCGGCTGCAGACGGATCCCCTTCTGTTCCAGGACCTGGACCACGAAGCGGAAGATCGGTTCGAGCCGATCGTTGAGGACCGGTGTCATCTCCGTATTCAGTTTGGTGTTCTGCGGGATGACGCCGATGAGCCAGATGTTGCGGATCGGCTGACCGAGCATATCGGCAGTGAGCAGGGATTCCACGACCGCAGGATCATGGGGACCGACGCGGGCCTGGAGCGGCCGCGCGAAGAGTTCCTCTTTGCCGTAGAGACGTACATCACCCGGATCACCAGTATCATGCACGGCGTCGATCAGGATGACCGTTTCATACCCGATGATGTATGACATCAGTCCGAGTCCCGGTGTGCCGATATCGATCAGATCGACATCCTCCGGCAGATCGAACCGGTCCTCGAGCATGGCGATGATGCGGGGGCCGATACCATCGTCCCCCATCACCAGACTTCCCAGACCGCCGATGAGTGTTCTTCCGTTCATCTCAGACCTCACAGTTCACCTGCTGTCCATCCAACGTGCGGACCGTGGCGATCGGATTCCCGTGCATGTCCACCGTATGCACGGCGCAGGCAAGGCAGGGATCGAACGAGTGGACGGTGCGGAGGACCTCCAACGGCTGTTCGGGATCGGCCACCGGATTGTCGATGAGCGATGCTTCGTACGGACCTTTCTGGTTCTTCTCGTCGCGGGGACCGGCATTCCAGGTGGTGGGCACGACCGCCTGATAGTTGGCGATCTTGCCGTCCCGGATGACCGCCCAGTGGGACAGTGCACCGCGCGGCGCTTCATGGAAGCCGACGCCGCGGACCTCGCCGACCGGGAAGACCGGTTCGTTGTAGATGTCCGTATCACCGCTGGCGATATTGTCGACCAGCAGCTGCCAATGTTTCACGGCAAGTTCTGCGATGACCGCGGAACGGATGGCGCGGGAGACCATACGGCCCATGGTGGACTGCAGGTCGTTCACGCCGATGGCGCGCGGTGAGAGCGAATTGATGATGCTGAGTGCTTTGTTCGTCCATTTCTTCGTCAACGCATGGTTCGCCTGATAGCCGACGAGTACCTGGGCGAGCGGACCGACCTGCATCGGACGGCCTTCGAAGCGGGGTGATTTCACCCAGCTGTATTTCCCGTTCTCCGTCCAGTCGGTCTACTCCGGATCGGTCTCACCGCGCCACGGCGGCAGGTCCGCACCGCCCTTGTAGTACGAGTGGGAGACCCCTTCCGTGATGCCGTTGATGAGACGGTTGTTGTCGTGCGATGTGATCGGCATGAGCGTCGCGAGATTGCCGTCGAAGATGATCCCGCCCGGCAGGTCGAACATGGTACCTTTCGCATCGGTCGGCAGGTCCGGTACGGCGAGATAGTTCTTCACGCCGCCGCCGTACTTGAACCATTCGGGATACATGGCCGCCACGGCACAGGCATCCGGGAAGTAGACCTGTTCGACGAACTGCACCACCTGGTCGAGCATCCCTTTGATGTTCGCCAGTTTGCTCATATTGAGTGTATGCTGATTGTCCAGATTGATGGCATTGGCAACGCCGCCGACCGCCAGGTTCTGGATGTTCGGGGTCTTGCTGCCGAGGATGGCAACAACCTGGTTCGAGATCCGCTGGAACTCCAGCGCCTGCATGTAGTGCGTCAGCGCGAGCAGGTTCACATTCGGGTTCAGATTCATAGCGGGATGGCCCCAGTACCCGTTGGCGAAGATGCCGAGCTGGCCGCGGGAGACGAAGCTGGAGACCTTATCCTTCACCGCTTTGATCTCGTTCTTGCTGTTGCGCGTCCACGGCGAGAGGGATTCGGCGAGTGCGGAGGTCTGCGCGGGGTCCCCTTTCAGTGCGGAGACGACATCGACATAATCCAGTGCGGAGAGGTGGTAGAAGTGCACGATATGATCATGCAGCGCATGGGCGATGAGGATGATGTTGCGGATGTACTGCGCATTGAGCGGGATGGTGAGATTGAGCGAGTTCTCCACGGCACGGACCGAGGCGATGGCATGCACCGTGGTGCAGACGCCGCAGAACCGTTGTGCGAAGATCCATGCCTCGCGCGGATCACGGTCCACCAGGATCTTCTCGATGCCGCGCCACATGGTTCCGGACGCCCAGGAATTCTTCACCTTCCCGGCATCGACCTCCACGTCGATGCGGAGATGGCCTTCGATGCGGGTAACAGGATCAATGACAATTCGTTTCGACATAAGCGCAATCCTTTTCTATTTGGATACATTCGGTGTGGCCGAACCGGGCTGGGAGGCATACCAGTAACTCATCGGAACGGGAAGGATATTGTAATTCTTCACAGTATAGAGGAAGCCGAGCACTGCCATGGCGATGAAACCGCCGCTGATGATCATCTCACTGATGGTCGGGAAATAGAAATACCGGTCGCCGGGGATGAAGGCGATGGTGGTCGGGATATAGCGGTAGAGCAATC
>JABWAK010000220.1 GCA_013361065.1 Bacteroidota bacterium
CGGCGGTCGAACCGCGCATAGATATCGGTCTGCTGGAAATCACTGCCGGTCCAGCGGTTATATTTCCGTTCATGGCCCGTCTTGCCGGGAGCGAAACCGTGCGAGAAACTGACCACGAATTCCGTCAGCGTGTCCTGCCGCGCCGGTGTGGAAGGATTCCCGTCCGTATCACCGGTATTCTCCATTTCGTACTCGTAGATGATGAAATCATCGTAGTCGGGCAAACTCCATGCGCGGCTGGTGCGGGTGATGGTGACGCCGGCGGAGGTGGCCCATTTCGAGACGATGATCTCCTCCGCTTCGTTCGGGTTGAAGGATGGATTCAGCGCACCGTTCGCCAGCAGCGGATAGTTCTGCGTGCGGGTGACGGAGATCGGGAAGCTGTACACGCCGGCCACCGGGAGCGAGGAGACGCCGCCGCAGTAGACATACATGCGGGTCGTATCCCGCCGGTTCATCGCCAGCTGCACACCGCCGCCGAACGAGTTGTGCTGTCCCGAGTATTCCTTGGAGTCGACGACCATCGCGGACCGTGCCGGCCATTCGAACGACGGGATCCCGTTCGTGATCCCTCCGGTCCCCTGGTCATAGGCGCGGCCGAGTTCGCCGGTGTTGTATACGGTCTGGTGGAGCATGCCGCGCTGGTGCACTTCATATTTCCGCTGCTGGGCCGGCCCGGCCGCCGCAACGGCGAGCAGGAGGATGAGCGTAAGGATGGTTCTGTTCATATCCGGTCTTTCCGATTAGAAATTGATGACCATGCCGACGCTGATGCTGCGCGGGCTGTTCTCATAGATGAGGAAGCTCTGATCGATCAGGAATCCGAGATGGTTGATATCCTCGGTGTAGCGGATCGACGAGGGGTTCTTGATGTATTTTTCGATGTTCTTGTTCTCGGTGATGGTGCCGCTGGAATTGTCCCGCGTGTTCCCGAAGACCGCCTGGTACGAAAGGATGCGCTGGTCGAAAAGGTTGATCACCTCAACGTAGAGCGAGAGACGGCTGCCGATCCATTTGCGGATGTCCTTCGTCACTTTGATCTTGGTGCTGTACTCCGCCGGCGAGCGGCGGTTGAAGAGCAGTCCGAGTCCCTGGTCATCGTACGTGTACGGACGGCCGCTTCGGGCGAAGGAGGAGGAAGCGAAGCGCATATCCTCCAGCAGATAGGTCCCGAAGAGCGACGGCCCTTCCTCCTCATCGAAAGCCAGGACCGCGGTCACCACCAGATTGTGCGTCCGGTCGAAGTCCATCAGCACATCCTTCGGGGACGGGAGTTGGTTCTGGGCGGCGTTGTTCTCGTAGAACTTGGCGGACTCATTGAACGGCGACGCATTCTTCCCCGTGGCGACACTGTAGGTATAATTCACCGAACCGCTCAGCATCCCGCTCCGTTTTGCCAGACCGACTTTGAACCCGCGGATGTCCGCATAGTCCCTGTTCGCGAACGAGGAGTAGTAATTCCCGTCCGCATCGAAGTAGAATGCCTGCTGGATGAGGTCCTTCACATCCTTATAGTATCCGCTGATGTCGAGGGTGAATCCCTCGTCCAATCCCTGCATCACGCCGATATCGTAACTGTTGGTGATCTGCGGACGGAGACGCGGATTGCCGAGGATCATCTGCGAGAAGCCGCTGCGCGGAGTCTGCTGCGAGACGGTCTGGTTGAGCGGCGGACGCTGGACGTTCGTACCGTAGTTCACATGGAACACCGTGCTGACCGAGACCGGGAAAGAGATGCCGAGACGGGGCTGCAGCCGGCCGATGGTAGGGGTCTCGGCCCGGAGCGCCCGCGTCATATCGATCACATAGGCGGTATCGGAGATGTAGTAACGGAAGGGCGAGAACTGGTCCGCATAGTAGGTCACATTCTGATTCCAGATGTCCAGACGCAGACCGAGATTGGCGATCATCCCTTCGAACTCCATCTTGTCCGAGACGTAGATGCCGTACTCGTACGGAGCCGCGGTGTAGATCTCGTTCTTCATGCTGGTGGCCGATTTCACCGACCGGCGGTTGTTCACATCCACCGAATGCCAGTTCACCTGGATGCCGGAGTTGAGCATGTGCGAGGTGGTCACCTGGCTGGTGACGGAACCGTCCAGGGAGACGGTGCGGGTCCGTTCCTTCCGGAACGTGTCATAGAGGTTACCGTAGTAGAAATTGTCCGGTGCGCTCGCGCTGGAGTAGACGGACCAGAACGGATCGCCGACGTAACCGTTCACATCCACCACCGGTGAACCATCCTCCTGATAGTTCCGGAGCATATTCACTTTCAGTTCGTAGAACGTCTCTGCACTCGGCGCATAGGAGGCACGAAGGCCGAACTGGTCGTTGTCGATGGACTGAGAACCGAGCGAGAGGTCCTGGTCCCACGTCCAGTAATAGAATCCGTTGGTGCGGGTGGAGCGGAAGACCGAGCGGCTCTCCTTCTTCACGGCGGTGCTGAAGCGGAGGTTGAACCCGTTCCGGAAATCATAGACGATGTTCCCCATGATGGTGCGGGAACGGTTCGGTTCGGTGGTCGGCAGGAAACTCCATTCGTTCTCGGTACGGGCAGCCAGGAAGAGACGTGCCTGATCGGAGATCGGACCGCCGACGGTCGCTTCACCCCAGTTGTCCACCAGATCGTTGTAACTCTGACCGTACTGACGTTTCGCCTGCAGCCGCCAGAGGGTGTAGGAGATCTGTGCGAGTGTGACCGAATCCTTCCCATACCGGGAATCGAATCCGTTGCCGACCGTGGCATAGAAGGGAGCGGGGTTCAGACTGTTCGGGTTGTTGGCCTTCCATTTCTCCCAGGAGTTCAGGATGTTCAGATACGGCTGACCGGCCGGGTCCCATACACTCGGCCCGAAATGTTTCAGCTTCGGCAAACGCGCCTGCATCTCCACGCGGGCCGTCCACTTGTCCGCGCGGCCTTCCTTCATGGAGATGTTCACCACGCCGGATTGTGCGTTCCCGTACTGGGCGGAGAATCCGCTCGTGATCACTTCGACTTCCTCCACCGCGCTCATGATGGGCGCGAAGGAAGTGGAATTGTCCAGCGGGTTGACGATCCCCATACCCTGCAACAGATAGAGCTCTTCCCCTTCACGGCCGCCGCGGAAGTGATTATCCGATACGTCGCTGGAGAGCTGGATGACGCTGACGAGGTCCCGCGTGCCCGGGATCGCCATGATCTCATCGCCCCGGCGGATGTCGCTTGTGGAGGTCTTCTCGCGCTGCACATCGGGCCGGTCGGCGGTGATGATCACTTCCTTCCCTTCCACCGTGGTCTCCGTCAGCACGAAATCCGCAGCGGTCGTCCGGTTCGCATTTACGATCACACCCTGCTGGGTGATGGTGCCATAACCGACCATCGAACCGCTCACATCGTACTCGCCCGGAGGGATGTTCAGGATGAAGAAGTTCCCTTCGAAGTCCGTGATCGCCCCCATCTTCGTCCCTTTGATGACGATGTTCGCGCCCGGGATCCCTTCTTTGTTCTTTGCATCGGACACACGTCCGGAGAGTTTCCCGGTGTTCTGGGAGAACAGCAGCGAGGAACAGAGCAACACCAGAAGCAATGGAGTTTTCATACGCAGTACCTGTAGATGGTCGGTCCTGCCGCGATGACGGCGGCATGGAGGTCGGAACGATGATTGAATGGTGGAACCTGGGGATTCGGATGGTGGTGAAGGACGGAGGAGAGGAACGGCGCAGAGGAGGATGAAGGAACGGTTCGGCTGGTCATTTGTTGGACCCTGATGCTGCCGTGGCACAGCATTCCGACGGAGGTCTGAACGATAGACATCGGTTGACCGGTCCGTTCCATGATTGTCCTCCGGGCGTTCATTTGACACCCCCGGTGCGGCTGTTTTGATTCTGCTCAGGCATGAAAGACATCACATGTCATACAAGTTGGACTAACAAAAAAAATTTACTCTTTTGGCTGACTTTTCAGCATGATCCGGATATGTTCTTCAGCGATCGCAAGATGCTTGTGCATCATTTTGCTCGCCAATTCCGGGTCCGCTTGTTCTATCGCTTCAACGATCTTACTGTGCCATTCGATCGCTGATTCCTGTGCATGATCGTTCGTTTGATAGACCGACTTTTTGATCTCTGGCATCAATCGGTGGATCGGGTCCAGGATGAGCGGCATCACCTGATTCTGCGAAGCTTTCGCGATCAATAAATGGAACTCCATATCCAGGCTGGCGAGACCGGAGGTTTCACCGTCGTAGCTTATCAACCGGTTGATGTTGGAGTGGAGTTTCTCGAGGTCATCGTCGGACCGGTGTTGTGCGGCAAAGGCAGCAATGGAAGGCTCGATGATCTGACGGGCATGGATGACATCCAGAGCGTAGTTCTGAGAGATCTTGAATTTCAGGTATTGATGAAGAGGATCGGAGACCGTATCTGCCGAGAGGGCTTTGACAAAGATGCCTCTTCCCTTTTCGATGCTGATGAGCCCCTTTGCGCTCACCGTCCGCAGTGCCTCACGGATCACCGTCCTGCTCACGCCGAATTGACTGGAGAGTTCGGTCTCGGAGGGGAGTTTATTCCCGTTCGCGATCTTCTTGGTATGGATCGCTTCTTCGATCAGTTTTGCGATCTTCTTGCTCAGGATCTCTCTATTTTCTACCGGTGCAAAGATATTGACCTCACTTTAACTTGTAGTATGTCATACATCCTACCCGT
>JABWAK010000043.1 GCA_013361065.1 Bacteroidota bacterium
CCCTCCTGCTCGACCGGGTTCTGCGTCGCCAGCACCAGGAACGGGTCGGGCAGCCGCCGCGTGTCGCCGGCCAGCGTCACCTGCCGTTCCTGCATCGCCTCGAGGAGCGCGCTCTGCACCTTCGCGGGGGAGCGGTTGATCTCGTCCGCCAGGATGAAGTTGGAGAAGATGGGTCCCTTCTTCGTCTGGAACTTCCCGTCCTTCTGATTATAGATGAGCGTACCGACCAGGTCCGCCGGAAGGAGGTCCGGCGTGAACTGGATGCGCTGGAACTTGGCATCCACGGCGGAGGCAAGGGTCTTGATGGCGAGGGTCTTGGCGAGGCCCGGGACGCCTTCGAGCAGGATATGCCCGTTGGCCAGGAGGCCTATGAGCAGGCGTTCCACCATGTGCTTCTGCCCGACGATGACCTTGTTGATCTCCATCGTCAGCAGGTCCACAAAGGCGCTCTCCTTATTGACCTTTTCGTTGATCGCTTTGATGTCGTAATTCATGCATCCTCCGAATTTAAAATCACAATGTCAGACACCAAGCATTGTTCTGCTCCGCTTACACGGTGGCTGACATTCAGGTTTGCGGTACCGCTTTATGACACACCTTTGACGACCGCAAAATAAAGAATGTTCCGGTGAAAAAGAAGACAGGGACGTGTTTTTTTGCCCATTCTTTCGTACAATTGTAACATCCGTTTCGCTGCCGCACCCCGCAGCACGGGACCGACGGAGTACAACCCACGTCTATAATAGAAAGGAACGAGAGAGAATGAAATTCGCACTTCTTCTACTGACCGCCGCACTGCTCGTGAGCAGCTGCAGCGAGCCGAAGGCTGATGCAGACAAAATGAAACAGGCGCTGGCGCTGGTCGATTCCGGCTCCTATCAGGAGGGATTATCGCAGCTGGAGGAGATGGCGAAGGCCAGTCCGAACGACCAGGCCCTGAAGGTGTCGCTCATCGCCGCCCATATGAAGTACGGGCATTTCTATATGTTCAACGACACCCTCTCCCCGAAGGAGAAATATCCGAACGCGCTGAAGCATTACCGCGCCGTGCTGAAACTGGACCCCAACATCCAGGAAGCGAAGGACAATGCGAAGCAGATCGAGGATATCTATGCGATGATGGGACGGCCGGTCCCGGAAGTGTAATCACATCATACCGGCTGAAACGACGAACGGCGGAGCAACTCCGCCGTTCTTTTTGTACCGTATCCATACCGATGGCATATTGTAGCCGTTATGTCTGATGCTCACCCTGCCGGTGGGCATGCTCTTCCTCCATATCGATCCATTCCTGCAGTTTCAGCCGGAAGAACCGGAATGCCTTCCAGAGGTTCCGCTCCGCCTTCTCGGACAATCCCTCCAGCATCTCCCATTCGTATCCTTTGATCTCCAGCAGGTAGGTCTGCGGAAGTTTCCCGTACAGTTCATTGCAGAGGTACAGGACCCCCTGCGGTCCCATGGAATGGGTGGTGAACGGGGTGATCCGCTCCGGGGTGACCGCCGTGAAAGCAAAACTATCGATGGACGCTGCGGACGCATCGATGAACACCACAATATCGTACTCACTCATGGTGTACGCATCCTCCACGTTCAGCTGGTAGCAGTTGCGGATGGTCAGATGGTGTGCGGACGCATGGGAGAGCCAGGGCTGACACATCTGAATGAACGCCGCCCCGATCCCGTCGTCTCCGCGGCCGGGATTGCCGACCGCCTGGATGAGGATCCTCGGTTTGATCTCGCCATAATTCATGTGGACCTCCGTTCGATCAGTGCACCGTTGACATCGTACAGCAGGACCTCCATCGGCATCTGTCCTGCCGCGTGGGTGGAACAGCTCAGACAGGGATCGAAGCAGCGGATGCCGGCTTCGATCCGGTTCAATACCGGTTCCGGGATACTCTTCCCTTCGACGAACTGCATGGCGATCTGACGGACGGTCCTGTTCATGGCCATGTTGTTCTGTGCGGTGGCGATGAGCATGTTCACCTTCTGCATCACACCGTTCTCATTCACCCAGTAGTGATGGAAGAGCGTTCCGCGCGGTGCTTCGGAAGCGCCGACCCCCTCCAGCGCGTTGATCTCCGCTTTGGAGCGGACATGCGTGCCGAGGATGGCGGGATCGCACAGCAGCTGCTCCGTCCGTTCAACGGCGAAGAGCAGTTCGATGAGCCGCGCATAGTGGAAGTAGAACGAATTGTTCACCGCTTCGGTCATCGGCGCCAGCGCCTTGAACGAACGGCGTTCCTGTTCGGCCAGCGGCGTCTCGATATGATCGCAGATGTTCAGCCGGGCGAGCGGACCGACACGGTAGATCCCTTTCGGATAACCGATCGGTTTGTAGTACGGGAATTTGAGATAGGACCAGGATTCGCTCGCTTCACCGAAATGCTTATGATAGTCGCGCGGATCGATATTGTCGGCGATGATATTCCCGGCACTGTCCATGATGCGGAGATTGCCGCCGTAATACTCCAGCTCCCCTTTGCTCCCCACCATCCCGACGAACAGGGAATGGAAGTTGCCGAAACAGCTGAGTTCCTTGGTGAATTTCTCGTTGATGCGCTTCACGGTCTCGAGCGCCATGAGCGCCGTCTCGGTCACCTCCGGATACCAGGAAAGCAGGGTATCGCGTTCCTCACGGGTGAACGGTTCCCGCACACCGCCGGCAACGGACCACGGCGTATGGATGCGGCGGCCGCCGAGGAATTCGATGATCTGCTGGCCGAACTTGCGCAGCCGGATACCGCGCCGCGCGAACTCCTTATCATGCGCCATCAGTCCGAAGATGTTCCGCAGTGCCGGATCCGCCTCGAAACCGAGCAGAAAATCGGGCGAGGAAAGATGGAAGAAACTGAGCGCGTGGGACTGGATCCACTGCGCCAGTGTCAGCAGCCGGCGGAGCTTCTCGGCGGTCTCCGGGATCCCGATCGACAGGATATCATCCCCCGCCTTCGCCGAGGTGATGAGATGACTGGCCGGACAGATGCCGCAGATACGCGAGGTGAGTCCCGGCATCTCCCACAGCAACCGGCCTTCGCAGAACTTCTCGAATCCGCGGAATTCATTCACATGGAACCGCGCATCCTCCACCTCCCCCTTGGCATTCAGATGGATGGTGATCTTGGCATGACCTTCAATGCGGGTGACGGGAGAGATCGTGATCGTTGACATAAAAAAGTTCAAAGAATGAAAGAAAGTGGATCATTGATTCATTGGTTCATTGATCCAATCCAATTATAATAACAGTTCCTCAACCATATCGGAGGAACTGGGTATTGAAGACCGGGATGCGTCCGTTCAACAGTTCGTTGATGGCGAACCAGATCTCATCCGGTGTCGGGGGGCAGCCGTGCAGGAAAGCATCGACGCGGATGACATGATGCAGCGGGATGGCCTGCGGCAGCAGCTGTGCGATGAGCGTATGGTCGTTCGGTTTGGAGTTGCTGATGTCCGCCAGTTCCTGATAGGCGCGGTCGATGAGCGCCTCGGTACCGAACCGGTTGCGCATGGCGGTGACATTCCCGGTGGTGGCACAATCACCGAACGAGAGCACGTACCGGGAATGCTTCCGGATGATATGCGCCATCTCCTCGTTCTCATCGTTCGTCACCGCACCCTCCACCAGCGTGATATCGACGTTCTGCGGGAACTCCTTCACATCGGCGATCGGGGAATAGACCAGCTGGATCTTGTCCGCCAGGTCGAGCAGCCGCTCATCCAGGTCCAGGAACGACATATGACAGCCGGAACACCCTCCCAGCCACACGGTTGCAACTCGCGGTTTCGTTTCAGTACCTGCCATGGTCACTCCTCGATCTGAATGGTGAAGGATCCGTTGTTCGTCAGCGAACGGTGGACCAGCAGATGGTCCCCTTTCGCCAGTCCTGCCCAGCGGACGAAATAATGCTCATGCGGTTTCTCCGGTCCCATACACTCGCACCGGTACGATTCGATCCTCGCCTGCCGACGGGAATGACCTTTCGAGAGCGTGAAGGTGGACCCGACCGCAGGGAACATGTCCAGCGTATTCTTCAGGATCAGAAAATATCCCCGTTCTGCTTCCAGGGAGGAGATGGTTCGTTCGTAGGATCGTTTCATACGTTTGTTCGATAGAATGTCAGTATTGACACAGTGCTGCATGACGGCCGTTCCGCCGACACCGCACCGATCTCATTCAGATTGGGAGATCCATTCCTTCTTCTGCCGCGCGGTGATGATGTACTTCAGGAATCCCTTCTTCTTCTCCATCTCCGAAACGGTGACCCCTTTCTCAAAGAGTGCACCAGTCGGACAGACCATGACGCACTTGCCGCATTCCGTGCAGGTCTGTGTATCGCCCCAGTTCCCGCCGAGACCGGAGACGATCTCGCAGTTGATGCCGCGGCCGGCAACATCCCACACATGCGCACCTTCCACCTCATCGCAGACGCGGACGCAGCGGGTGCAGAGCACACAGCGGTTATGGTCCATCACATACTCACGGTGCGTCGCATCGAGTTTCTTGTCCGGATAGAGGTAGGGATAGCGGACACGGACCAGACCGACCTGATAGGCAAGGTCCTGCAGTTCGCAGTGATTGTTCGCCACACAGACGGCGCAGACATGATTCCCTTCCGACGCCAGCAAGGCAACGATCATCCGGCGGTACTTCTCCAGTTTCGGTGTGGAGGTCTGGATGATCATCCCTTCCTCCACTTTGGTGGTGCACGCCGGCAGGAGCCGCGGATTGCCCTCGATCTGCACGACACAGAGCCGGCAGGCGCCGACCGTGGAGAGTCCCTCCAGATGACAGAGTGTCGGGATCGGGATATGATGCTGACGGCAGACAGCGAGGATGGACTCGCCTTCCTGAGCGCTGTACTGATCGCCGTTGATGGTCAAAGTTTTAACAGCCATGGCTATACCGGGAAAACTGAGAAAATTGAGAGATTGACAAACTGTGAAACGAACGTATTCGGGACGATGACACGGTCAGCCGTTCGTGAAATCGGCGACAGGTGCACTGCCGTCCTGGTATGTCTCGACCGGCTGCAGCAGTTCCTCGTATTCATGACGGAAGAACCGGAGCGTGGAGAGCACCGGATTCGGAGCCGATTGACCCAGACCGCAGAGACTCGTCTCTTTCACCATCATGCAGAGTTCCTCCAGCAGGACCATATCATCCTGCGTTCCCTTCTTCTTGGAGATCTTATCCAGCAGTCCGTAGATGTGCCGGGTGCCGACGCGGCACGGGATGCACTTGCCGCAGGATTCATCCATGCAGAACTGCATGAAGAACTTCGCGACCTCCACCATCTTCGATGTGGAGTCCATCACGATCATTCCACCGCTGCCCATGATGGAACCGACCTTGGCGAGCGATTCATAATCGACAGGCAGTTCGAGCTGGTCGGACGGGATGCAGCCGCCGGACGGACCGCCGGTCTGTGCCGCTTTGAATTCCGTCCCCTCCGGCGTACCGCCGCCGATGTCGAAGATGATCGACCGGAGCGGGATCCCCATCGGGACCTCGATCAACCCGGTATTGCGGATGTTCCCTGCCAGCGCGAAGACCTTGGTCCCCTTGCTCTTCTCCGTCCCGATGCCGGCGAACCAATCGCTGCCGTTGCGGATGATGGGAGCGATGTTCGCGAACGTCTCCACATTATTGATGAGCGTCGGCATCCCCCACAGTCCCTTCTCGGACGGGTACGGCGGACGCGGTTTCGGATTGCCGCGTTTCCCTTCGATCGATTGCAGCAGTGCCGTCTCCTCGCCGCAAACGAACGCGCCGGCGCCGATCCGGATATCGACCCGGAAGTTGAACTGCGATTCCAGGATGCGGTTGCCAAGCAGTCCCATCTTCTCCGCCTGTTTGATGGCCAGTTTCAACCGTTCGATGGCGAGCGGATATTCCGCACGGCAATAGACGTATCCCTGTGTGGCACCGACGGCATAACCGGCGATCGCCATCCCTTCCAGCACACGGTGCGGGTCCCCTTCCAGCACGCTCCGGTCCATGAACGCACCCGGATCCCCTTCGTCCGCATTGCAGACGACGTACTTCTGTTCGCCGTGCGCCTTGCTCACGATCCCCCATTTCAGACCGGTGGAGTACCCGGCGCCGCCGCGGCCGCGCAGTCCGCTCTTGCGGATCTCCTCGATCACCTGGGCCGGCTGCATCTCGTTCACCGCTTTCGCGAGCGCCTCGTAACCGCGTGCGCCGATATACTCATCGATCCGTTCCGAATCGATCTCGCCGCAGTTCTCCAGCACGATCTTGGTCTGCGACGTGAAGAACGGCGCTGCAAGGTCCGTCTGATGGTCCTTCAGCGGCACTCCGTTCAGGATGTGCGATTCCACGATCTGTTCGGCCGTGCGGACATCGACATTCTGGTAGAGGGTCCGGTCATTCTTCACCTTCACCAGCGGTCCCTCGCCGCAGAGACCGAGACAGCCGGTGCCGACCACATCGCACTCCTTCTCCAGAGCATGCTCCTTGATCTTCGCTTTCAAGGCATCGCTCACCTTCTCGCTGCCGCAGGAGACGCATCCTGCCGCCGAGCAGTAGAGGATGCGGTGTTTCTTGCCGGACTGCCGCTGCAGTTCCTTCTCAGAGAGTTCCTGAAGATCGTCGACGGTCATACCGGTACCTCACGGGGTGTGTTCTTCAATTGTTCCACGCGCCGGACCGATTCCTCCGGCGTCAGTTTCCCGACCACCACATCGTCCAGCACGGCGACGGGCGCCAGTCCGCACGAACCAACGCAGCGTGCAGTGATGAACGAGACCTTGTTGTCCTTCGTCGTCTGTCCGAACTTGCACTGATGATGCTCCTCCAATGCCGTCTGGATCTGTTCCGCACCTTTCACGTAGCAGGCGGTGCCCATGCAGAGGACGAACGTATGCTCACCGTTCGGTTTGAGGTTGAAGAAGTGATAGAAGGTGGCAACGCCGTACACACGGCTGAGCGGCAGCTTGAGTGCCTGCGCCACATAGACGAGCAGATCGTTCTCCAGGTATCCGAAGATACCCTGTGCTACATGGAGCACCTCGATGAGCGCATCACCGCGGGACTGATGCTTCGCGATGGCGCGGTCGAGCAGTTTGAAGCGATTGTCGCCGCTGGGATGTTGTTGTGATTGGGCCATGATATCGTATCTGCAATGAGGGGATGGGAGCGGTGGCGCGGAGTGTGATGCTTCGTACCATCACCGAACGGAATGCAAATAGTGTGCTATTCTTTTATCATGGGACGATGATAAAATCGCCAACACCGATTTGTCTTGTTTCCGAAAGTGAGAATGGTGTTGATTATTTTTTGCAATCATCGAAACAATGGCCGTAGAAGAATTCAACGATGAGAACATCAACATGGAAGCAGGCGGACCGCGATCGAGAAGAGTGGATCATTTAAAATGAGGGGAACACCATTCATGCAATATGCACCAGGATTGAATAGCGGATGCATCCGGTCATCGCACAGAAGGATGCCGAACTGAAGAGTTTAAAAATAGCAACGGCGGCACCGAAGGATCGGACACCGCCGTTGTATTCGATATCACCGAACTGCAGGCATGTGAAGCATCACCATCCCACACCATCACCGGTCCGGTGATATGATACGATCATTTCATGTAGACCAACTTCCGCGTCAGCACCTGTGCCCCGTACCGCAATGTGTAGAAATAGACCCCGCTCGCCAACGGCTGATGGATCCCGTTGTCGGAGAGGTCCACGGTAATGGAGTGGGCGCCGCGTTCCATCGGTCCGGAGAAGAGTGTCCGGACCTTGTTGCCGACGAGATCGTTCAGCGTCAGTTCGACCTGACCGGCCCTGGGGATACTGAACCGTATCACCGTCGCGGGATTGAACGGATTGGGATAGTTCTGCTCCAGCGTGAATGCTGCCGGAACGACCGGCTCTGTTCCGACAGCCGTGGGACTCTCGGCGGCAGTGAGGACCACCTTCGTGTTCGGTCCGCTCTTGCTCCCTTGAGAACCGCTGACATACAACGACACGGCACCGCTGCCTGCGGCAGGAGCATTCCAGATGAATCGGGAGGAGTCGGTGTTGTTGGAGGCGGCATGCACTCCCGCCTCATACCCGGAGACGGAATAGAGCGTGGCATTCGATACGACCGTGAAGGTACCGCCGGCCGCCGTGGTATTCCCCTTCCGGGTGGTACAATTGTAATTGGCAATGGTCGATCCGCCCGAATGCTTCACGGTGACGGGATACGATGTGCCGGGGATGTACGTCTGAGGAAAACCGGTGACCACGATGGTCCCGGTGCCGCTGCCGTGACACGAGGAAGCACACGTACCTTTGCTTCCTGCTGCGCCGGAGTATGCGGTGTAATTGGGGTGGGCCGCCAGCAGTACTGCGGCGGTCAGTAATACGACAATGGTAGCCTTGAGCATGCGATCCCTTCCGGGATGTTCCGCATCACGATGCGACGTCGATCTCGGAGAGGCGCCGTTCCTTGTACTCCGTCGGACGTTCGCAGGAATAGAGGAACTCCTGCATCGCATCCATCCGGTTCTTCAGTTCGTCGACCTGTCCTTTCATCAATCCGAGTTTCGCCTCGTGTTCCTTCATCACATGCAGTTCGTGGATCTCCCTCGTCAGCTTGATGACGATATCCTGCATGGACGTGATATCCTTGATGGCGCTCTCGATGGATCGGAACATCCGTTCTTTTGCGTTCATGAACTGTATCCGTTCAGGGGGACGATCGGTGCGGATTCCGTGCGGGGGACGGAACACTGACGGTCCCGGTGGTAAAAAAATGCCGCCGGAGGTCGTCCGGCGGCGTGATCTGTTACTTCTTCATCGATTTCAGCGCAGCGCGGGCCGCCGCCAGACGGGCGATCGGCACACGATACGGTGAGCAGCTCACGTAGTCCAGACCGATGGTATGGCAGAACTCGACGCTGGCCGGTTCACCGCCATGTTCACCGCAGATACCGATCTTCAGGCGGGACTTGGTGGAGCGTCCCTTCTCGACGGCGATCTTCATCAGCTGACCGACGCCTTCCTGATCGATCGATTCGAACGGATCCTTGGCATAGATATCCTTCTCCACGTACGGGATCAGGTAGCGGCCGGAATCGTCGCGGCTGATGCCGATGGTGGTCTGCGTGAGGTCGTTGGTACCGAAGCTGAAGAACTCCGCAACGCCGGCGATCTTGTCGGCGGTCAGCGCACCGCGCGGCACTTCGATCATCGTGCCGACATGGTACTTGAACTTCAGTTTCTTCTCGGTCATGACCGCCTTGGCCGTCTTGTGGACGATGGCAGCCTGGTCCTCCAGTTCGAGCACGTTGCCGACGAGCGGGATCATGATCTCGGGGAACACGCTGGTCCCTTCCTTGATCACGTTCGCGGCCGCTTCGAAGATGGCGCGGCTCTGCATCTCGGTGATCTCCGGATAGATGATGCCGAGGCGGCATCCGCGGAACCCGAGCATCGGATTGAACTCATGCAGTTCCAGCACGCGGCGGTGCACTTTCTCGTAGCGGACACCCATCTCGTGCGCGATGAAGCGCTGGGTTGCCTTGTCGTGCGGCAGGAACTCATGCAGCGGCGGATCGATGGTGCGGATGGTGACCGGCAGGCCCTTCATCGCACGGAAGATGCCCTCGAAATCCTCGCGCTGGAGCGGCAGCAGTTTTGCCAGTGCCTTCTTGCGCTGTTCCACCGTATCGGCCAGGATCATCTCGCGCATCGGCGTGATCTTGCCCTGTCCGAAGAACATATGCTCCGTGCGGCAGAGACCGATACCCTCGGCACCGAATGCCACGGCGTTGGTCGCCTGGTCCGGCTGATCCGCATTGGTGCGGATGCGCAGCGTGCGGTACCGGTCCGCCCACGACATGATCTTCGCGAAGCTTTGATAGGTCGGCGCCTTCTTGGGATCGAGCGTCTTGTTGATGAGCACTTCCATCACTTCGGACGGCTTGGTCGGGATCTTCCCGTCCATCACCTCGCCGGTGGAACCGTCGATGGAGATCCAGTCACCCTGGCGGATGACACGGCCGTTCACCTTCATGGAGTGCGACATGTAGTCGACCTCGATCGCGGCGCAGCCGACGATACAGACCTTGCCCATCTGGCGCGCCACCAGGGCGGCGTGGGAGGTCATGCCGCCGAATGCGGTCAGGATACCTTCGGCAGCGTTCATTCCTTTGATGTCCTCGGGGGAGGTTTCCGTACGGCAGAGGATCACATGCTCGCCGCGGTCCTTCCACTCCTCGGCATCCGGTGCGGAGAAGACGATGCGTCCCGTAGCAGCGCCCGGACCGGCCGGCAGGCCTTTCGCGAGCAGGCGTCCGCTCTTCACGGCCGCTTCCTTCTCCTTCAGGTCGAAGACCGGACGGAGGAGCTGGTTCAGAGCATCGGGTTCGATGCGTTTCAGTGCTTCCTTATCGTCGATGAGACGTTCTTTCACCATATCGATCGCGATCCGGATGGCTGCCAGTGCGGTGCGTTTACCGGCGCGGCACTGCAGCATGTAGAGCTTCCCTTCCTGGATGGTGAACTCGATGTCCATCATGTCGCGGAAGTGCTTCTCGAGGTTCTTCCGGATGTTGTCCAGCTGCTTGTAGATGACCGGACGTGCCTTCTTGAGCTCGCTGATCGGCAGCGGCGTGCGGATACCGGCAACGACATCCTCGCCCTGTGCGTTCATCAGATACTCGCCGTAGAACTCGTTCTCACCGGTGGCGGCATTGCGCGTGAAGGCAACGCCCGTACCGGAATTCTCGCCCATGTTGCCGTAGACCATCGCCTGGATGTTCACGGCCGTGCCCCATGCGCTCGGGATGCCGTTCATCCTGCGGTATGCGATGGCGCGTTCATTGTTCCAGGAACCGAACACGGCGCCGATGGCTCCCCACAGCTGCTCTTCCGGATCCTCCGGGAAATCCTTGCCGGTGTTCTGTTTGATCGCCTTCTTGAAGAGGCGGACGAGGTCCTTCAGGTCCTCGGTGGTCAGGTCGGTATCGAGATGGATCTTGCGGGCTTTCTTCTTGTGTTCGATGATCGCTTCGAACGGATCGGTATCCTGCTTCCCTTTGGGACGCACACCCATCACCACATCGCCGTACATCTGCACGAACCGGCGGTACGAGTCGTATACGAAACGCGGGTTCTTCGTCTTCTCGATGAGTCCTTCGGCAACGACCTCGTTCATACCAAGATTGAGGATCGTGTCCATCATACCGGGCATGGAGGAACGGGCGCCGGAGCGGACGGAGACAAGCAGCGGATTCTTCGGATCGCCGAATTTCGCTTTCATCTGCTTGTTCAGTTTCTGGATCGCGAGGTAGACCTCTTTTGCCAGTGTGGTGGGATAATGACGGTTATGCGCATAATAGTATGTGCAGACCTCCGTCGTGACGGTGAATCCGGGAGGGACCGGCAGACCGATATTGGTCATTTCCGCCAAGTTCGCGCCCTTACCGCCGAGCAGTGATTTCATTTGTGCCTTACCTTCGGCACGTCCGTTTCCAAAGCTATAAACATATTTTGCCATAACGCGTCCTTTCTTAGTGTAGAATCAAAAAGTCACCGGGTTCTCCTGCAATTTCAGTGCCATTAATCCGATTCGCGCTTCCGGACGAAAATGTAGAGAAATTTAGCGGACCGATCGTTCTTATTTCCAATGATAGGAATTTTCCCGTCCTGTTTTGTCAATAAAGCGAAGAAATTCGCCGAAATACGAAGGTCTTCCACTGTTACTCAGATGGCACAATAGTTGCCAATTATAAATGTAGGTATGACCACTGATAACGACAATACACCTTGTTTTCCGATCGGCACAGCTGCCGTGATGCTCGGCGTCTCCGTCCAGACCCTCCGTCTCTATGAATCCGAAGGGCTGCTGATCGTCCACAAGACCCCGGGCCGCCAGCGCCTCTATTCTAAGTCGGACATCCGGCGCATCGAATGTATCCGCCACGCCATCAATGATGAGAAGATCAGCATCGGCGGCATCAAACGGATGCAGGCAATGGTGCCGTGCTGGGATATCATCGGGTGCAGCGACGCCGAACGGAATGCCTGTGCGGCGTTCACGAAGAGCAGCGGCGGCTGCTGGACGTACGGACATACCCATTCACGCTGTGCAGCACAGGAATGCCGCCTCTGCGAGGTCTACCTCCGCTCCGGCGAATGCACCAACATCCGGGAGATGATCGTCTCCTCCACCCTGCAGAAACAGATCGCATCGAACGAGAGACCACTATGAAACGGTACCTGATCCCCTCCATCGCCCTGGTCATCATCGCCCTCTATTTTATCGCGACCGTCACCAAACAGGAAGCGCCTCCCGATAATACGGCACAACTCAAGGAGAAATACTCGAAACGCAGCAAGGCGTCGGTGGACCATTCTAAATTCTCCCAGCTACAGCGGACGTTCACACGGCCGCAGGATGTCACCGCGGCGTGTATCGACTGTCATAACGGCCGTCATACGGAAGTGATGAACTCGTCCCACTGGAACTGGGAACGGGAGGAGTACATCGAAGGACGCGGCGTCCGCTATGTCGGGAAGAAGAACATCCTGAACAACTTCTGCATCGGCATCAACACGAACGAGCAGAGCTGCAACAAATGCCATATCGGATACGGCTGGGGCGACAAGGGATTCGATTTCACCGATGCGAAGAACGTCGACTGCCTGGCGTGCCACGATAACAGCGATACGTACATGAAGAAATCATCCGGCGCCGGGATGCCCGACCCGACCGTGAACCTGACGGTCGTCGCCCAGAAGGTCGGACGGCCGACCAAATCCAACTGCGGCACCTGTCACTTCTTCGGCGGCGGCGGCAACAATGTGAAGCACGGCGATCTGGAGAAGTCGCTGTTCGACACCCACCGCGGTGTGGATGTGCATATGGGGACGGACGGCGGCAATCTGGAATGCGTCGACTGCCACACGGCGGAGAAGCATCAGATGCTCGGCAAGGTCTACTCCCTCTCCTCCATGAACCGCAACCGCTCCACCTGTGAACAGTGCCACACCGCCACACCGCATGCGGATGATGTGATCAACGAGCACGGCGTGAAGGTCGCCTGTCAAACCTGCCACATTCCCGAGTATGCGAAAGTGAACGCCACGAAGATGGCGTGGGACTGGTCCACCGCGGGACGGATGAAGGATGGGAAACCGTATGAGGAGAAAGATTCACTCGGCAACATCCTGTACGCTTCCATCAAAGGGACGTTCACCTGGGGCACGAATGTGCGTCCCGAATACGTCTGGTTCAACGGCACCGCTTCGCATTATCTGACCGGTGATGTCACCGACAGCAGCGGACCGATCGCGATGAACGCACTGCACGGGTCGTACGACGATCCGGACGCGAAGATCATCCCGGTGAAGGTCCACCGTGCCGTGCAGCCGTACGATCCGGTGAACCGGTATCTGGTGCAGCCGAAAACGTTCGCGATGAAGGAGGGTGAAGGAGGATACTGGAAGGACTTCGACTGGAACAGCTCCATCCAGCACGGAATGGACTATGTGGGACTGCCCTACAGCGGCACTTATTCTTTCGTCCGCACGGAGATGTACTGGCCGGTGAATCATATGGTCTCTCCCAAGACGAACACGGTCGGCTGCACCGAGTGCCATACCCGCGAGAACAGCCGGGTGGCGAATCTGAAGGATTTCTATATGCCGGGGCGTGACCACAGTGCACCGGTGGAGTTCATCGGCACTGCGACCATCCTGCTGACGCTCCTGGGTGTCGGCGTCCATGCATCGGTCCGTATCATTTCACGAAAACGACAATAACAGCACTATTGCACTGAGAACGGCTATCTTCCTATGAAAAAACAATTGGTCTATTCCCGATTCAACCGCTTCTGGCACTGGATGCAGTCCTTGCTGATCATGTTCCTCGGCCTGACCGGTTTCGAGATCCACGGCTCCCTCACCTTCTTCGGTTTCCGTCAGGCGGTCGCGTATCACAATACGGCAGCGGTGATGTTCCTGGTGCTGATCGTGCTCGCCATCTTCTGGCATTTCACCACCGGTGAATGGAAGCAGTACCTCCCGACCCGCGAGCACCTGCTGGCACAGGCGCGCTATTATCTGACCGGCATCTTCCAGAATGCCCCGCATCCCACACGGAAGACCGCACTGTCCAAGCTCAATCCCCTGCAGCGGCTCGTCTATCTGGCATTGAAGATCCTGGTCATCCCGGTAATGGTCGTCTCCGGACTGCTCTATATGTACTACCGGTATCCGCAATCGAGCGGCATCCAAAGCCTGAATATCAACGGACTGGAGACTGTGGCGATCCTGCACACCGCAGGAGCTTTCTTCCTGGTCACCTTCGTCATCGCGCATCTGTATCTCATCACCACCGGCAGCACACCGACCTCTAATCTGAAAGCGATGATCACGGGATATGAAGAGATAGAACATGAAGAGCCGCAAAGGAATTGAGTCATTGATCCATTGAATCATTGATTCACTACAGAGTACAACAAACGCACTGTGAAGTTTAGAGATCATACCATTCGTTATTGAGGTCCTTATGCCCACCAAATACATGAATCCTTACCTGGCCGGTTTCCTGTTGGGACTGGTCCTGCTGACCACCATCGTCATCACCGGACGCGGTCTCGGCGCCAGCGGCGCATTGAAAAGTGCCGTTGTGGCAACCGTCAGCACCGTTGCACCGGAGCATGCCCGCTCCTCCTCCTTCTATGCCGAGAATCTGAAAGCACTGCATGAGAATCCGCTCAAGGCCTGGCTCGTGTTCGAAGTGCTCGGCGTGATCATCGGCGGGTTCCTCTCCGGCGTGGTCTCGGACCGGCTGACGTTCACCATCGAGAAAGGACCGCGCATCACCAACACGATGCGTCTCGGTTTCGCCCTCATCGGCGGACTGCTCTTCGGTCTCGGTGCGCAGTTCGCCCGCGGCTGCACCAGCGGCGCTGCACTGACCGGCATGGCGGTCCTCTCCACCGGCGGCATCATCACCATGATGGGGATCTTCGGGACTGGGTATGCGATCGCGTATTTTTTTAGAAAATTATGGATCTGAAATGATGGTTGATACTTGATGCTGGATACTGGATCCAGTATCGAGTATCTAATATCTCTTTATATTTATCCTACGAGGTAGTTATGTTCCCTTTAGTTCCTAATCTCATCTCTGAAGAGCTGAATCTGATCGTTGCTCTGCTTCTCGGTATCGCGTTCGGATTCATCCTTGAACAGGCCGGGTTCTCATCCTCCCGCAAACTTGCCGGGGTTTTCTACGGATATGACTTCACCGTTCTGCGGGTCTTCTTTACCGCAGGGGTGACGGCGATGAGCGGCGTGATCATCCTCGGCTATCTGGGATGGCTCGATACCGATTTCATGTATATCAATCCGACCTATCTCCAGGCGGCCATTCTGGGCGGCGTCATTATGGGATTCGGTTTCATCATCGGAGGGTTCTGTCCCGGCACGAGTGTGGCCGGCATGGCGATCGGCAAGATCGATGCGATGGTCTTCGTTGGGGGCGGTCTGATCGGCGTGTTCGTCTACGGCGAGCTCTATCCCTGGTTCGAAGGGATCACCAATGCGGACTTCCTCGGCAACATCCGCATCTTCACCTCCCTCGGCATCTCCCAGGGGCTTTTCGCCTTCGCTCTCATCGCGGTGGCGGTCGGGGCATTCATCATGACCACCATCATCGAAAAGAAGGTCGCACCCGACGGGCCGGCCGGATCGTTCGACCACACCATGCACCGGTACGCCGGTATCGCCGTGCTGGCGGTGGGTGTTGTGCTGCTCTTCCTCCCTGATTACAAGGACCGTATGTTGGCCAAGGTCGGAACCGATGAATTCCTGCAGTCGCATCCCGTCAAAGAGACGACCATGGATGAACTGGCCTTCCGCATCATCGACCGGGACCCGAAGATCGCTATTATCGATGTCCGATCCGAGTCGGAGTTCGCCGGAGGCATGCTGCCGGGTGCAGTGAACATCAGCGGGCGTCAGCTCTTCCAGAAGGAGTTCAGCGAGGTGCTGGGGAACAAGCACAAGCGGAAGATCTTCGTCGGCAAGAATGAAACGGAAGCGCGTACGGCAGCACTGCTGGCCATGGAATTAGGGTATGAGAATATCACGGTTTTATGCGGCGGGATGGAGCAATTTCTCGGAACGATGGTGACGCGCACCATGTCCGGATCGGCGTGTCAATATGCGGCAGCACAGCAGCACAGTCCGGTCATGGATGCATTGCAGGCAAAGGATACCGAACGGTTCCGGTCAAAGGCAAGCGCGCAGCTGGCAGCGATGATCGCTGAGGCAAAGAATGCCAGTGTGAAGCCGGTGAAATTGGTGAAGAAGGTCTCAGGCGGCTGCTGATCTGCGATCGGCCGCGCAGATGGTTCATTGTTTCATGGAGAATTCCCGCATCGTATCGTCGCAGGATTTCAGAAACTGTCCGGAACGGACGAACATCAGCAGTAGTGCACAGTAAGCGATGATCCCAACAACCCAGTCCATGATACTCCTCCTCTTTGATGGTACTATAGGGAGGAACAAAAAGGATGCCACCTCTTCCGTGCGGGAATTGGATTGATTTTTATCCCTTCCCTAACGGGAGTTTCTCACATTGTAGAATTGTGTACTCGAACTGATCACGAATTTACATTTGCAGAAACAGCAATAGTTGCGTATATTTAACTATTGGACGTTTAGCTCAGTTGGTTCAGAGCGTTCGCCTCACACGCGAAAGGTCGTAGGTTCAAGTCCTACAACGTCCACAAACGCCACAGCCCATGGATGAATCCATGGGCTGTGGCGTTATTATTTTGACGATATCTGAACTCGGGGAAATTGCCCGGATGCTGATTTTGGCAACAGCTCATTATAATATTCGCAAACCGAATTGGCAGTTCCCTGCCCGCCGTAAAAATATTCTTAAGGGCAGGCGGGAAGTCCTACAACTGGAGCCCATCATTTTCACAATTGGCGACATCCCGCCTTGGCTTTTTCTTTTAGCGGGAGTCCACAAAAGCCCAGGGAAACTTGGGCTTTTGTGTTTTATGGCAGTTCAACTGGTCCCGCATAAGAGCATGGCCCGCCCAAAAGACGGCGGGTAAACGGGATGCTGAATTTGACTACCAATCACCAACAGCGTTCCTTACACACCACATCGGGATTGTAATAGAGGCTATAACTCACAAAAACCGCTCGTTGGCCATTTTCGGATCGCTGGCCGAATTGGCACAAATGATTCTACGTAATGTAACCGTAATGATTATCTCCCCCATATATGGTCCATAAGATCTTTGTGCTTATGACCTTATGATACTGACGTTATTTTCATCCATTCGTCACCCATTTGTCTGTCTGCGGCTACCCCAATTGATAGCGTTGCGATCCTTCCGCTATCAAGATCAATCACTCTGCATATAAAAAGGCTACTAAAATTCCAGTATTACTATACCAGGATCACTTCTGTTCGAAAAAATCGCAGAAAGGGTCAATAAATTAAAAATACCTGATAAAAAGATGTGACTATTAGTATTCAGTTTCGAGGGCAGGATATATCGAAAGGCTCAGACGTAAGGGAATCTATCACTGGTTACAGTCGGTTAAAGTTCTTTGGAGTTCGATATTTCGATTCCTCTTTTCTTCATCTCTTGCCACATTATTATGATTGATTGTTGTAGCAGAGAATTAATGTAGTTGTATTGCAGTACTATCTGAAGGCTTCGATGATAATTTGGTCATGTGTGAGCATCTATGGTGGTGTGATAAAAAGTACTTCTAATAATGAGCATAGTTATATTTAATGCCTTTCAAATAGTAATGTGTACTTTCCAAATGGAATTATTTTTTTGATAGTATATGTTGCGGGAAGTGCCGTCCCACTCAAAGAAATAATTATGTTTATCAATATCGCCATCCGTTGTTAGTCGATACATTTTATTAGCACCAACATCTTTAATAGTTAAAGTTGAGTATTTAAATCCATTTGCTCCACTTCGGACAGAAAACACTTCAGATAAAATAAAACGGCCATCGTGTGACCACTTTGGATTTGCTCCGATTAAATAATGTTTTTCAATTATTTCTGAATTTGTATCGAAAACAACATACGGTGAGCCTGCGATACTAACACCAATATCATTACGATGATGCAATCGGCTAGGAAACATAGAGAAGAATGAGTTTTCAATTATCTTCGGTTTGTCATTACTTGATATATCCATGTAGTACAAATAATTTACATTATTTGAATCGTTGGCAATAAAATAAATCAAATTACCAGATGATGAATAGTCAAAGCAAGATCGGTCGTGAAGATAATTACTACTAGTTAGAATCGATTTTATCTTGTTTCCATTCTGAATGGAATAACTATTCAAGAATGTTGAGTCGCCTGAATTACTTATCAATGAAACATACTCACCATTAGGAGAGAAACTCCAAATTGGGTGTGTAATATTTGGAGAGAGCATAAATTCATTCTTTAACAGAATCATATCAATAATAGTTTCTAAACCTGTAGCTGTATCCTTTAATATTAATTCACCATAACCATTTATAGTATCGAACATTCTAATAAAGCCAATGCTGCTGCCACTTGGGTGCCATCGTGGCATAAATTCATAAGTACTGGTGTTTGTTAATTTCTTTTTTACAATCCCCGATGTATCAGATATATAAATTTCTCCATTAATTGAAAAAGCTAATAAAGCATTGCTTGGTGACACCGATGGATTTATCCCATTCGTGACAAAGGAATGTGTGGTGGAAATACTGTTCACCGAATTTTGATTTTCATTATCATACTTTTCGGGGCAGCCACAGAGAACAATTAGGCCTAACGATAAAACAATTATTACAAATGATGTTCGCATATTTGCTTTGAGGAAGATATGGTATTATTTCCTATAGTGAATTTAATGGATTGCAATATTCTTCCGTGATAAGCTTGGAGTATTTAGAATAATATAAGTAGTAGAATGAATGATGTAAATTACGCTCATACCTAATTCTCCTTTTAATCTACCTGCTTTAAGCATATTTTCATACTCCTATGTCTGGCAATAGAAAGGTTAGCCCGGTATATAATTTTTCTTTCCATATATGGAAGATCCACAGCACACAACCATGAATAACGAGGCAATCGTGTTTCGATGTTCTATACCGGCAAATTAGCCTGGCACGGATTAGGCCGGGGGGTCTATCACCCCGCCAACGCTTCTGAAGCGAAGGAAGCAGCCAAACTCACCTACACTGTAATCAAAAAGGCCTTCTTGGTCTTCTTTTGCGACCGGCAATACTGCGATATCTCCAACGCATACTCATCGGTTAAAACGGACACGATTCAAATTCCAGGGGTTGTCGGAACAAGAAACACAGCGGTCCAAAACATTGATGCATTAAACTTCTTCCGACATTGCGAGATCCTTGTTGAAATGGTATATTCGTTGGACCCAAATTAGCGTATAGTGTGCAGGGGTAGTATTCTTTCACACATCTCGTGCTTTGGTGCTGTAGGATAACCTCAGAAAACCTGTCGCCGCAATGATGCAACAATGGGAATTCGGTCGCAACGGTTCTGGACTTGACAGCAGTTAAACAAACACGACTAGTCTCATTGCATCATACTTATCAGAATAATTTTGTCAGAGACCATGCACGATACATTAATAGCATACATCAACAACGCGCTCGGGAAGACCTTATCAGAAAAGGATGAACACCTGCTTGAAAGCGTATTCAAGCCAAAAAAATTGCGCAAACACCAGTATATGCTGCAGGAAGGAGAAGTGTGCAGGTTCGCCGGATTCATTGTCCGCGGTGCTTGTAAGCAGTATACGGTCGATAAATCGGGGAAAGAAAATATCATCGGATTGTTCATTGAACACTGGTGGGTGGGCGACCGGGAAAGTTTTATGACCGGCACTCCATCACCGTACAATATTGAAGCAGTTGAAGATGTCGAGGTCCTGTTGGCGGGCAGAGAGGATTTTCTCAATACACTGAGCCGTCAGCCCTTCATCAACGAGATGATGAACGTGCTCACTGAAAAACATTCCTTTCATCTCATCAAAAGAGTGCATGCCGCCCACACCCTTACAGCCGAAGAGCGGTATCATGATCTCCACAAAAAATATCCTGAGTTTTTCCAACGTTTCCCGCAACATATCATCGCCTCCTACCTTGGCATGACCAAGGAAACTCTCAGCCGCATCAGAGCCGGCTCAGGGAAAAAGTAATCCCCCGCCCCAGAAAAGCGTTGATCTACATCAACGCTTTTTTTATCACACCTCATCGTTCCCAATCGTGACGCTGATGTATCTTTGTATCGTTCATTCAATCATATTTATACACAAGAATGGAGCAATACAATGGAAAACACGTCTTCTTCACCGATGCTGCGCTTCTCTTTATGGGCAGTTCAAGTTCTCCTGGCGGCCATGTTCCTGATGTCCGGGTTCATGAAAACCACCATGCCTATCGAAACCCTTTCAGCGATGATGCCGTGGACCGGGAGTGTCCCTATGGCTCTGGTCAGGTTCATCGGTATCTCCGAGCTTCTTGGCGGTATTGGTGTGCTGCTGCCGTCGCTGCTTCGCATCAAACCCCGGCTCTCCATATAGGCTGCGGCGGGACTTGCTACAATCCTCCTGTTGTCCATTCCCTTTCATCTGTCTCGAGGTGAGGCGCCGATGATCGGAATGAATGCCATCATTATGCTTGCCGCCCTGTTTGTTGCATGGGGTAGATGGAAGAAAGCACCTCTTCAGGCGAAATAGTAATTATCCATGATCCAATCTCCTTTAGGAAGAGAAAATACTGAGATTGCGGAACGAGAATAATTTCTCAAATATGAACGGCAGTCCACCAAAAAACCAAAGTAAAAACTTGGGTTTTTTATTTGAATAAATTGTAGCCCACCGTACAATATACTTAAGGGAATTCGGAGAGTCCTATACCGTTCCCCACCGAAGCATATTGAATGATGTTACGAGACTGTTCTCACCGGATGGTTGAGTATGATCAACACCGAGGCAGCCGTATTCTTTCCGCCATTGGAAATATGTCATGTCGCTAATGCCTAACTGTCGTACACATTCTGCGATTGATGTCCCCTAGTTATCGCGGACTTCTGTTTCGCGGAATGTTGCAATAATCTGTCCTGCGGTGTGGATCTTTCGTAGCATGGCAGGCCCCTTTCATGTCGATCCAAAATATCACATTGGATCAGCTTTGGGGGAGCAGGTCAAAATTCTCTTCTGGACAGCCAGAAAAAAATAAGGCTTAACGATACACCAATTATCACAAATCAAGCCAGCACCTCGGCAACCTAGCCCATGATTCCGAGGGATAGATATACAAACCAAGTCACATCCAAAAGTCCAAACGATGTATAAACGACTGGACGGCATCAGCGATGTACATACTGTCATTTTGCTTTGGTTCTTTGTCTCAAATCAGATATTAATAACTGATTTGAATATAACTGGTTGCTTCTTTTCCGATACTTCTCTACACTTTTATATCCCTGCAGAATACGATGGAGACAGCACATCCGGCAATGCCGCCTCCTCCGAGAGCAACTCGACACCAACAGCGAGTATCCATGCGATCGTTACAATCCATTCCGCTCAAGACCATGGTGCTGTACATCACCGTTGCCGCACTGTACATCCTCTTCTCCGATCATCTTCTGCTACTGTTCACGACCGATATCGACACACTGAACCGGCTGCAAACATACAAAGGACTGGCGTTCGTTGTGGCAACCGGCGCCCTGCTCTATCTCTTCATCCTCCATCAGATGCACACTCTGGAACGTGAACGCGAAAGCCGGATGCAGGCGGAAGGACAATTCCGCGACCAGGAAGCTCTTTATGGATTGTTATTCGAGAATAGCGGTGAAGCCGTGCTGCTGACAGACCCGAACGGCGCGATCATCTCCGCCAACCCGGCTGCCTGCCGCATGTTCGGCATGACCGAAACAGAACTGACCGCTGCCGGCAGAACCGGCATTACGGACGCTTCTGATATCCGGCTGAGTGCCGCCGTCTCCTTTCGGAAGAAGACCGGTTCGTTCCAGGGCGAGCTCACTTTCGTCCGGAAGGATGGATCGAAGTTCCCCGGGTTCTGTTCGACGAACATCTTCCGGGACCAGTCCGGCCGTGAACGGACGAACATGATCATCCGGGACCTGACCGAACAGAAACGGGCCGAGGAGGAGATCCGGAAGTTCAATGAGGAGCTGGAACAGAGGGTGAAGGCACGGACTGCGGAGCTGCATGAAGCGAACTGTGAGCTCGAATCGTTCAACTACTCCGTCTCCCACGATCTGCGTGCTCCCGTACGGGCGATCGACAGTT